>NZ_JBEAID010000051.1:0-26131 GCF_040064585.1 Klebsiella sp. CN_Kp113 | reverse complement strand
CCCTGATCCACCCGATCGCGATGGACGACGGTCTGCGTTTCGCAATCCGTGAAGGCGGCCGTACCGTTGGCGCGGGCGTGGTTGCTAAAGTTCTGGGCTAATATTTAGTTCTGAATTAAAAAGGGCGCTAAGGCGCCCTTTTTGCTGTCTGCTATTTGCGTGAAGCAGCACAGTGACTGACAGCAAAGAGATCAAACGCCTATTTAATAAACAGGCTATTGTAATCATAACTATTCTCATTTACACTTTGTCTGTAAGTTGAACGGGAGTATATATGTACGTTTGTCTGTGTAATGGTGTGAACGATAAAAAAATTCGTCAGGCTGTGCGCCAATTCAATCCTCAGTCTTTTCAGCAGCTGAGAAAATTTATTCCCGTTGGAAATCAATGTGGTAAGTGCGTTCGTGCAGCACGAGAAATTATGGAAGATGAATTAACCCGCATGCCGGAATATCAAGAGATCGCCTGAAGTCTCTCAGCTTTACTTTGACATCCCTATAGCCCGAACTACGCTTCAATAAGTGGAAGCGGAGGGACTATATAATGAAAGGTGATGTCAAAATCATAAGTTATCTCAATAAATTATTGGGAAATGAGCTAGTCGCAATTAATCAATACTTTCTCCATGCGAGAATGTTCAAGAACTGGGGCCTGATGCGCCTCAATGATGTCGAGTACCACGAATCTATCGATGAAATGAAGCATGCCGATAAATATATCGAGCGCATTTTATTTCTCGAAGGGATCCCGAACCTGCAGGATCTCGGCAAACTCCGCATCGGAGAGGACGTCGAGGAGATGCTGCAATCCGACCTGAGGCTGGAACTGGAAGGGGCGAAGGATCTACGAGAAGCCATCGCCTATGCTGACAGCGTCCACGACTACGTCAGCCGTGATATGTTAATCACCATCCTCGCCGATGAAGAAGGCCATATCGACTGGCTGGAAACCGAGCTGGATTTGATAGGTAAAATTGGTCTGCAAAATTATCTTCAGTCGCAGATTAAAGTGGCTGACTAAAAAACGTCTGCCAACCACATAGCAAACCCGCTGTGGCCAGGAAAGGGCCGAAAGGCAGCGGGTTGCGTAATGCCTGCCTATGTTTGCCGCACAGCATCAGAACCGTTACGGCAGCGCAGGCGAGAATCGTTGCTATAAGAACGAGCTGCGGTAAAACTCTCCATCCCTGCCATGCCCCTAGTGCGGCGAGAAATTTGACATCGCCGTAGCCGATGCCTTCACGCCCGCGTATTCCCCTGTAGAGCCAATAGATCAACGCAAAGGCCAGATAGCCTGCTATCGCTCCCCAGACTGCATGCTGCAGATTGGCTGGTGACATACACAGATAATAAAGCAACCCGCCCCACAGCAGAGGGCAGGTAAATTTATCGGGTAGCAAGCCATAGCGCAGATCGTGCCAACAAAGCGTGAGTAATAACCCGCCATAAATAATAAAGAATGCCAAAGTCGCTATCATCGATGGTTTCCATGTGGTGGTCCTGGGTACCGAGTGTGATGCAGGAGCCGAGCCTCTGGCAAAAGGCAATAAACAGGAATGGATGTCATGCTCCAGAGTATTTGCCGGCCTTTCATGGCATTGCGACGGGCGTGGAAGTGAGCTCGCAGAAACAAGTGATGATTTTGTACGCAGCCCTTGCGTTGTCGCTGAATTTGCGTATAATGCGCGGGCCTGTCAAAGTTGACGGCCGGTTCGATATGAACCCTGGTAGCAGCAACACGCTACCAAACAATGTTCCCAATTGGGGAACTATGTAAGAACGGTTACACTCTCCCATCAATCGTAATGGGTATGAGGAGTAACCATTTCGTCTATAAAATAATTGGAGCTCTGGTCTCATGCAGAACCAAAGAATCCGTATCCGCCTTAAAGCGTTTGATCATCGTCTGATCGATCAATCAACCGCGGAAATCGTCGAGACTGCTAAGCGCACTGGTGCGCAAGTCCGTGGTCCGATCCCGCTGCCGACCCGCAAAGAGCGCTTTACCGTTCTGATCTCTCCGCACGTTAACAAAGACGCGCGCGATCAGTACGAAATCCGCACTCATAAGCGTCTGGTTGACATCGTTGAGCCAACTGAAAAAACCGTTGATGCTCTGATGCGTCTGGATCTGGCTGCCGGTGTAGACGTGCAGATCAGCCTGGGTTAATCAGGTCATCGAGCGATTGAGAGGTTGAAACAATGATTGGTTTAGTCGGTAAAAAAGTGGGCATGACCCGCATCTTCACTGAAGATGGCGTATCTATCCCAGTAACCGTAATCGAAGTTGAAGCAAACCGCGTTACTCAGGTTAAAGATCTGGCTAACGATGGCTACCGTGCCGTTCAGGTGACCACTGGTGCTAAAAAAGCTAACCGTGTAACCAAACCGGAAGCGGGTCACTTCGCTAAAGCTGGCGTAGAAGCTGGCCGTGGTCTGTGGGAATTCCGTCTGGCTGACGGCGAAGAGTTCACCGTAGGTCAGGACATTAGCGTTGAGCTGTTTGCTGACGTTAAAAAAGTTGACGTAACCGGTACCTCTAAAGGTAAAGGTTTTGCTGGTACCGTTAAGCGCTGGAACTTCCGTACCCAGGACGCTACTCACGGTAACTCCTTGTCTCACCGCGTTCCGGGTTCTATCGGTCAGAACCAGACTCCGGGCAAAGTGTTCAAAGGCAAGAAAATGGCAGGTCAGCTGGGTAACGAACGTGTCACCGTTCAGAGCCTGGACGTAGTACGTGTTGACGCTGAGCGCAACCTGCTGCTGGTTAAAGGCGCGGTCCCGGGTGCAACCGGTAGCGACCTGATCGTTAAACCAGCTGTGAAGGCGTAAGGGGATAGCAATGGAATTAGTATTGAAAGACGCGCAGAGCGCGCTGACTGTTTCCGAAACTACCTTCGGTCGTGATTTCAACGAAGCGCTGGTTCACCAGGTTGTAGTTGCTTATGCAGCTGGTGCTCGTCAGGGTACTCGTGCTCAGAAGACTCGTGCTGAAGTAACTGGTTCAGGCAAAAAGCCGTGGCGCCAGAAAGGTACCGGCCGTGCGCGTTCAGGTTCTATCAAGAGCCCGATCTGGCGTTCAGGTGGCGTGACCTTCGCTGCGCGTCCGCAGGACCACAGTCAAAAAGTTAACAAAAAGATGTACCGCGGCGCGCTGAAAAGCATTCTGTCCGAACTGGTACGTCAGGATCGTCTGATCGTTGTCGAATCTTTCTCTGTAGAAGCGCCTAAAACTAAGCTGCTGGCACAGAAACTGAAAGACATGGCTCTGGAAGATGTGCTGATCATCACCGGTGAGCTGGACGAGAACCTGTTCCTTGCTGCGCGCAACCTGCACAAGGTTGACGTACGTGATGCAACTGGTATCGACCCGGTTAGCCTGATCGCCTTCGACAAAGTCGTAATGACTGCTGATGCTGTTAAGCAAGTTGAGGAGATGCTGGCATGATTCGTGAAGAACGTCTGCTGAAGGTGCTGCGCGCACCGCACGTTTCTGAAAAAGCGTCTACTGCGATGGAAAAAACTAACACCATCGTTCTCAAAGTTGCTAAAGACGCGACCAAAGCAGAGATCAAAGCTGCTGTGCAGAAACTGTTTGAAGTCGAAGTCGAAGTCGTTAACACCCTGGTTGTTAAAGGGAAAGTTAAACGTCACGGACAGCGTATCGGTCGTCGTAGCGACTGGAAAAAAGCTTACGTCACCCTGAAGGAAGGCCAGAATCTGGACTTCGTCGGCGGCGCTGAGTAAGTCGGAGGAGTAATACAATGGCAGTTGTTAAATGTAAACCGACATCTCCGGGTCGTCGCCACGTTGTTAAAGTGGTCAACCCAGAGCTGCACAAGGGCAAACCTTTTGCTCCGCTGGTTGAAAAAAACAGCAAATCCGGTGGTCGTAACAACAATGGCCGTATCACCACCCGTCATATCGGTGGTGGTCACAAACAGGCCTACCGTATTGTTGACTTCAAACGCAACAAAGATGGTATCCCGGCAGTTGTTGAACGTCTTGAGTACGATCCGAACCGCTCCGCGAACATCGCGCTGGTTCTGTACAAAGACGGTGAGCGCCGTTACATTCTGGCCCCTAAAGGCCTGAAAGCTGGCGACCAGATTCAATCTGGCGTTGATGCTGCAATCAAAGCAGGCAACACCCTGCCGATGCGCAATATCCCGGTTGGTTCTACCGTTCATAACGTAGAAATGAAACCAGGTAAAGGCGGTCAGCTGGCTCGTTCCGCTGGTACTTACGTTCAGATCGTTGCTCGCGATGGTGCTTATGTCACCCTGCGTCTGCGTTCTGGTGAAATGCGTAAAGTCGAAGCAGACTGCCGCGCTACTCTGGGCGAAGTTGGCAATGCTGAGCATATGCTGCGCGTTCTGGGTAAAGCAGGTGCTGCACGCTGGCGTGGTGTTCGTCCTACCGTTCGCGGTACTGCGATGAACCCAGTCGACCACCCACATGGTGGTGGTGAAGGTCGTAACTTTGGTAAGCACCCGGTAACTCCGTGGGGCGTTCAGACCAAAGGTAAGAAGACCCGCAGCAACAAGCGTACTGATAAATTCATCGTACGTCGCCGTAGCAAATAATTTTAGAGGATAAGCCATGCCACGTTCTCTCAAGAAAGGTCCTTTTATTGACCTGCACTTGCTGAAGAAGGTAGAGAAAGCGGTGGAAAGCGGAGACAAGAAGCCCCTGCGCACTTGGTCCCGTCGTTCAACGATCTTTCCTAACATGATCGGTTTGACCATCGCTGTCCATAATGGTCGTCAGCACGTTCCAGTTTTTGTTTCCGACGAAATGGTTGGTCACAAACTGGGTGAATTCGCACCGACTCGTACTTATCGCGGCCACGCTGCTGATAAAAAAGCGAAGAAGAAATAAGGTAGGAGGAAGAGATGGAAACTTTAGCTCAACATCGCCATGCTCGTTCTTCTGCTCAGAAGGTTCGCCTTGTTGCTGACCTGATTCGCGGTAAGAAAGTGTCGCAGGCCCTGGATATTCTGACCTACACCAATAAGAAAGCTGCTGTACTGGTCAAGAAGGTACTGGAATCTGCCATTGCTAACGCTGAACACAACGATGGCGCTGACATTGATGATCTGAAAGTTGCGAAAATTTTCGTAGACGAAGGCCCGAGCATGAAGCGCATTATGCCGCGTGCTAAAGGTCGTGCAGATCGCATCCTGAAGCGCACCAGCCACATTACTGTGGTTGTGTCCGATCGCTGAGACTCTGGAGACTAGCAATGGGTCAGAAAGTACATCCTAATGGTATTCGCCTGGGTATTGTAAAACCATGGAACTCAACCTGGTTTGCGAACACCAAAGAATTCGCTGACAACCTGGACAGCGATTTTAAAGTACGTCAGTACCTGACTAAGGAACTGGCGAAAGCGTCTGTATCTCGCATCGTTATCGAGCGTCCGGCTAAAAGCATCCGTGTGACCATTCACACTGCTCGCCCGGGTATCGTTATCGGTAAGAAAGGCGAAGACGTAGAAAAACTGCGCAAGGTCGTCGCGGATCTCGCTGGCGTGCCTGCACAGATCAATATTGCCGAAGTTCGTAAGCCTGAACTGGACGCTAAATTGGTTGCTGACAGCATCACTTCTCAGCTGGAACGTCGCGTTATGTTCCGTCGTGCTATGAAGCGTGCTGTACAGAACGCAATGCGTCTGGGCGCTAAAGGTATCAAAGTTGAAGTTAGCGGCCGTCTGGGCGGCGCGGAAATCGCACGTACCGAATGGTACCGTGAAGGTCGCGTACCGCTGCACACTCTGCGTGCTGACATCGACTACAACACCTCTGAAGCGCACACCACTTACGGTGTAATCGGCGTTAAGGTATGGATCTTCAAAGGTGAGATCCTGGGTGGTATGGCTGCTGTTGAACAACCGGAACCGGCTGCTCAACCTAAAAAGCAGCAGCGTAAAGGCCGTAAATAAGGAGCGTCGCTGATGTTACAACCAAAGCGTACAAAATTCCGTAAAGTGCACAAAGGCCGCAACCGTGGTCTGGCGCAGGGTACGGATGTTAGCTTCGGCACTTTCGGTCTGAAAGCTGTTGGCCGTGGTCGTCTGACTGCACGTCAGATCGAAGCAGCACGTCGTGCTATGACCCGTGCAGTTAAGCGTCAAGGTAAGATCTGGATCCGTGTATTCCCGGACAAACCGATCACCGAGAAGCCGCTGGAAGTTCGTATGGGTAAAGGTAAAGGTAACGTGGAGTACTGGGTTGCCTTGATTCAGCCGGGTAAAGTCCTTTATGAAATGGACGGCGTACCGGAAGAGCTGGCCCGTGAAGCATTCGGCCTGGCAGCAGCGAAACTGCCGATCAAAACCACCTTTGTAACTAAGACGGTGATGTAATGAAAGCAAAAGAGCTGCGTGAAAAAAGCGTTGAAGAGCTGAACGCTGAGCTGCTGAACCTGCTGCGTGAGCAGTTCAACCTGCGTATGCAGGCTGCAAGTGGCCAGCTGCAACAGACTCATCTGCTGAAGCAAGTGCGTCGTGATGTTGCACGCGTTAAGACTTTACTGACTCAGAAGGCGGGTGCGTAATGACCGATAAAATCCGTACTCTGCAAGGTCGCGTGGTTAGCGACAAAATGGAGAAATCCATTGTTGTTGCTATCGAACGTATGGTGAAACACCCGGTATACGGCAAATTCATCAAGCGTACGACCAAACTGCACGTACATGACGAGAACAACGAATGCGGTATCGGCGACGTGGTTGAAATCCGCGAATGCCGTCCGCTGTCCAAGACTAAGTCCTGGACGCTGGTTCGCGTTGTAGAGAAAGCGGTTCTGTAATAGAGTACGCATTCTCGATACGGATAAACGGCTCAGCGATGAGCCGTTTATTTTTTCTACCCATATCTGATTTGCGGTGTTATAATGCCGCGCCCTCGATATGGGGCTTTTTTAACGACCCTATTTTTGGGTCTCAGTAGTAGTTGACATTAGCGGAGCACTAAAATGATCCAAGAACAGACTATGCTGAACGTCGCCGACAACTCCGGTGCACGTCGCGTAATGTGTATCAAGGTTCTGGGTGGCTCGCACCGTCGCTACGCAGGCGTAGGCGACATCATCAAGATCACCATCAAAGAAGCAATTCCGCGTGGTAAGGTCAAAAAAGGTGATGTGCTGAAGGCGGTAGTGGTGCGCACCAAGAAGGGTGTTCGTCGCCCGGACGGTTCTGTCATTCGCTTCGATGGTAATGCATGCGTTATTTTAAACAATAACAGCGAGCAGCCCATCGGTACGCGTATTTTTGGGCCGGTAACTCGTGAACTTCGTAACGAGAAGTTCATGAAAATTATCTCTCTGGCCCCAGAAGTACTCTAAGGAGCGAATCATGGCAGCGAAAATCCGTCGTGATGACGAAGTTATCGTGTTAACCGGTAAAGATAAAGGTAAACGCGGTAAAGTTAAGAATGTCTTGTCTTCCGGCAAGCTCATTGTTGAAGGTATCAACCTGGTTAAGAAACACCAGAAGCCGGTTCCGGCTCTGAACCAACCAGGCGGCATCGTTGAAAAAGAAGCTGCTATTCAGGTTTCTAACGTTGCAATCTTCAATGCGGCAACCGGCAAGGCTGACCGTGTAGGCTTTAGATTCGAAGACGGCAAAAAAGTCCGTTTCTTCAAATCTAACAGCGAAACTATCAAGTAATTTGGAGTAGTACGATGGCGAAACTGCATGATTACTACAAAGACGAAGTAGTTAAAAAACTCATGACTGAGTTTAACTACAATTCTGTCATGCAAGTCCCTCGGGTCGAGAAGATCACCCTGAACATGGGTGTTGGTGAAGCGATCGCTGACAAGAAACTGCTGGATAACGCAGCAGCCGATCTGACAGCAATCTCCGGTCAAAAACCGCTGATCACCAAAGCACGCAAATCAGTTGCAGGCTTCAAAATCCGTCAGGGCTATCCGATCGGCTGTAAAGTAACTCTGCGTGGCGAACGCATGTGGGAGTTCTTTGAGCGCCTGATCACTATTGCTGTACCGCGTATCCGTGACTTCCGTGGCTTGTCCGCTAAGTCTTTCGACGGTCGTGGCAACTACAGCATGGGTGTCCGTGAGCAGATCATCTTCCCAGAAATCGACTACGATAAAGTCGACCGCGTTCGTGGTTTGGATATTACCATTACCACTACTGCGAAATCTGATGAAGAAGGCCGCGCTCTGCTGGCTGCCTTTGACTTCCCGTTCCGCAAGTAAGGTAGGGTTACTTAATGGCTAAGCAATCAATGAAAGCACGCGAAGTAAAGCGCGTGGCTTTAGCTGATAAATTCTTCGCTAAACGCGCTGAACTGAAAGCTATCATCTCTGATGTGAACGCAACCGACGAAGATCGTTGGAATGCTGTTCTCAAGCTGCAGACTCTGCCGCGTGATTCCAGCCCGTCTCGTCAGCGTAATCGCTGCCGTCAAACAGGTCGTCCGCATGGTTTCCTGCGGAAGTTCGGGTTGAGCCGTATCAAGGTCCGTGAAGCCGCAATGCGCGGTGAAATCCCGGGTCTGAAAAAGGCTAGCTGGTAATTGTCACCAATTGAATCACGGGAGTAAAGACAGATGAGCATGCAAGATCCGATCGCGGATATGCTGACCCGTATCCGTAACGGTCAGGCCGCGAATAAAGCTGCGGTCACCATGCCTTCCTCCAAGCTGAAAGTGGCAATTGCCAACGTGCTGAAGGAAGAAGGCTTTATTGAAGATTTTAAAGTTGAAGGCGACATCAAGCCGGAACTGGAACTGACTCTTAAGTATTTCCAGGGTAAAGCTGTTGTAGAAAGCATTCAGCGTGTCAGCCGCCCAGGTCTGCGCATCTACAAACGTAAAGATGAGCTGCCGAAAGTTATGGCGGGTCTGGGTATCGCGGTTATTTCTACCTCTAAAGGTGTTATGACCGATCGTGCAGCGCGCCAGGCTGGTCTTGGTGGCGAAATTATCTGCTACGTAGCCTAATCGGAGGAAAAAATGTCTCGTGTTGCTAAAGCACCGGTCGTTGTTCCTGCCGGCGTTGATGTAAAAATCAACGGTCAGGTTATTACGATCAAAGGTAAAAACGGCGAGCTGACTCGTACCCTCAACAATGCTGTTGAAGTTAAACATGCAGATAATGCTCTGACCTTCGGTCCGCGTGATGGTTTCGTGGATGGATGGGCTCAGGCTGGTACCGCGCGTGCCCTGCTGAACTCAATGGTTGTTGGTGTTACCGAAGGCTTCACTAAAAAGCTTCAGCTGGTTGGTGTAGGCTATCGTGCAGCGGTCAAAGGGGATGTAGTAAACCTGGCTTTAGGTTTCTCTCATCCTGTTGAGCATAAACTGCCGGCCGGTATCACTGCAGAATGTCCGACTCAAACTGAAATCGTGCTGAAAGGCGCTGATAAGCAGGTGATCGGCCAGGTTGCAGCAGATCTGCGCGCCTACCGTCGTCCTGAGCCTTATAAAGGCAAGGGTGTTCGTTACGCCGACGAAGTCGTGCGTACCAAAGAGGCTAAGAAGAAGTAAGGTAACACTATGGATAAGAAATCTGCTCGTATCCGTCGTGCGACCCGCGCACGCCGCAAGCTCCAGGAGCTGGGTGCAACTCGCCTGGTGGTACATCGTACCCCGCGTCATATTTACGCACAGGTAATTGCACCGAACGGTTCTGAAGTTCTGGTAGCTGCTTCTACTGTAGAAAAAGCTATCGCTGAACAACTGAAGTACACCGGTAACAAAGACGCGGCAGCAGCTGTGGGTAAAGCTGTTGCTGAACGCGCTCTGGAAAAAGGCATCAAAGATGTTTCCTTTGACCGTTCCGGGTTCCAATATCATGGTCGTGTCCAGGCACTGGCAGATGCTGCCCGTGAAGCTGGCCTTCAGTTCTAAGGTAGAGGTGTAAGATGGCTCACATCGAAAAACAAGCTGGCGAACTGCAGGAAAAGCTGATCGCGGTTAACCGCGTATCTAAAACCGTTAAAGGTGGTCGTATTTTCTCCTTCACAGCTCTGACTGTAGTTGGTGACGGTAACGGTCGCGTTGGTTTTGGTTACGGTAAAGCGCGTGAAGTTCCAGCAGCGATCCAGAAAGCGATGGAAAAAGCCCGTCGCAATATGATTAACGTCGCGCTGAACCACGGCACCCTGCAGCACCCGGTTAAAGGTGTTCACACGGGTTCTCGTGTATTCATGCAGCCAGCTTCCGAAGGTACCGGTATCATCGCCGGTGGTGCAATGCGCGCCGTTCTGGAAGTTGCTGGAGTTCATAACGTTCTGGCCAAAGCATATGGTTCCACCAACCCGATCAACGTGGTTCGTGCAACTATTGATGGCCTGGAAAATATGAATTCTCCAGAAATGGTCGCTGCCAAGCGTGGTAAATCCGTTGAAGAAATTCTGGGGAAATAAACCATGGCAAAGACTATTAAAATTACTCAAACCCGCAGTGCAATCGGTCGTCTGCCGAAACACAAGGCAACGCTGCTTGGCCTGGGTCTGCGTCGTATTGGTCACACCGTAGAGCGCGAGGATACTCCTGCTGTTCGTGGTATGGTCAACGCGGTTTCCTTCATGGTTAAAGTTGAGGAGTAAGAGATGCGTTTAAATACTCTGTCTCCGGCCGAAGGCTCCAAAAAGGCGGGTAAACGCCTGGGTCGTGGTATCGGTTCTGGCCTCGGTAAAACCGGTGGTCGTGGTCACAAAGGTCAGAACTCTCGTTCTGGTGGTGGCGTACGTCGCGGTTTCGAAGGTGGTCAGATGCCTCTGTACCGTCGTCTGCCGAAATTCGGCTTCACTTCTCGTAAAGCGATGATCACCGCAGAAGTTCGTCTGTCTGATCTTGCTCACGTAGAAGGCGATGTTATCGACCTGAACACGCTGAAAGCGGCTAACATTATCGGTATCCAGATCGAATTCGCGAAAGTGATCCTGTCTGGTGAAGTATCTCGTCCGGTAACTGTTCGTGGCCTGCGCGTGACTAAAGGTGCTCGTGCTGCTATCGAAGCTGCTGGCGGTAAAATTGAGGAATAAGTAGCAGATGGCTAAGCAACCGGGATTAGATTTTCAAAGTGCCAAAGGTGGGATTGGCGAACTGAAGCGCAGACTGTTGTTTGTAATCGGTGCGTTGATTGTGTTCCGTATTGGCTCTTTTATTCCGATCCCTGGTATTGATGCCGCTGTACTTGCCAAACTGCTTGAGCAACAGCGAGGCACCATCATTGAAATGTTCAACATGTTCTCTGGTGGTGCTCTCAGCCGTGCTTCTATCTTTGCGTTGGGTATCATGCCGTATATTTCGGCATCGATCATTGTCCAGCTGCTGACGGTTGTTTATCAGCCGTTAGCGGAGCTGAAGAAAGAAGGGGAGTCTGGTCGTCGTAAGATCAGCCAGTACACCCGCTACGGTACTCTGGTGCTGGCGATATTCCAGTCGATCGGTATTGCTACCGGTCTGCCGAATATGCCTGGTATGCAGGGCCTGGTGATTAATCCAGGCTTTGCATTCTATTTCACCGCTGTTGTTAGTCTGGTCTCAGGAACGATGTTCCTGATGTGGCTCGGCGAACAGATTACTGAGCGCGGTATCGGAAACGGTATCTCAATCATTATCTTCGCCGGTATCGTTGCGGGTCTCCCGCCGGCCATCGCCCATACTATCGAGCAAGCGCGTCAAGGCGACCTGCACTTCCTCCTGTTGCTGTTGGTTGCAGTATTAGTATTTGCAGTGACCTTCTTTGTTGTCTTTGTAGAGCGTGGTCAACGCCGCATTGTGGTAAACTACGCTAAACGTCAACAGGGTCGTCGTGTCTATGCTGCACAGAGCACACATTTACCGCTGAAAGTGAATATGGCAGGGGTTATCCCGGCAATCTTCGCTTCCAGTATTATTCTGTTCCCGGCTACCATTACATCATGGTTCGGGGGCGGTACTGGTTGGAACTGGCTGACAACAATTTCGCTGTATTTGCAGCCTGGGCAACCGCTTTATGTGTTACTCTATGCGTCTGCAATCATCTTCTTCTGTTTCTTCTACACGGCGTTGGTTTTCAACCCGCGTGAAACAGCAGATAACCTGAAGAAGTCCGGTGCATTTGTACCAGGAATTCGTCCGGGAGAGCAAACGGCGAAGTATATCGATAAAGTAATGACTCGCCTGACTTTGGTCGGTGCGTTATACATCACTTTTATCTGCCTGATCCCGGAGTTCATGCGTGATGCAATGAAAGTACCGTTCTACTTTGGTGGGACCTCACTGCTTATCGTTGTTGTCGTGATTATGGACTTTATGGCTCAAGTGCAAACTCTGATGATGTCGAGTCAGTACGAGTCTGCATTGAAGAAGGCGAACCTGAAAGGCTACGGCCGCTAACAGGTCGCTCGAGAAGTTACGGAGAGTAAAAATGAAAGTTCGTGCTTCCGTCAAGAAATTATGCCGTAACTGCAAAATCGTTAAGCGTGATGGCGTCATCCGCGTGATTTGCAGTGCCGAGCCGAAGCATAAACAGCGCCAAGGCTGATTTATTCGCATATTTTTCTTGCAAAGTTGGGTTGAGCTGGCTAGATTAGCCAGCCAATCTTTTGTATGTCTGTACGTTTCCATTTGAGTATCCTGAAAACGGGCTTTTCAGCATGGTGCGTACATATTAAATAGTAGGAGTGCATAGTGGCCCGTATAGCAGGCATTAACATTCCTGATCACAAACATACCGTAATCGCATTAACTGCTATTTTCGGTATCGGCAAGACCCGCTCTAAAGCCATCTGTGCTGACACGGGTATCGCTGAAAATGTTAAGATCAGTGAGCTGTCTGAAGAACAAATTGAATCCCTGCGTGAAGCGGTTGGTAAATTTGTCGTTGAAGGTGATCTGCGCCGTGAAATCACCCTGAGCATCAAGCGTCTGATGGACCTTGGTTGCTATCGTGGTTTACGCCATCGTCGTGGTCTTCCGGTTCGCGGTCAGCGTACTAAGACCAACGCACGTACCCGTAAGGGTCCGCGTAAACCGATCAAGAAATAGTCGGGGTGATTGAATAATGGCAAAGGCACCAGTTCGTGCACGTAAGCGTGTAAGAAAACAAGTCTCTGATGGCGTGGCTCATGTCCATGCTTCTTTTAACAACACCATCGTTACCATTACCGATCGTCAGGGTAACGCGCTGGGTTGGGCAACAGCCGGTGGTTCCGGTTTCCGTGGTTCTCGCAAATCCACTCCGTTTGCAGCTCAGGTTGCAGCAGAGCGTTGCGCTGAAGCCGTAAAAGAATACGGCATCAAGAATCTGGAAGTTATGGTCAAAGGTCCGGGTCCAGGTCGCGAATCTACTATTCGTGCACTGAACGCCGCTGGTTTCCGCATCACTAATATTACTGATGTGACTCCGATCCCTCATAACGGTTGTCGTCCGCCGAAAAAACGTCGCGTATAACGCGTTCGTTTCTAGGATTGTTGGAGAAAGAAAATGGCAAGATATTTGGGTCCTAAGCTCAAGCTGAGCCGTCGTGAGGGCACAGACCTGTTCCTTAAGTCTGGCGTTCGCGCGATCGATACCAAGTGTAAAATTGAACAAGCTCCTGGCCAGCACGGTGCGCGTAAACCGCGTCTGTCTGACTATGGTGTGCAGTTGCGTGAAAAGCAAAAAGTTCGCCGTATGTACGGTGTGCTGGAGCGTCAGTTCCGTAACTACTATAAAGAAGCAGCGCGTCTGAAAGGCAACACCGGTGAAAACCTGTTGACTCTGCTGGAAGGTCGTCTGGACAACGTTGTATACCGTATGGGCTTCGGCGCGACTCGTGCTGAATCACGTCAGCTGGTTAGCCACAAAGCTATCATGGTAAACGGTCGTGTTGTTAACATCGCTTCTTATCAGGTTAAAGCGAATGACGTTGTCAGCATTCGTGAGAAAGCGAAAAAGCAATCTCGCGTGAAAGCCGCTCTGGAGCTGGCTGAGCAGCGTGAAAAGCCAACCTGGCTGGAAGTTGATGCTGGCAAGATGGAAGGTACGTTCAAGCGTCAGCCGGAACGTTCTGATCTGTCTGCGGACATTAACGAACACCTGATCGTCGAGCTTTACTCCAAGTAAAGCTTAGTACCAAAGAGAGGACACAATGCAGGGTTCTGTGACAGAGTTTCTAAAACCGCGCCTGGTCGATATCGAGCAAGTGAGTTCGACGCACGCCAAGGTGACCCTTGAACCTTTAGAGCGTGGCTTTGGCCATACTCTTGGTAACGCACTGCGCCGTATTCTGCTCTCATCGATGCCGGGTTGCGCGGTGACCGAGGTTGAGATTGATGGTGTACTTCATGAGTACAGCACCAAAGAAGGCGTTCAGGAAGATATCCTTGAAATCCTGCTCAACCTGAAAGGGCTGGCGGTGAGAGTTCAGGGTAAAGATGAAGTTATCCTTACTTTGAACAAATCTGGCATTGGCCCTGTGACCGCAGCCGACATTACCCATGACGGTGATGTCGAAATCGTCAAGCCGCAACATGTGATCTGCCACCTGACCGATGAGAACGCAGCTATTAGCATGCGTATCAAAGTTCAGCGCGGTCGCGGTTATGTGCCGGCTTCTGCCCGAATTCATTCGGAAGAAGATGAGCGCCCAATCGGCCGTCTGCTGGTCGACGCATGCTACAGCCCTGTAGAGCGTATTGCCTACAATGTTGAAGCAGCGCGTGTAGAACAGCGTACCGACCTGGACAAGCTGGTCATCGAAATGGAAACCAACGGCACAATCGATCCTGAAGAGGCGATTCGTCGTGCGGCAACCATCCTGGCAGAACAACTGGAAGCTTTCGTTGATTTACGTGATGTACGTCAGCCGGAAGTGAAAGAAGAGAAACCAGAATTCGATCCGATCCTGCTGCGCCCTGTTGACGATCTCGAATTGACTGTCCGCTCTGCTAACTGCCTTAAGGCAGAAGCTATCCACTATATCGGTGATCTGGTACAGCGTACCGAGGTTGAGTTGCTGAAAACGCCGAACCTGGGTAAAAAATCTCTTACTGAGATTAAAGACGTGCTGGCTTCACGTGGTTTGTCTCTGGGCATGCGCCTGGAAAACTGGCCACCGGCAAGCATTGCTGACGAGTAACCGGATCACAGGTTAAGGTTTTACTGAGAAGGATAAGGTCATGCGCCATCGTAAGAGTGGTCGTCAACTGAACCGCAACAGCAGCCATCGCCAGGCTATGTTCCGTAACATGGCTGGTTCGCTGGTTCGTCATGAAATCATCAAGACGACCCTGCCGAAAGCGAAAGAACTGCGTCGCGTAGTTGAGCCGCTGATTACTCTTGCCAAGACTGATAGCGTTGCTAATCGTCGTCTGGCATTCGCCCGTACTCGTGATAATGAGATCGTGGCAAAACTGTTTAACGAGCTGGGCCCGCGTTTCGCGAGCCGCGCCGGTGGTTACACTCGTATTCTGAAGTGTGGCTTCCGTGCAGGCGACAACGCGCCGATGGCATACATCGAGCTGGTTGATCGCTCTGAATCGAAAGCAGAAGCTGCTGCAGAGTAATCTGTAGTAACGTAAAAAAACCCGCTCCGGCGGGTTTTTTTATATCCTCCCTATTCCTGCTTGTTTACAATATCTGCATTATTTTTGTTCATCCCCGGAGCCTTATGATGTGGTTACTGGATCAGTGGGCAGAACGCCATATTCTTGATGCACAGCACAAAGGTGAGTTTGACAACCTGCCGGGAAGTGGGGAGCCACTGACTCTGGACGATGACTCGCATGTGCCGCCTGAGCTACGCGCAGGCTATCGATTACTCAAGAATGCGGGTTGTTTACCTCCTGAACTTGAACATCGTAAAGAAGCCGTGATGCTCAATGACTTACTTAAAGGCGTTCAGGAGAGCGATCCCCGCTATGCTGAGCTGAGTCGTCGTCTGGCGCTGCTCGAGTTAAAGCTGCGGCAGGCGGGCTTGAACACTGACTTTCTGCGTGGGGATTACGCGGATAAGTTGCTGCAAAAGATTAATGAGGAGTAATCATGTACCGCATAGGTGAACTGGCTAAATTGGCTGACGTTACTCCCGATACCATCCGCTATTATGAAAAACAGCAGATGATGGATCATAACGTGCGCACTGAAGGTGGATTTCGTCTCTATTCGGATAACGATCTACAGAGGCTGCGTTTTATTCGCTATGCCAGGCAGCTTGGTTTTACGCTGGAATCGATCCGCGAACTTCTCTCGATCCGCATCGATCCGGAACATCATACCTGTCAGGAATCTAAAGGCATTGTGCAGGCTCGTTTAAGTGAAGTGGAATCCCGGATTAAAGAGTTACAAGCCATGCGTCGTTCTTTGCAGCGCCTCAATGATGCTTGCTGCGGAACAGCGCACAGCAGCGTCTATTGCTCAATTCTTGAAGCACTGGAGCAGGGCGCCAGCAGTCATAATCCAGCACGTTGATTTTTTCATCAGACGCGTCTACACTCACGCCGATTTCTATTACATATCTGGAGAGCTTATGAGCCGCTATCAGCATACTAAAGGGCAAATAAAAGATAACGCCCTTGAGGCACTACTTCATGACCCGTTATTCAGGCAGCGAATTGAGAAGAACAAGAAAGGGAAAGGTAGCTACCAAAGAAAAGAAAAACATGCGGGACAGAATGGTCGGGAGGCCAGTGGCAAGAAAGTAAATGACTTTTTTACCACTGGCCTTCTGCTTTTAAGGCTTCTTAAGAACGATTGTTTTGTTCTTTCAGCAGGTCACGAATTTCGCTAAGCAGGACTTCTTCTTTGGTTGGCGCCGGTGGTGCTGCCGGGGCCTCTTCCTTTTTCCTGTTCAGTTTATTCATCAGTTTGATTGCCATAAAAATAGCAAACGCCACGATAATAAAATCGAACACGTTCTGAATGAATACGCCGTAATGCATGACGACCGCCGGGATGTCGCCCTGGGCATCCCGTAGCGTCACGGCAAACTGTTTAAAGTCGATTCCGCCAATGAGTAAGCCTAGCGGCGGCATAATAATATCGGCAACTAACGACGATACGATTTTACCAAATGCTGCACCAATGATGACACCGACTGCCAAATCAACCACATTCCCGCGCATCGCAAATTCGCGAAATTCTTTTAAAAAACTCATTTTATTCTCCTTGAGCCAGCTGACACTGATAAGTTTAACAAATGTATTACTATTTTCCATTACCACGAAATAATTGCAGAAAAAAATTATCCTTTGATATATAAGGGATAAAAGAAAGGCGTCTTGTCGACGCCTGCGAACTACAAAAAGAAAGGACTTGGCTGGAATAGTCTTTCGACGTCTGAGATGAATTTTTTGTCAGTCAGGAACATAACGACATGATCCCCTTGCTCAATACGCAGATTGTTATTCGCTATCATGACATCATTACCGCGTACAACGGCGCCAATAATTGTTCCGGGGGGAAGCTTAATCTCATCAATAGCGCGTCCAACCACCCGCGAAGTACTTTCATCTCCGTGCGCGACAGCTTCAATAGCCTCTGCGACACCTCGGCGTAGGGAGGAAACGCCGACAATATCGGCTTTACGCACATGGCTGAGCAGTGCAGAGATGGTTGCCTGCTGCGGTGATATTGCAATGTCGATCACGCTCCCCTGGACAAGATCGACGTAGGCACGACGCTGGATCAGCACCATCACCTTTTTGGCCCCCATGCGCTTTGCGAGCATGGCAGACATAATATTGGCTTCATCATCGTTGGTGACGGCAATGAAAAGATCAACTTGATCGATATGTTCCTCAGCCAGCAATTCTTGATCTGAAGCATCGCCGTAGAAGACGATCGTATTTTGCAGCTTCTCTGCAAGCTCTGCGGCACGCTGTTGATTACGTTCAATCAGTTTGACGCTGTAATCTTTCTCCAGCTTATGGGCGAGCCCGGCGCCAATGTTTCCGCCGCCAACCAGCATGATGCGCTTATACGGCTTTTCGAGGCGCTGAAGTTCGCTCATGACGGCGCGAATATGCTGCGAAGCGGCGATGAAAAACACTTCATCACCGGCTTCAACAATGGTTGAACCTTGTGGCCTGATGGGGCGATCGTGGCGGAAGATAGCGGCTACGCGTGTGTCAATATGCGGCATATGTTCGCGCATAGTTGAAAGTGCGTTTCCCACTAAAGGACCGCCATAATAGGCTTTAACGACTGCCAGGCTTACTTTTCCTTCGGCAAAATTGACAACCTGCAGCGCGCCTGGATACTCAATCAGGCGGTGAATGCTGTCAATGACCAGCTGCTCTGGCGCGATGAGGTGGTCAATAGGAACCGCTTCTGAGTGGAAAAGTTTATCGGCATCACGCACATAATCCGGGGAGCGGATGCGAGCAATACGATTTGGGGTATTAAACAGCGAATAGGCGACCTGGCAGGCCACCATATTCGTTTCATCTGAGCTGGTCACTGCGACCAGCATATCAGCGTCATCCGCACCCGCCTCACGCAGCACGCGTGGATGCGAGCCGTGGCCCTGAACCACTCTGAGATCAAATTTGTCCTGAAGACTGCGAAGGCGGTCGCCATTCGTGTCTACCAGCGTAATATCGTTGTTCTCTCCGACAAGGTTTTCTGCCAGAGTTCCGCCGACCTGCCCTGCGCCCAATATGATAATTTTCATCAGTCGCGACTCGTTATCTCATTACTTTTTGATTAGCTTAGCGTAAAAGAAGCCGTCACCTTCTTCAGCACCTGGCAAATTTTGCTGGCCCGGCAAATCTGCGCTGCCGGTTTCGCTGAGAACCGCATCCGCAGTACGCAGCAGGAAGGCTTTAATTTGCTGGCTGTTCTCTTCCGGCAATACCGAACACGTTGCGTAAACCAGAGTCCCACCAGTTTTCAAATGCGGCCATACGGCATCCAGAATTTCAGACTGCAGCTGGGCCAGTTCCGCGATATCACGATCCCGGCGCAGCCACTTGATATCCGGATGACGGCGAATGACGCCGGTGGCGGAACAAGGGGCGTCCAGCAGAATACGATCGAACTGCTGCTCTCCACACCATTGGGCTGGATAACGGCCATCACCTTGTTTAACGGTGGCCTTCATGCCCAGACGCTTCAGGTTGTCATAGACGCGGGAGAGTCGCTGCTCATCAACATCGACGGCCAGCACCTGTGCTTCGGGCGCCGCTTCGAGAATATGCGTGGTTTTACCCCCCGGTGCCGCGCACAGATCCAGAATTTGCTCGCCGTTTTTTGGATCAAGAAATGTGATGCAGCCCTGAGCGGAGGCATCCTGAACGGTAACCCAACCCTCTTCAAACCCCGGCAATGCGTGGACCGGCACCGGTGTTTCCATGCGCACAGCGTCAGGGTAAGCAGGATGAGTAAAACCTTTCATTCCCGCCTCTTCCAGCAGTGCCAGCCAGCCGTCGCGCGGATGGTGGACACGGTTTACGCGCAACCACATTGGCGGGCGCTGGTTGTTTGCTTCCACGATCGCTTCCCACTGTGCTGGATAGGCTTTCTGCAGACGTTTCAACAACCAGGAGGGGTGTAAAAAGCGAATTTCGCTACGAGAAAATTCAGATAACAGTTCTTCCTGCTGGCGCTGAAACTGGCGCAATACGCCGTTAATCAACCCTTTGAGCTGCGGGCGCTTAATTGCTACTGCGCCTTCAACCGTTTCCGCCAATGCAGCATGAGGAGGAATCCGCGTGTACAGCAGTTGGTAAATGCCCACCATAATGAGGTAGTGCACAACACGCTGTTTACCCGTCATCGGCCGGGACATGAGCTTGCCGATCAGCCAATCTAACTGGGAAAGGGTACGTAGCACGCCAAAGCAGAGTTCCTGAAGCAGCGCTTTGTCTTTATCGGATACTTTTTGTTGCAGCGGGGGCAGAACGTTGCTCAGGGATTGCCCTTGTTCGAGAACCTGTTCAACGGCCTGCGCTGCCAGGCTGCGTAAATTGAGTTGTTTTTTCATAAGCACAAAATAAAAATGCCCGGCAACACCGGGCGTATTAAGAAGGGCGCGTCAGACCAGACGGTTGCCAGGAGCGAACCATTCCCGCCGCGAGTTTAATAGATCCTGAGCACTCATTGCTTTTTTCCCGGCAGGCTGTAGCGAGAGTAAATTCAGCACGCCGTCGCTGGTCGCCACCTGAATCCCCTGTTTTGTCGCTTCAATGATGGTCCCCGGTTCGGCTGTTGTGGCCACATCGATAACCGACGCCTGCCAGACTTTTACCGGCTGGCCATCAATTTCTATCCAGCTCATTGGCCACGGGTTAAAGGCGCGAATGCAGCGTTCTAACTGAGCGGCTGGAAGAGACCAGTCGATACGCGCTTCTTCTTTGCTGAGTTTTTGCGCATGGGTAACCAGCGCTTCATCCTGTACAACCGGTTTCGCGGTACCTGCAGCAAGCTGCTTAAGGGTTTCGATCAGCCCCTGCGGCCCCAGGTTAGCCAGCTTGTCGTACAGCGTTCCGCTGGTGTCTTCGGCCGTGATTGGGCACGCAAGTTTATACAGCATATCACCCGTATCGA
Source organism: Klebsiella sp. CN_Kp113 (assembly GCF_040064585.1). NCBI lineage: Bacteria > Pseudomonadati > Pseudomonadota > Gammaproteobacteria > Enterobacterales > Enterobacteriaceae > Klebsiella > Klebsiella sp. CN_Kp113. Next base: position 5,637 of record NZ_JBEAID010000051.1, on the reverse strand, counting down.
GGCCGACATCCATCTGCATGATGGTGACACCGGTCTCGGTATCGCCAGCCCACAGCGAACGCTGAATGGGCGCCGCGCCGCGCCAGCGCGGAAGCAACGAACCGTGAACGTTAATGCAGCCCAGGCGCGGCATATCCAGCACGGCTTTTGGTAGAAGGAGCCCATAGGCTACGACGACCATGACGTCTGCACGCAGATCGGAGACGAGCTGCTGATTTTCCTGCGGACGTAGTGAAGCTGGCTGGAATACCGGTATGCCTTTTTCTTCAGCAAGAACTTTCACCGGGCTGGGCATGAGTTTTTTACCACGACCTGCCGGACGGTCCGGTTGGGTGAAGACGCCAACAACGTTGTGTCCAGAGGACAGCAGCGCGTCGAGATGACGTGCTGCAAAGTCAGGGGTGCCGGCAAAAATAATACGTAGTGAGTCTGACACGTTTATTCTCGTCCTTAAGCTCGAGCATTCAGACGGTCAAGTTTCTCAACTTTTTGACGAATGCGTTGTTGCTTGAGCGGTGACAGGTAATCGATGAACAGCTTACCGACGAGGTGATCCATCTCGTGCTGAATGCAGATGGCCAGCAGACCGTCGGCTTCAAGCTCAAAAGGTTTGCCTTCGCGATCGAGCGCGCGGATTTTCACTTTTTCTGCACGCGGCACTAAAGCACGCTGTTCAGGAATAGAGAGGCAGCCCTCTTCAATGCCTGTTTCTCCGCTTTTTTCCAGCAGCTCAGGGTTAATTAATACCAGCTGCTCTTCACGATTTTCTGATACATCAATAACAATAATTCGCTGGTGAATATCCACCTGCGTTGCGGCCAGACCGATACCTTCTTCAGCATACATCGTCTCGAACATATCATCGACGATACGCTGAATTTCTGCATTTACTTCTTCTACCGGCTTTGCGACTTTGCGAAGGCGCTCGTCCGGAATATGTAACACTTGCAAAACTGACATAGTTATCCAGAGTTGTGTTCAGGAGTTGGAAAGATTATTACCTCTATTCTAGACAAAACCCCCTGCAATTGACAGTCTCGCTGTCCAATCGCAAAGATTGTTAAAGTCGCTTGTGGCAGGGGGATAGGGATGACGCCCAGGGAAATTTGGTTACGTTTGATGAGAGTGAGCAGTCTGTATGGCGAGAGTGCTATAAGTGCCGCCCGTCAGCTATGTTCATCTGCGACGTTAGGTCGAGAAGATTTGCGAGCCTGTGGCTTGAGTCTGGCGCAATCGAAGCATTTCCTCAGCGTTAACCAATGCGAGATAGATGCCACGCTGCAATGGCTGGAGCGACCAAATTGCTATCTACTGACTGCCGAAGATCCGCTTTACCCACCCCAGCTGCGGGCGATTGTCGACTTTCCTTGCGCTCTTTTAGTATGTGGAGACCCTGCGCTACTGAGCAGCCGGCAGCTGTCCGTCATTGGGAGCCGGGCGCATTCATGGTATGGCGCTCGTTGGGGGAAACTCTTTAGCGAAGCTTTAGCACGTTATGGTATTACGATCACGAGCGGCCTGGCCCTTGGCATTGATGGAATTGCTCATCGTGGTGCGCTGGAAGGGAAAGGTAAAACGGTTGCTGTTTTAGGGAATGGCTTAAGAGAGATCTATCCTCGCCGTCATCAGGCGCTAGCGGAGCAGATTACAAACAGCTGCGGAGCCATCATTTCTGAGTTTCCGCTGTTTACCCCGCCCCTGCCGGGCAACTTTCCTCGCCGTAACCGGATTATCAGTGGGCTAAGTGCCGGCGTGTTGGTTATTGAGGCGGCCCTGAAAAGCGGCTCATTAGTGACGGTTCGTTATGCTCTGGAGCAGGGAAGGGATGTGTTTGCCCTGCCAGGGCCGATTGGCAGCCCGGGTTCAGAAGGTCCCCACTGGCTTATCAAGCAGGGCGCGATTCCCGTGACAGCCCCGGAAGACATCGTCGAATACTGGCGGGATGAGCTGCCATATGTTCTTCCTGAACCAGATGACGCAAATAATTGCGGTAATCGGCCTTCTGTAGCATTGCCATTTCCAGAGCTCCTGGCTAACGTAGGAGATGAGGTAACACCTGTTGACGTTGTCGCTGAACGTGCCGGCCAATCTGTGCCAGTAACCGTAGCCCAGCTACTAGAACTGGAGTTAGCAGGCTGGATCGCAGCTGTACCCGGCGGCTATGTCCGATTAAGGAGGGCAAGCCATGTTCGACGTACTGATGTATCTGTTTGAAACTTACATCCATAACGAAGCAGAAATGCGCGTGGATCAGGACAAGCTGACTCGGGATCTGACCGATGCCGGTTTTGAACGAGAAGATATCTATAACGCCCTGATGTGGCTGGAGAAACTGGCTGATTACCAGGAGGGGCTTGTTGCGCCAATGCAGCTTGCTTCTGACCCACTCTCGTTACGAGTCTACACCGACGACGAGTGCCAGCGTCTTGATGCAAGCTGCCGGGGATTCTTATTATTCCTTGAGCAAATTCAGGTGTTGAACCTCGAAACACGGGAAATGGTGATTGAGCGTGTACTGGCGCTGGATACGGCAGAGTTCGATCTGGAAGATCTCAAATGGGTGATCCTGATGGTGCTGTTCAATATTCCCGGTTGCGAAAATGCCTACCAGCAAATGGAAGAATTACTCTTTGAAGTAAATGAAGGTATGCTGCACTAACTTTTTTGCTGCGACATTAGAATTGTTATGACCAAAACAGCGCTGTTCTCGGTGCGTAAAAACGAACCCTGCCCGCAGTGTGGGGCTGAACTGGTAATACGCTCCGGGAAACACGGGCCTTTTCTCGGCTGCTCGCATTATCCTGACTGTGACTATGTCCGGCCCCTGAAAAATCAGGCGGACGGACATATTGTCAAAGTTCTGGAGGGGCAAACGTGCCCGTCTTGCGGCGCAGTGCTGGTACTACGCCAGGGGCGTTTTGGTATGTTTATCGGTTGTAGCAGCTATCCAGATTGCGAACATACTGAACTTATCGATAAGCCGGATGAAACCGCAATTGCCTGCCCACAGTGCGGGCAAGGGCATTTGGTTCAGCGCCGCTCACGTTTTGGAAAAAACTTCCATTCCTGCGATCGTTACCCCGATTGCCAGTTCGTCATAAACTTCAGGCCAGTGGCGGGCGAGTGTCCAGAGTGTCATTACCCGTTGCTAATCGAAAAGAAAACGGCGCAGGGCGTTAAACGCTTCTGTGCCAGCAAACAATGTGGAAAGCCGATACCGGCGGAATAAATCTGTGAATAATAACCTGCCCTCAGAAGCCATCGTACGTGCTGTGGCGCTTCTGAATAATGAACATGTCATCGCCTATCCAACAGAAGCCGTTTTTGGCGTCGGTTGCGATCCCGATAGCGAAAAGGCCGTCATGAGCCTGCTTGCACTTAAACAGCGTCCCGTTGAAAAGGGGCTGATCCTGATTGCGGCGAACTTCGAGCAACTCAAACCCTATATTGACGATACGCAACTTAGCGATGAGCAGCTGGAGACGATTTTTTCTTGCTGGCCAGGGCCTGTGACATTTGTCTTCCCCGCTTGCGCTTCAACGCCGCGTTGGTTGACGGGGCGCTTCAATTCACTGGCTGTGCGAGTCACGGATCATCCGCTGGTGGTCGAACTGTGTAATGCTTACGGAAAACCGCTGGTTTCAACCAGCGCAAATTTGTCTGGCCAGCCTCCTTGCCGCACGACGGCAGAAGTTTATGCGCAGTTTGGCGCTGATTTCCCGGTCGTTGACGGGGCTACGGGAGGGCGTCAAAACCCATCTGAAATACGTGATGCCTTGACGGGCGAACTCTTCCGCCAGGGGTAACTCATGGAAACTTATGCCGTCTTCGGACACCCTATTGCCCATAGCAAGTCGCCATCTATTCATCGGCTTTTTGCTCAGCAGTTGCAAATTACGCATCCCTATGGCCGTATCCTGGCTCCGCTCGATGATTTCGTTACGACTCTCGATACCTTCTTTAATGAAGGCGGTAAGGGAGCGAACGTCACCGTGCCTTTTAAAGAAGAGGCCTTCGCGCGAGCAGATGAGCTAACCGAACGCGCAGCGCTGGCCGGTGCGGTCAATACGCTTAAACGGTTGGAGGATGGCCGCCTGCTGGGGGACAATACCGATGGTATTGGACTACTGAGCGATCTGGAACGGCTGGGTTTTATTAAACCAGGATTCCGGGTATTGCTTATTGGCGCAGGTGGGGCTTCACGCGGCGTTTTGCTTCCTCTCCTGTCGCTGGATTGTGCCGTGACTATTGTTAATCGTACCTATTCTCGCGCCCATGAACTGGCTACGCTTTTTGCTCATACCGGCAGCGTCCGCGCTTTGGATATAGAAGCATTAGGCGGTCAGGAATTTGATCTCATTATTAATGCGACATCCAGCGGTATTGACGGCGGTGTTCCCGCGATCCCTGTTACCTTAATAAATCCCCATGTCTGTTGTTATGACATGTTTTACCAGAAAGGTAGTACGCCATTTTTATCCTTATGCCAGCAACACGGTGCGACAAAATGCGCTGATGGGTTGGGAATGCTGGTGGCGCAGGCTGCTCATGCGGTGCTGTTGTGGCACGGCGTTCTGCCAGAAATTACGCCAGTCATTGCGGCTTTGCAGAAGGAACTGAATGCATGAACCAGGCAATTCAGTTTCCAGACAGAGAGGTATGGGATGAAGCGCGTCAATGTATCGCTTTTCCTGCATTAGTTAACGGCATGCAGCTTACCTGCGCCTTAACGCTAACGGTGCTCAAGAAGCGTTTTGGCGGTGAAGAGCCGGCGCAATGGCTGGCCGCTTTTCGTGAACATCGCTGGGATCTGGAAGATGAAGCCCAGGATCTCATTCTCGACCAGCAAGAAGATGCTCAAGGTTGGATCTGGTTTTCCTGAGCCAGGTAATCACCTTTCCACTTTACATAGTTGTTCGCTGAATATTGTAGCCCGACAATTTCCGCCTCTGTCAGGGGGCGTATCTGTTTTACCGGGTTACCAAAGTAAAGATAGCCACTCTTGAGACGTTTGTTCTGAGGCACCAGACTGCCAGCCCCAATCATTATATCGTCTTCAACAATCACGCCATCCAACAAAATCGAACCCATACCGACCAGGACCCGGTTACCAATAGTGCAGCCGTGTAGCATCACCTTATGACCGACGGTAACATCATCGCCAATGATAAGTGGATTGCCGTGTGGATTAGATGAAGACTTATGCGTGACATGTAAGACGCTGCCGTCCTGAATGTTAGTGCGGGCGCCTATTTCCACATAGTTCACATCACCGCGAATGGCGACCAGAGGCCAGATACTGACATCGTCAGCGATTCTGACATCGCCGATCACCACGCTGCTGCTGTCGATCATCACGCGTAGGCCCGTTTTAGGGAATAAATCTTTATAACGACGCAAGCTGGTGGTCATGGTTACCTCAATAAAAGAAGGGAGTGCAGAGACTTTGGTTGCTTTTCTGGCCGTCTGCAACCCCTTATTGTGGTAAAAATTGAGCGGATTGAGCAAGAACGCCGCGAAGCGGCTGAAAAAACATCATTTGGAAAAAAAGATCGAAAAAAGGCTTGTGCAAAAAAATGGGATCCCTATAATGCGCTCCCACTGACACGGCAGATGTGAATCACTTCACAAACAACC
>NZ_JBEAID010000050.1:0-28008 GCF_040064585.1 Klebsiella sp. CN_Kp113 | reverse complement strand
CCTCCGACCGCTCGGTTCGTAGCCGAGTACTCTATCCAGCTGAGCTACGGATGCAAAATGGCGGTGAGGCGGGGATTCGAACCCCGGATGCAGCTTTTGACCGCATACTCCCTTAGCAGGGGAGCGCCTTCAGCCTCTCGGCCACCTCACCACACGCCTCTTACGAGTGCTTCGAAGAACTTGTTTCTGCTCTTCGTCGCTGCGATGGCGCACATATTACTTTCTGGTACTTATAAGTCAAACCTTTTTTCGAGACCTTTTTTTCGTTTGCACACTTCCCGCGCAATTAGCCTGTGAAAACGGCAAAAAGAGTATTTTATCAACAAGAAATTGCTGATTACGCCGCGGCTAACGCAAAAGATAACTGTCGCGGATGCGGAGAAAGAGACAAAAATGAGAGGCTATCGGAGAGGAAAATTGGCAAAAACGGCGGGTGGAAGGAGGCGCCTCACAAAATAGCGAGGCGCGAAAACCTTAGTAACTGGACTGCTGGGATTTTTCAGCCTGGATACGCTGGTAGATCTCTTCACGATGCACGGAGACTTCTTTAGGGGCATTAACGCCAATACGTACCTGGTTACCCTTCACCCCTAAAACTGTCACAGTGACCTCATCTCCAATCATGAGGGTCTCACCAACTCGACGAGTCAGAATCAGCATTCTTTGCTCCTTGAAAGATTAAAAGAGTCGGGTCTCTCGTATCCCGGCATTATCCATCATATAACGCCAAAAAGTAAGCGATGACAAACACCCTACGGTGTAAGCAGTCACGGCATCACATTCTGTTAAACCTAAGTTTAGCCGATATACACAACTTCAACCCGACTTTATCGTTATCAGTGCTTCTCGCGCAAGATGCTGTAATCCGAGAATCACAGCATCTATGCAATTATAGTTATTACAGTTTTGCGCTTACCCAGCCTTTCACACTGGCTAACGCAGCAGGGAGAGCAGACGCATCGGTACCGCCGGCTTGCGCCATATCCGGACGACCGCCCCCTTTACCGCCCACCTGCTGGGCGACCATACCAATCAGTTCCCCGGCTTTCACGCGGTCTGTCACATCCTTAGACACACCTGCAATCAGAGAAACCTTACCTTCTGCGACCGTGGCCAACACGACAATCGTTGAACCCAGCTGATTTTTCAGATCGTCAACCATAGTACGCAGCATTTTCGGCTCAACGCCGGCCAGCTCGCTGACCAGCAGCTTAACGCCGTTAATCTCTTCCGCTTTGCTGGAGAGATTTGCGCTCTCCTGCACGGCAGCCAGCTCTTTCAGCTGCTGCAGCTCTTTTTCCAGCTGACGGCTGCGTTCTAACGCGGCGCGGACTTTGTCACCAAGGCTGTGGGTATCCCCTTTCAGCAGCTGTGCAATATCGCCCAGCAGATCGCTCTGCGCGTGCAGCATCGCCATCGCGCCTTCGCCGGTCACCGCTTCGATACGGCGCACGCCCGCGGCGGTACCGGATTCAGAGGTAATGCGGAACAGGCCGATATCACCGGTGCGCGAGGCGTGCGTACCGCCGCACAGCTCGGTGGAAAAATCGCCCATGCTCAGCACGCGAACGCGATCGTCATACTTCTCGCCAAACAGCGCCATCGCGCCGGATTCACGCGCAGCGTCAATATCCATGATATTGGTTTCGATCGGCAGGTTGCGACGAATTTGCGCGTTCACCAGATCTTCTACCGCACGGATCTCCTCCGGCTTCATCGCTTCAAAATGCGAGAAGTCGAAGCGCAATGCTTTGTCGTTGACCAGAGAGCCTTTCTGCGCAACGTGCGTACCGAGAACCTGGCGCAGCGCCGCGTGCATCAGGTGCGTCGCGGAGTGGTTCAGGCGGATACGCTGGCGGCGAGCCTGATCGACATCGGCCTGCACGGCGTCGCCGACTTTAAGCGAACCGCTGGTCAGTTTACCAATATGGCCAATTGCCTGGCCGTACTTCTGCGCGTCGCTGACCTGGAAGGAGAAACCGGCGCCCTTCAGTTCTCCTTTGTCACCCACCTGGCCGCCGGATTCGGCGTAGAACGGCGTCTGGTCGAGGATAACAACCGCTTCCTGACCGGCGTTCACCGCGTCAACCGCTTTACCATCGATAAACAGCGCGGTGACTTTGCCATTCAGTTCCAGGCTGTCATAGCCTTTAAACTCAGAGGCGCCGTCGACGCGGATCATCGCATTGTAGTCCGCGCCAAAGCCGCTGGATTCGCGCGCGCGACGGCGCTGCTCTTCCATCGCGGCTTCAAAGCCGGCTTCGTCAACCTTGATGTTGCGTTCGCGGCAAACGTCCGCGGTCAGGTCAACCGGGAAGCCGTAGGTGTCGTACAGGCGGAAAGCGGTTTCGCCGTCCAGCGTGTCGCCCTGCAGTTTAGCCAGTTCTTCATCCAGCAGCGCCAGTCCGCGCTCCAGCGTACGGGCAAACTGCTCTTCTTCGGTCTTCAGCACCTGCTCAACCTGAGCCTGCTGCTGTTTCAGCTCTTCGCCGGCGGAACCCATCACGTCAATCAGCGGGGCAACCAGTTTCCAGAAGAAGGTCTCCTTCGCGCCCAGCATGTTGCCATGGCGAATTGCGCGACGAATGATGCGGCGCAGCACGTAGCCGCGGTTTTCATTCGACGGGATAACGCCATCGGCAATCAGGAACGCGCAGGAACGAATGTGGTCAGCGATAACGCGCAGCGACTTGTTCGAGAGATCGGTCGCGCCGGTAACCTTCGCCACGCTCTTAATCAGATCGCGGAACAGGTCGATATCGTAGTTGGAGTTGACGTGCTGCAGCACGGCGGCAATACGCTCGAGGCCCATACCGGTATCTACGGACGGCTTCGGCAGCGGCTCCATGGTTCCGTCAGCCTGACGGTTGAACTGCATGAAGACGATATTCCAGATCTCAATATAGCGATCGCCGTCTTCTTCCGGCGTTCCCGGAGGGCCGCCCCAGATATGGTCGCCATGGTCGAAGAAGATTTCGGTGCATGGACCGCACGGCCCGGTGTCACCCATCTGCCAGAAGTTATCGGAAGCAAACGGCGCGCCTTTGTTGTCGCCGATGCGGATAATACGCTCGCGCGGTACGCCAACTTCATTTGCCCAGATATCGAACGCTTCATCGTCGGTTTCGTAGACGGTCACCCACAGTTTTTCTTTCGGCAGGGCGAACCAGTTTTCACCGGTCAGCAGTTCCCATGCGTATTTGATGGCATCCTGCTTGAAGTAATCGCCGAAGCTGAAGTTACCCAGCATTTCAAAGAAGGTGTGGTGACGCGCGGTGTAGCCGACGTTTTCCAGATCGTTGTGCTTACCACCCGCACGAACGCAACGCTGCGCGGTGGTCGCGCGCGAATAATTACGTTTGTCGAGACCAAGGAAAACATCCTTGAACTGGTTCATCCCGGCGTTGGTAAACAGCAGGGTCGGGTCGTTATGCGGCACCAGGGAGCTGCTCGCAACTACCTGATGTCCTTTACTATGGAAAAAGTCGAGAAACGCCTGACGGATCTCAGCGGTGCTCTTGCTCATAATTATCCTGAAATCAAGCTAACGAAATGTCGCTGGCAGCCACTACCCAGTATCGACCGGCAGGCTACTCACGAAAATAAAGTGGGAATAAGATAAGTTTTCTTCACGGGGAAGTAAAATCCCGGATGGGTCAATCTGCAAAATTTCGCCAGATTTCCTGAATATCCTCCATCAGATAGCCGCGGTAGAGCAAAAAGCGCTGAATTTTGACTTTTTCTGCAAATACGCTGGGCAGGGGTTCGCCATATTTTCGCTGCGCCTGCTCTTTGGCAAGCCGCGCCCAGTCGATTTCGCACTCGCGCATGGCTGCCTCTGTCGTCTCGCGGGAGATCCCCTTCTGCTTTAGCTCCTGGCGGACGCGCGCCGGGCCGTACCCCTTGCGGCTGCGGCTGGCAATGAACTGACGGACAAAGCGTTCGTCGTCCAGATAGCGGTTCTCAATGCACCATTCAACGACTTTATCGACCTCTTCCGGCGTCACATCTAACGCTTCAGGGCCGTTTTTGCTCATGACCGGTGCAGCCAGCTTTCGCCTTAGCTCCTGTTCGCTGTGGTCGCGCATTGCCAGAATGCGAATCGCGCGATCCAGCAGCCTGGCGTAGTCAGAGCGGCGGGATGAAGTTTCAGTCACGGTCAGCCTCGCTAATCAAAAAAAGCAAAAGGGCCGCATAAGCGGCCCCTTGTTAGTCTGTTCAGACGATATCAGAAATCTTGCTCGGTTTCCGCTTCGCTGTTGCCATCAACCGCGAAGTCCGGCGTGGAGTCCTGATTGCTCAGCAGCAGTTCACGAACTTTCTTCTCGATCTCTTTTGCCGCAGCCGGGTTCTCTTTCAGCCAGGAGATGGCGTTCGCTTTACCCTGACCGATTTTATCACCGTTATAGCTGTACCATGCGCCGGCTTTCTCAATCAGCTTCTCTTTCACGCCGAGATCGACCAGCTCACCGAAGAAGTTAATCCCTTCGCCGTAGAGGATCTGGAATTCAGCCTGTTTAAACGGCGCGGCGATTTTGTTTTTCACCACTTTAACGCGGGTTTCGCTGCCGACAACGTTGTCGCCCTCTTTCACCGCACCGATACGACGGATATCCAGACGCACGGAGGCGTAGAACTTCAGCGCGTTACCGCCGGTGGTGGTTTCCGGGTTACCGAACATCACGCCAATTTTCATACGAATCTGGTTGATGAAGATGAGCAGGGTGTTGGACTGCTTCAGGTTGCCCGCCAGTTTACGCATCGCCTGGCTCATCATACGCGCCGCGAGGCCCATGTGAGAGTCGCCGATTTCGCCTTCGATTTCCGCTTTCGGCGTCAGCGCCGCAACGGAGTCAACGACGATAACGTCTACCGCACCGGAACGCGCCAGCGCGTCACAGATTTCCAGAGCCTGTTCGCCGGTATCCGGCTGGGAGCACAGCAGGTTGTCGATATCGACGCCCAGCTTGCGTGCGTAAACCGGGTCCAGCGCGTGTTCCGCATCGATAAACGCACAGGTTTTGCCTTCGCGCTGCGCGGCGGCGATAACCTGCAGCGTCAGCGTGGTTTTACCGGAAGATTCAGGCCCGTAGATCTCGACGATACGGCCCATCGGCAGGCCGCCTGCGCCCAGGGCGATATCAAGGGAAAGCGAGCCGGTGGAGATAGTTTCCACATCCATGGAACGGTCTTCACCCAGGCGCATGATGGAGCCTTTACCGAATTGTTTTTCGATCTGGCCCAGTGCTGCCGCCAACGCTTTCTGTTTGTTTTCGTCGATAGCCATTATTACTCCTCTCATGCCGGGTGTAACCGGGTAGTGAATTCTGTTCTGTTGAAGCAATTATACTGTATAGTCATACAGTATCAAGTATTTTGTAGAAATTGTTGCCAGAGGAGATTTAGCGCGTAGGCCGTGGCCTGGCGGCGTACCGACTCGCGGTCTCCGGCAAAGCATTCGCGCCGGGTTACGCCCTGTCCGCTGGCGCTGGCCACGCCAAACCAGACGGTTCCCACCGGCTTTTCCGCGCTGCCGCCGTCCGGCCCGGCGATGCCGCTGACCGAAATGGCATAGTCCGCGCGAGCCGCACGCAGCGCGCCGATGGCCATCTCCACCACCACCGGTTCACTCACCGCGCCATGGCTAAGCAGCGTCGCTTCGCTGACGCCAATCATCTGCGATTTCGCTTCATTGCTGTAAGTGACGAAACCGCGCTCAAACCATGCCGAACTGCCGGCGATATCGGTAAGGGTTTTGGCGACCCAGCCGCCGGTGCAGGACTCCGCCGTGGTCACCGTCGCACCGCGCGCTTTCAGCGCCATCCCCACCTGCTCGCTCAGCTGCATTAATTCCGAATCTGTCATTCGTCGCCCCACGTAAGCTGTACAAAGAGGCCATCAAAGATAGCACTTTCAACGAAGATATGGGGACGAGGTAACGAATTTACGAGTCGGCTGGCGAAAAACATCGGCTATAGCCAACGCTGCATTTTCGGATAGCCGCCCGGGGGCGCCGGTGTCACAATTCACCGCACATATAAGGAAGAGTTAAATGAGAGGTTACCAGGAATGGCCAAAGCAACGCTTACCTCAGAGCAGAACGTGAAAAAAATTCGCCAGGTGCGCCTGTGCCTGTTTGTATGCGGCACAGTTTCGCTGCTAACCGCGCTACTGCATATTTTCACCCGCTCATTCAACCCGCTGTTCGAAGGCGTACAGATCCTGCTGGGCGTGGGCTGTATTGCCAGTGGATTCACATTGAACAAGAAAATCAAGCAGATACTCGCAGAACCATAGCGGCGGATAACCGGCCCATCGCGGGCCGGTTTTTATTTATTTCATACTCGCCGCGATCAGCTCCACGTTGTGACGCAGCATTTTCACGTAGCTGTCCGCCACGCCGCCCGGTTGAGAGAGGGCTTCAGGGTAGAGCTCTCCTCCCGGCTGCGCGCCCGTCGCGCTGGCAATCTGTTTAACCAGTCTTGGATCCAGCTGATTTTCCATAAACCAGGTATGCACCTCGTCGGCTTTAATTTGTCGAATTAATGCCGCCACCTGCGCCGCGCTGGCCTCACTTTCCGAAGATAGCCCCTGCGGCGCGAGGAAAGTCACGCCATAGGCGCGGCCAAAATAGCCGAAAGCATCATGGCTGGTCAGAACCTTACGCTTTGCCTGTGGAATGGCGGTGAACTGGCTTTTAGCCCAGCGATCGATCTCGTTAAGCTGGCTGATATAGCGCTTGCCGAAGGCCTCCAGCGCCAACTTATCTTCCGGGTCGGCTTTCACCAGGCCGTTGAGGATATTCTGCGCGTACAGCGCACCGTTCGCGGCGCTGTTCCACGCATGCGGATCGGTTACCGTTGCGCCATCTTCTTCAAGCGTGTGGGTTTTGACTCCGCGGGAAGCCACCACCAGCTCGCCTTTGAATCCGGATGCTTTAATCAGCCGGTCCAGCCAGCCCTCCAGCCCCAGGCCGTTGACCACCACCACATCGGCGTTGTTCAGCAGCGCGCTCTCTTTCGGCGAGGGCTCGAAGGTATGCGGATCGCCGTCCGGCCCCACTAGCGTATCCACATGCACATGTTCGCCGCCAATCTGCTGCACCATATCGCCCAACACGGAAAAACTGCTCACCACGTTTAGCGTTTTCGCCATCACCCCGTGCGATGCCAGACCCAGCGCCAGCGCCAGCCATATCCCGGTACGTTTCATCATTGTCCTTACCCCATTAATTTACGCCAGCCGACAACCAGCCGGCTGCGCGAGCCAAAAAACACCGATACAAAAAAGAGGCCGCTGGCGGTCAGCACAATGGCGGGTCCGGCAGGCAAATTCGCCGCCCACGACAGGCTCAGCCCCATCCACGCGCAAAAACCGCCCATCAGCGCCGCCAGCAGCAGAATGCCCGGCAGCGTCCGCGCCCAGCAGCGCGCCGCGACCGCGGGCAGCATCATGACTCCCACCGCCATCAGCGTGCCGAGCACCTGAAACCCGGCCACCAGATTGAGCACCAGCAGGGCGAGGAACAGGCCGTGCAGCAGCGCAGGCACTCTTCGCGCGTTCACCTGAAGCCAGACGCTGTCGAAGGCTTCGCTGACCAGGCCGCGATAAAACAGGGCGATGCAAATCAGCGTCAGGCTGGCAACGCCGGTCACAAACAGCGCCGAATCGCGGTCTACCGCCAGAATCGAGCCGAACAGCAGATGCAGCAGGTCGACGTTAGAGCCGCGCAGCGAGACCAGCGTGACGCCCAGCGCCAGGGAGCCGAGATAAAATCCGGCAAAGCTGGCATCCTCTTTTAAAAGCGTGCGTCGGCTGACCCACCCCGCCACCAGCGCCACCGCAATGCCGGCAATAAAACCCCCGACGGTCATCGCCAGCAGCGACATCCCGTTAAGCAGGTAGCCCACCGCCACGCCGGGCAAAATCGCATGCGAGAGCGCATCGCCCATCAGGCTCATGCGGCGTAAAAGTAGGAAGACGCCGAGCATGGTCGTGCTCAGCGAGAGCGCCAGGCACACCACCAGCGCGCGGCGCATAAAGCCAAACTCGATAAAGGGCTGAATGAAGGTGTGCCAGATCATGCCAGCCTCGCGGAGTGAAAGGCGGGCAGCACATCAGGCGTACTGCCCCAGCGGGCGCGCTGCGGCGTCAGCAGCATCGTTTCCGGGAAATAGTCGGCGACCCGCTGGTTATCGTGCAGCACCGCCAGAATCGTCTGCCCCTGCTGATGCATTTCCAGGATCAGCGCCATCAGCTCACGGCAGGTGGCTTCGTCGATGCCGGTAAACGGTTCGTCGAGCATCACCAGCGGCGCGCGCTGCACCATCACCCTCGCGAAGAGCATGCGCTGAAACTGGCCGCCGGAGAGCGCCTCAATCGGCGTTTTCGCCATCGCTAGCAGCCCCACCCGCGCTATGGCCGCGACGATACGTTGGCGCACCTCCCCCCCGAGCCCGCGCAGCAACGATACCTGCGGCCAGGCCCCCTGGCTGACGACATCCTGCACCGTGAGCGGAAACTGCGACTCCAGCGCATGCCGCTGCGCCAGCCAGCCGATAACCGGCCGTCCGTCGCGCCAGTTCAGGCGGCCGCTGACCGGCGGGATAAATCCGGCCAGCGTCTTTAACAGCGTCGATTTCCCGCAGCCGTTCAGGCCGACGATAGCCGTCATACTCCCCGTTGCAATCGTGCCGCTAAGGGACGGCGCGATCGCCAGCCCTTCATAGCCAGCCACCAGATGATCGAGCTCTATCATGGCAGCGATACCGCCCACCAGGTTGCCAGCCACAGGGCGGCCAGCAGCACGCCGGCCATCGCCAGCCGGGCGATGCCTGAAGTCATCAATAAGGAAGTCAATGTTTACGCCTCAATAAAACGTTATAACATAACAATATTAAAAGAAGCGCGGAATGTAAATTGGCGTCAACAAAAGGAAATGCTGCAAAATGTTACAGACTCCTCTCCGGACGGAGAGGAGCACAGAAGACGGGATTACTGCATCCGGGCCTGAGAAACCGCCAGACCGAGCTGCCAGACGGCCATCGCGTAATGGGTGCTGTGGTTATAGCGGGTAATGGTGTAGAAGTTCGGCAGACCGTACCAGTACTGGTAGCCTGTGCCGATATCCAGACGCAGCAGGCTCGCCTGCTGGTGGTTACCCAGCGGCTGAGTCGGGGTAAGTCCCGCCGCCGCCAGCTGCGAGACGCTGTATTTGGTTTTGAACCCATTGTTCAGCCCAGGCGCCTGGCCCAGCGCCTGTACCGCAACCAGATCGCCGCTCACCCAGCCGTGCTGCTTGAAGTAGTTCGCTACGCTGCCGATCGCATCGACCGGATCCCACAGGTTGATATGCCCGTCGCCGTTAAAGTCCACCGCGTACTGCCTGTAAGAAGAGGGCATAAACTGACCGTAGCCCATCGCGCCGGCGAAGGAGCCTTTCAGATCGAGCGGGTCATCCTGTTCGCTGCGCGCCATCAGCAGGAACGTTTCCAGCTCGCTGGAGAAGTATTCTGCGCGGCGCGGATAGTTAAACGACAGCGTCGCCAGCGCATCAAGGATGCGGGTTTTCCCCATCACCCGCCCCCAGCGGGTCTCGACGCCAATAATCCCGACGATAATCTCCGGCGGCACGCCGTATACCTGGTACGCGCGGTTGAGCGCATCCTGATACTGGTTCCAGAACGCCACACCGTTCTGCACGTTATCCGGGGTAATAAACTGCTTTTTGTAGCGCAGCCAGGCGCCGTTTGGCCCTGACGGCGGCAGTCCGGTGGGCGCCTGACGGTCCATCAGACGCAGCACGTAGTCCAGGCGTTTGGCCTGCGAGAGAATTTGATGCAGCTGCTGTCGGTCGAAGCCGTGCTTGCTCACCATTTTATCAATGAACTGTTCCGCCGCCGGGTTATTGGCGAAATCGCCGCTCATCTCCATCACGTTATGCTGCGGCTCGAGTAAAAAACCGCCCGTACCGCCCGCCATTTCCTTTTCCGCAGGAGTTTGAGGTTTGCTGCTGCAGGCAGCGAGGAGAACGCACAGGGGGAGTAAAGCCAGGGAACGACGCTTCAACATGGGACATCCATTTAACAAATCGGCAAGGGGTAATTATGGTAAAGCATGCGCCCGCTCACAAGGAAGCGGCGGCAATGTAAATTCTTTTTTATCGCCCTTTTTCCTCTCGCCCCGCCGGATCCTTCGTTCACTCCAGTCACAATCTTTCAAAATAAAATATTTATCTTTCATTTTGCGATCAATATAACAATTTTAAACCTTTTAAAATGATTAAAATTAGCTGCCAGTTAGCAAGAAAAATAACACGCTGAAGGAGAGAACAATGATTGAAGTCGTTACCCACGGCGCCGAATGGTTTATCGGCCTGTTTCAGAAGGGAGGCGAGGTGTTCACCGGTATGGTCACCGGGATCCTGCCTTTGCTGATCAGTCTGCTGGTGATCATGAACGCGCTGATCAACTTTATTGGTCAGCAGCGGATCGAAAAGCTGGCGCAGCGCTGCGCCGGTAATCCGATCTCCCGCTACCTGCTGCTGCCCTGCATCGGCACCTTCGTTTTCTGTAATCCGATGACCCTGAGCCTTGGGCGCTTTATGCCCGAGAAATACAAACCGAGCTACTACGCGGCGGCCTCCTACAGCTGCCACTCAATGAACGGCCTGTTTCCGCACATCAACCCCGGCGAACTGTTCGTCTATCTGGGGATCGCCAACGGGCTAACCACCCTCGGTCTACCGTTAGGGCCGCTGGCGGTGAGCTATCTGCTGGTGGGCCTGGTGACGAACTTCTTCCGCGGCTGGGTGACCGACCTGACCACGTCGATTTTTGAGAAAAAAATGGCCATCCAGCTTGAGCAGAAAGTGCATCTGTCAGGAGCGACATCATGACCCGTATTCGCATTGAAAAAGGCGCCGGCGGCTGGGGCGGCCCGCTCGAACTGGACGCCGTTGCCGGTAAAAAGATTGTCTATATCACCGCGGGCACCCGCCCGGCGATCGTCGATAAAATTGCCCGCCTCACCGGCTGGCAGGCGGTCGATGGCTTCAAAGAGGGCGAACCGCCGGAAGCGGAAATCGGCGTGGCGATTATCGACTGCGGCGGCACCCTGCGCTGCGGTATCTACCCGAAGCGCCGCATCCCGACCATTAATATCCACGCGACCGGCAAATCGGGTCCGCTGGCGCAGTACATCGTCGAAGACATTTACGTTTCCGGCGTCAAAGAAGAGAACATTTTCGCGCTGGAAGAGGGTCCCTCCCCGGCCCCGCAGGCCGCGCCTGCCCAGCTGGCGGCCCGCGACTATGACACCAGCAAGAAAATAACCGAGCAGAGCGACGGCCTGCTGGCCAAAGTTGGTATGGGGATGGGCTCGGTCGTGGCGGTGCTGTTCCAGGCCGGGCGCGACACCATCGATACGGTGCTGAAAACCATTCTGCCGTTTATGGCCTTCGTCGCGGCGCTGATCGGCATCATCATGGCCTCCGGCATCGGCGACTGGATTGCCCACGGCCTGGCGCCGCTCGCCAGCCATCCGCTGGGCCTCGTCACCCTGGCGCTGATCTGCTCTTTCCCGCTGCTGTCGCCGTTTCTCGGCCCCGGCGCGGTCATCGCCCAGGTTATCGGCGTGCTGATTGGCGTGCAGATTGGCCTTGGCAATATTCCGCCGCATCTCGCCCTGCCCGCGCTGTTCGCCATTAACGCCCAGGCCGCCTGCGACTTTATCCCGGTTGGCCTGTCGCTGGCGGAAGCGCGCCAGGACACCGTGCGCGTCGGCGTACCGTCGGTACTGGTGAGCCGCTTCCTGACCGGCGCGCCAACGGTGCTGATCGCCTGGTTCGTTTCCGGATTTATTTACCAATAAGAGGTGCCTGAAGATGACCGTGATTTACCAGACCACCATTACGCATATCGGCGCCAGCGCGGCGATGGCGCTGGACGAGCAGATGCTGATCACCTTCCGCGAAGGCGCCCCGGCCGATATCGAAGAGTACTGCTTTATTCACAACCACGGCGAGCTCTCCGGCGCGCTGGTGCCGGGCGCTGAGCTGCAGCTCGGCGAGCTGCGCTACCCGGTCACCGCCGTCGGCGACGTCGCCGAGCAGAACCTGCGCGAGCTGGGCCATATCACGCTGCGCTTTGACGGCCACCGCGAAGCGGAATTCCCCGGAACCGTACACGTGGCGGGGCCGGTGCCGGAAGGCATCGCCGCCGGCTGCGTACTGAAATTTGTTGCTTAAGCTGTAAGGAGAAAATTATGAATCAGGTTGCTGTTGTCATCGGTGGGGGACAAACCTTAGGGGAGTTTCTGTGTCGCGGGCTTGCCGCAGAAGGCTATCGCGTGGCGGTGGTCGATATTCAGAGCGATAAAGCGACCCGCGTCGCGCAGGCCATCAATGCAGAACATGGCGAAGGCACGGCGTGGGGCTTCGGCGCGGACGCCACCAGCGAAGCCAGCGTGGTCGCCCTCGCCCGCGGGGTAGACGAAATATTTTCCCGCGTCGACCTGCTGGTCTATAGCGCCGGGATCGCTAAAGCGGCGTTTATCAGCGACTTCGCGCTGGGGGATTTCGACCGTTCGCTGCAGGTGAATCTGGTGGGCTACTTCCTTTGCGCCCGCGAGTTCTCTCGCCTGATGATCCGCGACGGCATTAAAGGTCGCATCATCCAGATCAACTCTAAATCCGGCAAAGTGGGCAGCAAGCATAACTCCGGCTATAGCGCGGCGAAGTTCGGCGGCGTGGGGCTGACGCAGTCGCTGGCGCTGGACCTCGCGGAGTACGGGATTACCGTGCACTCCCTGATGCTCGGCAACCTGCTGAAGTCGCCGATGTTCCAGTCTCTGCTGCCGCAGTACGCCACCAAGCTGGGGATCCCGGAGGAGCAGGTCGAGCAGTATTACATCGACAAAGTCCCGCTGAAGCGCGGCTGCGATTACCAGGACGTACTTAACGTGCTGATGTTTTACGCCAGTCCGCAGGCTTCATACTGCACCGGGCAGTCCATCAACGTCACCGGCGGGCAGGTGATGTTTTAAACCAGAGGTCCCGGATTGCGCTGCGCTTATCCGGGCTACAAAACCGGCACCCCGCGCCGATCCGTAGCCCGGGTAAGGCGCAACGCGCCGCCTCCGGGGAAATATCGCACACCTTAAGGAGACTTTTATGGTTACCGCACTTATCACTATCGCCGCCATCGCCTGGATAACCCAGCTCGCCTTTGGCGGCTGGCAGATCAGGCAGTTCAATCGCGCATTCGATCGGCTGTGCCAGCAGGGACGCGTCGGCGTCGGCCGCTCCTCGGGGCGGTTCAAGCCGCGCGCCGTCGTCGCCATCGCCGTCGACGAAAACGACCGCATTCGCGATACGCTGTTAATGAAAGGCCTCACCGTCTTCGCCAGGCCGCAAAAAATTCCCGCCCTCACCGGTAAGCATCTTAAGGAATTGCAGCCTGATGTGATCTTTCCCAATGATCCGCTCTGTCAGAATGCACTATCATTAGCGCTTAATCCGAAACATGGATAATTTCGTTGTGAACGTTAATATCTTGCGAAATTATCATTTCGAAACTTTAAACGCAGGATACAACGCCTATGAAACCACGTCAGCGCCAGGCAGCCATTCTCGAGCACCTGCAATCGCAGGGCAAATGCTCGGTCGAAGAGCTGGCGCAACACTTCGACACCACCGGCACCACCATCCGTAAGGATCTGGTGATCCTTGAGAATGCCGGTACCGTTATCCGCACTTACGGCGGCGTGGTGTTAAATAAAGACGAGGCCGATCCGCCCATCGACCACAAAACGCTGATCAACACCCATAAAAAAGAGCGGATTGCCGAAGCCGCGGTCAGCTTTATTCACGATGGCGACTCGATCATTCTTGACGCCGGCAGTACGGTGCTGCAAATGGTGCCGATGCTCAGCCGCTTCAATAACATTACCGTGATGACCAACAGCCTGCATATCGTCAACGCCCTCTCCGAACTGGATAACGAACAAACCATCCTGATGCCGGGCGGCACGTTCCGCAAAAAATCGGCCTCCTTTCACGGCCAGCTGGCGGAAAACGCCTTCGAACACTTCAGCTTCGATCGACTGTTTATGGGCACCGACGGCATTGATTTAATCGCCGGCGTCACCACCTTTAATGAGGTTTATACGGTCAGCAAAGCGATGTGCAATGCCGCCCGCGAAGTTATCCTGATGGCCGACTCGTCGAAGTTTGGCCGCAAAAGTCCCAATATCGTCTGCGGCCTGGAGAGCGTAGACAAACTGATTACCGATGCCGATATCAGCCCGGAATTTAAGCGGGCGCTGGAAGACAAAGGCATCGAAGTCATTATTACTGGAGAACATCATGAGTAACTTTCTGTTAGAAGCCGGACGCCAGACCCTGATGCTGGAGCTTCAGGAGGCGAGCCGCCTGCCTGAACGCCTGGGCGACGACTTCATCCGCGCGGCGGAAACCATTATCCACTGCGAGGGCAAACTGGTCGTCTCCGGTATCGGTAAATCGGGTCATATTGGTAAAAAGCTGGCCGCCACCTTCGCCAGCACCGGCACCCCGGCATTTTTTGTTCACCCGGCGGAAGCGCTGCACGGCGACCTCGGCATGCTCGACAGCCGCGACGTGATGCTGTTTATCTCTTACTCCGGCAGCGCTAAAGAGCTGGATCTTATCGTTCCGCGCCTGGAGGAAAAATCAATTCCGCTGCTGGCGATGACCGGTAAATCCACTTCACCGCTGGCGCTGGCGGCCAAAGCGGTGCTTGATATTGCCGTAGAGCGTGAAGCCTGCCCGATGCACCTCGCGCCCACCTCCAGCACCGTCAATACCCTGATGCTCGGCGACGCGCTGGCCATGGCGGTCATGCAGGCCCGCGGCTTTAACGAAGAAGATTTCGCCCGTTCGCACCCGGCCGGCGCGCTGGGCGCGCGGCTGCTGAACAAAGTTCACCATCTGATGCGCCGCGACGTCGACGTGCCGCGCGTCGCCAACGACACCAGCGTCATGGACGCGATGCTCGAACTCAGCCGCACCGGCCTGGGGCTGGTGGCGGTCTGCGATGAGCGCAATCACGTGCAGGGCGTCTTTACCGACGGCGACCTGCGCCGCTGGCTGGTGGGCGGCGGCAGCTTACAGGATATCGTCAGCCAGGCGATGACCCGCAACGGCGTCACTCTGCAAGCGGAAAGCCGCGCGATAGAAGCCAAAGAGCGCCTGATGAAGCATAAAATCAGCGCCGCTCCGGTGGTGGATGAAAGCGGCCAGCTGGTCGGCGCGATTAACCTGCAGAATTTTTATCAGGCCGGGATCCTTTAAGCCCCAGACGCTTCGCCAGCCGGTGCAGGTTGGCGACGTCGAGCCCCAGCGCGCGGGCGGCGGCGGCCCAGCTGCGGCCATTAGCAGCCAGCGCGCTGGCGATCGCTTCGCGCTGGAACGCCTCCGTCGCCTCGCGCAGGCTCACCGCTTCCGCCGCCGGCTGCGGGCTGACGGTCGGCAAGGCTGGCGCTTCCCCGGCCAGCTGAAAATGCTGCGGCTCCAGCACGATATCATTACCCGCCTGCGTCGCCCGCGCCAGCACCACCGCCCGATGAATCGCGTGCTCCAGTTCGCGTACGTTGCCCGGCCATGACCAGGCGAGCAGCCTGGCCCGCGTCGCTTCGCTTAAAATCACCTGCGCCAGCCCCATACGCAAACGGCACTGTTCGCAAAAATAGCCGGCCAGCAGCACTACATCACTTTCCCGCTCGCGCAGCGCCGGAACCGACAGCGGAAACACGCTCAGGCGATGATACAGGTCGGCGCGAAAGCGCCCCTCCACCACCTCCTGACGCAGGTCGCGGTTGGTGGCCGCCAGCACCCGCACATCAACCCGCAGGCTGCGATCGTCGCCGACGCGCTGAATATCGCCATACTGCAGCACCCGCAGCAGCTTGGCCTGGAGCGCCAGCGAAAGCTCGCCAATTTCATCGAGGAACAGCGTCCCGTTGTCCGCCATTTCAAATTTACCGCTGCGGTTGCTGATCGCCCCGGTAAACGCCCCTTTGACGTGGCCAAACAGCTCGCTCTCCGCCACGCTCTCCGGCAGGGCCGCGCAGTTGAGATAGACCAGCGGATTGGCCGCCCGCGGCGACCCCTGATGCACCGCTTTCGCCACCAGCTCTTTGCCGGTGCCGGTCTCGCCGCTAATCAGCACGTTTAAGTCAGAAGCCGCGACGATATCGATCTCTTTTTTCAGCTGCAGCATCGGCGCCGACAGGCCAATCATCTCCTGACGTTTGGCTGCCGGATACACGATAGCCTGCTCCGGCAGCACGTTTTGATTCTCCAGCCGGGCGATCAGCAGCGCGTTATTGAGCGCCCCGGCCACCAGGGCGGCAATCAGGCGCAGCTCCTCGTCGCTGAAGCTGTCAAAACGGTCCGCATCCATGCCGTCGAGGGTGAGCGCGCCGATCAGGGTTTGCCCGGCAAACAGCGGCAGGCCGACGCAGGCGTGCACCTTCAGGCTCTCCTGTCCGGGGATCAGGCCATCGTAAGGGTCCGGCAGATCGCTATCCGCCGGGAAGCGCACCACGTCCCCCGCCCGGGCAATCGCCTCCAGCCGCGGGTGGCCTTCAAGGGCAAAGCGTCGGCCAAGTACGTCCTGGGCCAGGCCATCAATCGCCAGCGGCACAAACTGGTGCGCCTCGTAGCGCAGCAGCGCCGAAGCATCGCAGCCGAGTATCTGCCGCAGGGTGGTAATCAAACGCGAAAAACGGTCGGCATGGCCGAGATCGCTTTGTAAATCAATGGCGATTTTCGCCAGGGCCTCGACGGAGAAACTCATTGTCGCCTCATAGTCATTTTGACACCAAACGTAGTCATATCGACTATTTTAACCATTGTCAATTTGACATCAACAGATTTAATAAAAAACTTAAAACACTTTAAATTCAATTATTTAAAAAGTTGGCACGCAACTTGATATAAGCAAAACATCTTATTTGAACACTGCTGAATTAATTGAGGTTGCTATGTCTATTCTGGTTAAAAATAACATTCATTGGGTTGGCCAACGCGACTGGGAAGTGCGTGATTTCCACGGGACTGAATACAAAACGCTGCGCGGCAGCAGCTACAACAGCTATCTCATCCGGGAAGAAAAAAATGTGCTGATCGATACCGTCGATCATAAATTCAGCCGTGAATTCGTGCAGAACCTGCGCGGTGAAATCGACCTCGCCGATATTGATTACATCATTATCAACCATGCTGAGGAGGACCATGCCGGCGCGCTGACCGAGCTGATGACCCAGATCCCGGACACCCCGATTTACTGTACCGCCAACGCCATCGACTCCATCACCGGACACCATCATCACCCGGAGTGGAATTTTAAGGTGGTGAAAACAGGCGACAGCCTGGATATCGGCAACGGCAAACAGCTGATTTTCGTGGAAACCCCGATGCTGCACTGGCCGGATAGCATGATGACCTATATGACCGGCGACGCGGTGCTGTTCAGCAACGACGCCTTCGGCCAGCACTACTGCGATGAACATCTGTTTAATGATGAAGTTGACCAAGTTGAGCTTTACGAGCAGTGCCAGCGCTACTATGCCAATATTCTGACCCCGTTCAGCCGCCTGGTGACGCCGAAAATTACCGAAATCCTCGGCTTTAACCTGCCGGTGGATATGATTGCGACCTCCCACGGCGTGGTCTGGCGCGATAACCCGACGCAGATCGTCGAAAAATATCTCGAGTGGGCGGCGGATTATCAGGAAGACCGCATCACGATTTTCTACGACACCATGTCCAACAACACCCGCATGATGGCCGACGCGATAGCCCAGGGCATTACCGACGTGGATCCGCGCGTGGCGGTGAAAATTTTCAACGTCGCCCGCAGCGATAAAAATGACATTCTGACCAACGTGTTCCGCTCGAAGGGCGTGCTGGTCGGCACCTCAACCATGAATAACGTGATGATGCCGAAAATCGCCGGGCTGGTGGAGGAGATGACCGGCCTGCGTTTCCGTAACAAGCGCGCCAGCGCCTTCGGCTCCCACGGCTGGAGCGGCGGCGCGGTTGACCGCCTGTCCACGCGTTTACAGGATGCGGGCTTTGAAATGTCCCTGAGCCTGAAGGCCAAATGGCGCCCGGATCTCGACGCGCTGGAAGTGTGCCGCGAGCACGGCCGCGAAATCGCCCGCCAGTGGGCCCTCTCCCCGCTGCCGGCGAGCCAGACCAAACACGCCGCGCCTGAGGCAACGCCCTGCGCAGCGCCAGCGGCAGCCGATCTCGGCCCGAAAATGCAGTGCAGCGTTTGCCAGTGGATTTACGACCCCGAACAGGGCGAACCGAACCAGGACGTCCAGCCGGGCACGCCGTGGAGCGAAGTCCCGGATAACTTCCTCTGCCCTGAGTGTTCGCTGGGTAAAGATGTGTTTGACGTTCTGGCATCGGAGGCAAAATGAGTGATGGCATCGTCATCATCGGTTCGGGCTTCGCGGCCCGTCAGCTGGTGAAAAATATTCGCAAGCAGGACCCGAATATCCCGCTGACCCTGATCGCCGCCGACAGCATGGATGAGTACAACAAACCGGATCTCAGCCATGTGGTCAGCCGCGGGCAGAACGCCGACGACCTGACCCTGCAAACGGCGGGCGAGTTTGCCGAGCAGTACAATCTGCGCCTGTTTCCGCATACCTGGGTCAGCGATATCGACGCCGAGCAGCACCTGGTGAAGAGCCAGGACCGCGAGTGGCGCTATGACAAACTGGTGCTGGCCACCGGCGCGACGCCGTTTATCCCACCGGTGCCGGGCCGCGAGCTGATGCTGACCCTGAACAGCCAGCGGGAATACGGTGCGGCGCAAAGCCAGCTGCGCGATGCAAAAAGGGTGCTGATCGTTGGCGGCGGGCTGATTGGCTGCGAGCTGGCGATGGATTTCTGCCGCGCCGGCAAAGCGGTGACGGTGGTGGATAACTCCGCCAGCGTACTGTCGGCCCTGATGCCGCCCGAGGCCAGCAGCCGACTGCAGCATCGTCTGACCGACATGGGCGTGCATCTGATGCTGAAGTCCCAGCTGGAAAGCCTGGCGCAGAGCGCCGACGGGATTCGCGTCACCCTTGACCGCCAGCGTACGGTGACGGTGGATGCGGTGGTGGCCGCCGCCGGTTTACGCCCGGAAACGGCGCTGGCGCGGCATGCGGGACTGCAGACGCACCGCGGCGTGGTGGTGAACAGCCAGCTGCAAACCAGCCATCCGGCGATTTACGCCCTCGGCGACTGCGCGGAAATCAACGGCATGGTCCTGCCTTTTCTGCAGCCGATTCTGCTAAGCGCCATGTGCCTGAGTAAAAATCTGCTGGCCCAGCAGGGAGAACTGAAGCTGCCGCCGATGCTGGTGAAGGTCAAAACGCCGGATTTACCGCTGCACCTGGCGGGCGATACCCGGCGCGAGGATCTGACGTGGAATATCGTTGCCGCCAAAGACGGCCTGGTCGCGAAAGGCGTTGACGCCGAGAACCAGCTGCGCGCTTTTGTGGTCAGCGAGGATCGCATGAAAGATGCTTTTGCCCTGCTCAAGCAGCTGGTGAGTTAACCTCGATGAAATGAGGTTATTCCCGGGTCGCGGCGTAAACGCCTTACCCGGGCTACCGGATCTCAGACGGCCATTAACCTGTAGCCCGGCTAAGCGCAGCGCGAGCCGGGGAAATGCCCAACCTACCGCGCCAGGTTATCGTACCCGCGCCAGCGGTAGTTGAGCACCGACAGCACCCAGCAGGCCACGAACAGCCCGACCACCACAAAACCTGCGTCGCCGAGATGGTCGTTCAATGCGCCAACCCAGCGCCAGAGGCCGCCGCTCAGAGAGAACTTATCCATCAACAGCCCCAGCGCTTCCAGACCGCCGATAAACAGCGCCACCACCACCGAGGTGCCGGTAATGGTCATATTGTAATAGAGCTTGCGCTGCGGCTTGCTGAACGCCCAGCCGTAGGCGCCGACCATCAGCACGTTATCGAGCGTATCCACCAGCGCCATCCCGCTGGCAAACAGCGCCGGAAAAACCATAATCGACCAAATTGACACCCCGCTCGACGCGCTGGCGGCGGAGATCCCCAGCACGCCGATTTCCGTCGCCGTATCAAAGCCGAGGCCAAACAGAAAGCCCACCAGATACATCTGCCAGCTGCGGCTAATCAGGCGGAAGGTTTTACCGAACAACCAGCTCATCATGCCGCCGCCGGTCATGACCTCATCGCTCACCTTTTCGCCCTGCTTCCACGCCCGAAAGCTGCGCCAGACGCTGCGCAAAATAACCAGGTTGATAAAGGCCATCACCAGCAGGAACAGCGCCGACACGGCGGTGCCGATAACGCTGCCGGTCTCGTGAAACCAGCTCATCTGCTGGCCAAACGCGGTGGCGGTCGCGGCAATCGCCGCCGAAGCCAGCACCACAATCGACGAATGCCCCAGCGAGAACCACGCGCCAACGGCAAAAGGCCGCTTCCCCTGCTGCATCATTTTGCGGGTCACGTTGTCGATGGCCGCGATATGGTCGGCGTCCACCGCGTGGCGCAGACCATAACCCCAGGCCAGCAGGCTGGCGGCCATCAGCGCGCCGCTGCCGCCGAACGCCGTAAACGCCCAGCCCCAGGCCAGCAAATTGGCGGCAATCAATGCCAGCACCAGCGCCGCTGCGCGCGGCTGCTGACGCAAAATCGTCACTATCATATCGGTGTCCTTTAAGCCTGTAGGCGGGCCGCAGCGATAACCGCCTGGCCGAGGGCAATCGCGCCATCGCCTGCGGGCAGCTGCTGCGGAAAGAGCAGAGTAAAATCGGCCAGATAAAAGGTCAATCGCGCCGTCAGCAGGCGGTTGTGCAGTACCCCGCCGCCGAAGGCCAGCGTGTGAATATTCCGCGCGTTCGCGCAATCGCGCATCATGGCCGCCAGCCCGCGGGCCAGCGCATCATGAAAGGCCCACGCTTTTTGCGCCGGGCTCGCCTGCCAGCTCAGCCACTGCTGCCAGAACGTCGCCAGATCCAGTTTTCCATCGCGCCACGGTAGCGTCGCCGGATGCTCAACTCCTTCGCAGGTCGCCGCCAGCGCCTCCAGACGGCACGCCGCTTCCCCCTCATAGCTCAGGGTTAGCGGAGCGCAGCCCAGCGCGCAGGCGACGGCGTCAAACAGACGGCCGCACGACGATGCCTGCGGCGCATTAATACCGCGCTCGATTGCCCGCGCCAGCAGCGGCCAGCTTTGCTGGCGCAGCGCGGCGGTGTCGGCATAATTCTGCCACTCGGGGACGAAGGCCAGGCAGTGGGCGAGCAGATTGCGCCACGGCTGACGCGCCGCGAGGTCGCCGCCAGGCAGCGCCACCGCCGGCAGACCGCCGAGATGCTCGCACTCGCGATAGTTGACCCGCAGGCACTCGCCGCCCCACAGTTCGCCGTTTTCCCCCATCCCGATACCGTCGAGGGTCAGGGCAATCACGTCGCCGCCCTCCCGCGGCCAGCGGTGCTCGGCCAGGCAGGCGGCCGCGTGGGCATGATGATGCAACACGCGGTCCACCGGAAGCGCCAGCGACGCCGCCCACCGCGAAGCGCGGTAGCCGGGATGGGCGTCGGCAACCACCCGCTGGGGGGTAAAAGCGTAAATCTCCTGCATCAGACGCAGCGCCTGCCGCCACTGCGCCTCGACGCCCTCCTCATCGAGATCGCCAAAATGCTGGCTGAGCACCGCTTCATCGCCGCGCAGCAGGCAGAACGTATTTTTCATATCCGCGCCGAGAGCCAGCAGCGGCGGTACGTCGTGGAAACCCGGCGGCAGCGCCAGCGCGTCAGGCACGTAGCCACGGGCACGGCGCAGCATCTCGCCGCTTTGCCGCACCACGGAATCATCCATCCGCTGCACAATCTCGCGATTATGCAGCAGAAATCCGTCGGCAATTCCGGCTAAATCCGCCAGCGCCTCGGCGTTGGTTAACGCCGGCGGGCGGCCGCTGAGGTTGCCGGAGGTCATCACTAATGGGCGCGCCAGCGCCTGCGAAAGTAAATGCTGCAGTGGATTAGACGGCAGCATCCCCCCTACTTCCGCAAGCCCTGGCGCAATCTGGTCGCACAGGCCGGCCACCTGCGTTTTCTCCAGCAGCACGATCGGCGCGGCGGGAGAGGTCAGCAGCGTCAGCGCCGGTTCATCGAGCCCCGCCGTTGTCGCCAGCATCACCGCCAGCGGTTTCGCCGGGCGATGCTTGCGCGCCCGCAGCTTCGCCACGGCCTCGCGGTTTCCGGCGTCGCACAGCAGATGGAAACCGCCCAGCCCCTTCACCGCCACAATATCGCCCGCCAGCAGGCGAGCAATCGTCGCATCTAAGGCGGCCTCGCCAAATAAATGCTCCTGCGGGCCGCGCCACTCCAGCTGCGGCCCGCACTCGGCGCAGGCTACCGGCTGCGCGTGAAAGCGGCGATCGGCGGGATCGCCATATTCCGTCGCGCAGGCGGGGCAAAGAGGAAACGGCGACATAGAGGTCAGCGGGCGGTCGTAGGGCATAGCGCGAATAATGGTAAAGCGCGGCCCGCAGTGGGTGCAGTTGATAAACGGATAGCGGTAGCGGCGCTCCCGCGGGTTGTTCATCTCCGCCAGGCATGCCGGGCAGGTAGCGGCATCGGGCACAATCTGCGTGCGCATGCTTCCGGCCCCGCTTTGGCGGATGGTAAAGCCCGGCGGCGGCGCGGCCCAGACAAAAGGCGCCGCTGCCGCGCTGTCGATACGCGCCAGCGGCGGGCAGCGCCGGGTTAACGCGGCGAGAAATGGCGCATCATCGCCGACAAGGCGCACCAGCACGCCGTCGCCGTCGTTGCACACGTCGCCGCGCAGCCCCAGCTGCTGCGCCAGCTGCCAGACGAAGGGGCGGAATCCCACCCCCTGCACTTTACCGCGAATGCGGATTTGCACCCCGTTCATTGCGCGACCGGCTTACCAGGCCAGCGCGGTGCGGCGGCGTTTTTCGATATTCATCTGTTCGAGCTTGTTGCGGTCGACGCAAATCAGCGCGTGGGTCGGACAGGCATCCATACAGGCCGGGCCTTCCTCACGGTGGTGGCAAAGGTCGCATTTGTTGGCTTCGGCTTTTTCCGCCATCACGTTCAGCCCCGCGCCGCTGTGGCGGATAACCGGGCGCACCACCACTTCCATGGCGCCGTAGGGACAGGCCACCACGCAGGTTTTGCAGCCGATGCAGCGCTCCTGCATCACGTGGACGAAGCCCTGATCGCGGCCGATCGCGCCGTTCGGACAGACGTTGGCGCACGGGGCGTCCTCGCACTGACGGCAGGCGGTGGCCGTCGACACATTAACGCCTTTGATCACGTGAATACGCGGTAAAAAGCTTTTTGGCGTCAGCGCGGCGCAGTCCTGATTTTCCTGATGAGAGACCACGCAGGCCACTTCACAGGTGCGGCAGCCGATGCATTTGCTCGCGTCGGCGATAATGAAACGGTTCATCCATTTCTCCAGCTGTAAGAAGGTTACGCGCCGGAGTATGCATAATGCGTTCCAACTTTTATCTTACTGATATTAAAGAAGATAAATACGGAAGATACTGTCATCGTCAGTTGTGACGATGACAGCTGACGACGTCAGGCGTGCGGGCCGGGAACCATCGAGTCGCGTTCAATCAGCTCGCCGGAAAAGGTTTGCTGAAATTTAAAATCGCCGCCGTCGAGCATAAAGATCAGCCGGTTGATGCTCTCTTTGATCATCTCCGTCACCGGGACTTTGACGCTGGAGAGCGCCGGCACCATAAACGGCGCCAGCGCGATATCGTCAAAGCCCACCACCGAAACCTGCTCCGGAACCTTGACGCCGAGCTGGTGCAACTGCTTCATCGCGCCAACCGCCATATCGTCGTTGCTCGCCACCAGCGCGCTATAGCCGACGCGGCGCTGGCGCAGCGTCTCGACTCCCGCCGCGCCGGTTTCCGGCGTCCAGCGGCCTTCGACGATCAGAGAGTCATTCAGGGCAATGCCGCCGCGGGCCAACGCGTCTTTATAGCCCGAGAGACGCTCTACGCCGGTTGGCGAATCCAGCGAACCGGTAATAAACGCGATTTCCCGATGGCCCAGCGCGATAAGCTTTTCCACCGCCATCATCGCCGAGGCCTTTTGATCGGACCAGACGCAGTGGCTGGCGTTGCGGCGCAGGCGGCGGTTGAGCACCATGATCGGCCGCTCATGATTTTCGATAATCTCATCCATCTCATCAACGCTGAGAAAGCGCGGATAGATAATAATCGCATCGCAGCGCAGATCGAGCAGATACTGAATCGCCTCGCGCTCCTCCTCCGCGCTGTGCTTGCCGTCGGCGAGGATCAGCTGCCGCCCTTTGTCTTCGGTCATCCGCGCCACGTGGTAAAGCAGTTCGCTGAAATAGACGCCGTGATAAAGGGTGTTGGTCACCACCAGCCCGAGGGTCTGGGTCTTTTTCGTCGCCAGGTTGCGCGCCAGCAGATTCGGCCGGTAGCCGCTTTCGGCCACCGCCTGGAAGACGCGATCTTTGGTCTCCTGGCTGACATAGCCGTTCCCCGACAGCACCCGCGAAACGGTGGCCTTTGACACCCCCGCGCGCTTCGCTACCTCCAGCATCGTTGCCATGTGGTTATTCCTGTTGCCAATGTTGCCCGCAGTGTACTGCACGCGCTGCGCTTTTTCAGCATTTGCGCGTCGCCCGCGCTGATGCGCACACAGCGATCAAAATCACAAAATCAAGATCTTATTTTTTTATTTCTTGTATGCATTCATGAAACTAATCATGATTTTGTGGAACCGGTTTCCTATGTATGCATGATGCCGCTCCGCTTTCCGGCGCGGTGACAAGCCAGTACCCCATTGATAAACAGGATAAAATCCTATGTCTAAAAATTATGCAGCTCTGGCGCAGCAGATTATCGCGGCAATTGGCGGCGCAGATAACGTTGCCGCCGTCACCCACTGCATGACCCGCCTGCGTTTCGTGGTCAAAGACAACGAGCGGGTCGACAGCGCCACCCTCAAAGGGCTGAAAGGCGTGCTCGGCGTCGTGCGTAGCGATAACCAGTGCCAGGTGATCGTGGGCAATACCGTCTCCCAGGCGTATCGCGAAGTGGTCGCGCTGCTGCCGGGGGATCTACGCCCCGCCGAACCGCAGGGGAAACCGCCCATTACCCTGAAACGCATCGGCGCCGGGATCCTCGACGCGCTGATCGGCACCATGTCGCCGCTGATCCCGGCGATTATCGGCGGATCGATGGTTAAGCTGCTGGCAATGATCCTCGAGATGACCGGCGTGCTGCCCAAAGGCGCGACAACGCTGACTATTCTGACGGTTATCGGCGACGGCGCGTTCTTCTTCCTGCCGCTGATGGTTGCGGCCTCCGCGGCGGTGAAGTTCAAAACCAATATGTCGCTGGCGATTGCGATTGCCGGGGTGCTGGTACACCCGAGCTTTATCGAGCTGATGGCCAAAGCCGCCCAGGGCGAGCACGTGGAGTTCGCCTTTATTCCGGTGACGGCGGTGAAATACACCTATACCGTGATCCCGGCGCTGGTGATGACCTGGTGCCTCTCCTATATCGAACGCTGGGTCGACCGTATCACCCCGGCGGTGACAAAAAACTTCCTTAAACCGATGCTGATCGTGCTGATCGCCGCTCCGCTGTCGATTCTGCTGATTGGCCCGCTCGGCATCTGGATCGGTAGCGCCATTTCCGCGCTGGTCTATACGATCCACAGCTATCTCGGCTGGCTGTCGGTGGCGATCATGGGCGCCCTGTGGCCGCTGCTGGTAATGACCGGGATGCACCGGGTCTTTACCCCGACTATCATTCAGACCATCGCCGAAACCGGCAAAGAGGGCATGGTAATGCCGTCGGAAATCGGCGCTAATCTGTCGCTGGGCGGTTCGTCGCTGGCGGTGGCGTGGAAAACCAAAAACCCGGAGCTGCGCCAGACGGCGCTGGCGGCCGCGGCTTCCGCGATTCTGGCGGGGATTTCCGAACCGGCGCTGTACGGCGTGGCGGTGCGGCTGAAGCGACCGCTGATCGCCAGCCTGATCAGCGGCTTTATCTGCGGCGCGGTGGCCGGTATTGCCGGGCTCGCCAGCCACTCAATGGCGGCGCCGGGGTTGTTTACCAGCGTCCAGTTTTTCGACCCGGCCAATCCGATGACCATCGTCTGGGTCTTCGGCGTCATGGCGCTGGCGGTAGTGCTGTCGTTTGTCCTGACGCTAATGCTTGGCTTTGAAGATATTCCGCAAGAAGAAGCCGCCGCCGACGCCAGACAGCGCCAGGCCGGCACCCAGGCTTCTCACGCCTGAACACCATTTTGTTAACGAGGTAACGCATGGCGACTTTTCCACAGGGATTTTTATGGGGCGGCGCACTGGCCGCCAACCAGTCCGAAGGGGCATATCTGGAGGGTGGCAAAGGGCTGACCACCGTCGATATGATTCCCCACGGCGCGCACCGCCTGGCGGTCAAGCTGGGGCAGGAGAAACGCTTCGCGCTGCGCGACGATGAGTTCTACCCGAGCCACGAGGCGATCGATTTTTATCATCGTTATAAAGAAGATATCGCCCTGATGGCGGAGATGGGCTTTAGCGTCTTCCGCACCTCTATCGCCTGGAGCCGTCTGTTTCCTGAGGGCGATGAGCTGGAACCGAACCCGGAAGGGATCGCCTTTTATCGCTCGCTGTTCGAGGAGTGCAAAAAGCACCGCATCGAGCCGCTGGTGACGCTGTGCCATTTCGACGTGCCGATGCACCTGGTCACCGAGTACGGCTCCTGGCGCAATCGAAAAATGGTGGAGTTCTTCACCCGCTACGCCCGCACCTGCTTTGAAGCCTTTGATGGCTTGGTGAAATACTGGCTTACCTTCAATGAAATCAACATCATGCTGCATAGCCCGTTCTCCGGCGCCGGTCTGGTGTTTGAAGAGGGGGAAAATCAGGAGCAGGTGAAATACCAGGCCGCCCATCACGAACTGGTCGCCAGCGCCTTAGCGACCAAAATCGCCCACGAGGTGAATCCGCAAAATCAGGTCGGCTGTATGCTGGCGGGCGGCAACTTCTACCCCTACTCCTGTAAGCCGGAAGACGTGTGGATGGCGCTGGAGAAAGATCGCGAGAACCTGTTCTTTATCGATGTCCAGGCGCGCGGCGCGTATCCGGTATGGGCGGCGCGGGTATTCCGCGAGAAAGGCGTGACCATCGCCAAAGAAGCGGGCGATGATGAGATCCTGCGCCATACCGTCGATTTCGTCTCCTTCAGCTACTACGCTTCACGCTGCGCGTCGGCGGAGATGAACGCCGGCAACACCAGCGCCGCCAATATCGTTAAATCGCTGAAGAACCCGCATATTCAGGCCAGCGAATGGGGCTGGGGCATCGACCCGCTCGGCCTGCGCATCACCATGAATATGATGTATGACCGCTACCAGAAACCGCTGTTCCTCGTGGAAAACGGTCTCGGCGCGCGGGATGAGATTGACGCTAACGGCGAGATTAACGACGACTACCGCATCAGCTATCTGCGCGAGCATATTAAAGCGATGGGTGACGCCATCGAGGATGGCATTCCGGTGATGGGCTACACCAGCTGGGGCTGTATCGATCTGGTGTCCGCCTCCACCGGCGAGATGAGCAAGCGCTACGGCTTTGTCTACGTCGACCGCGACGATGCCGGACGCGGCACGCTGGCGCGAAAACGCAAAAAGTCGTTCTGGTGGTATAAGAAGGTGATTGCCAGCAATGGGGAAGATTTGGCGTAGTGTGCCCCGCAGACTGAGGGAGCCTCAGCTTAACAAACACCTGCAAAACGGAAATTTTCCCGGCTTGCGCTACGCTTAGCCGGGCTACAGGTTCATCAACGCCCGCAGACCGGTAGCCCGGGTAAGGCGTTTACGCCGCGACCCGGGAAAAAGTACGCTTGCTCCCCTGACCGAACTTCCGGCTACAGGTTCATCAACGCCC
>NZ_JBEAID010000049.1:0-28291 GCF_040064585.1 Klebsiella sp. CN_Kp113 | reverse complement strand
CTTTAAGCCATCTTAAATGACTCTGAGGTGTCTGTTAAACCCGTGGCGATTCAAAATGGTACTGGCCGTTAGCGTTCCTACGCAGGGAATGCTCAGTAAACGTTTCCCGACTTAATCCTTGTCCAGTATTCGTTTCAACTGAGATTCCAGATCTTTAATTTGTTCAACAAGGTAATGATAATGCTGTTGTAATTTCAGTAATAACTGGCTGAGATATTGAGGGAAGTCAATATCCTCGAGAATAGTGCTCAGCCGGCTAGCAACGGCAGCGCCGCGCGGCATACTGATACCAAATTCCAGCAGAAAAGCATGCATCTGATTGGTTGTTTTAACCTTATCCTGAACGAGAGATTCACGAACGCGATGCAGAGCCCGCATTGCCTGTTGAGATTCCGAACGGGGTTGAACGAAACGCATTGATGGACGAGATGCAGCCTCGCAGATGGCTTCGGCATCGACAAAGTCGTTTTTATTGGTTTTAACGAATGGACGGACAAATTGTGGCGATATCAGTTTTGGAATATGCCCAAGCGCGGTTAACTTTCGCGCCATGAAATGAGAGCCGCCGCAGGCTTCCATTGCGATAGTCGTGGCCGGACATGTTGCCAGAAATTCGATTAGCTTTGGTCTGGTGTACTTTTTACGATAAACAGCTTTGCCGTGGCGATCCAATATGGAAGGAATTTTTACCCAGATCGATACCAATGAGCGCAATGTTTTCCATGATGGTTCTCCGACTGTAAGCCTGTCCTCAGCATAGTACCGGGAAGGAGGGAGTGACTATCCTACGTTAAGCCTGTTTTTTGAACTGGCATGACGGGCAGTTTTAAGCGAAAAGCGGAAGTTCGCTATCATTACTCATTGCTAATGGTTGGAGTGACACCAAGCCCATAGAGAAATCTGCCTTAGATTTTGAGCATACAAGAAGTCTAAGGACCCGATAGAGCCTGCCTATAATTCTGTGTAACAGCCACCGTATTAAAGGTGATCGCTCGGGCGGTCACCGAACTCGATAATAAAACGACTTATTGCCAGCCGCCAGTTCTGGACCGGCATACTCCATTTTTTTGACGCATCCTTGATCGCCAGATAAACAACTTTCCGTACCGAGTCGTCCGTCGGGAACACTTTGCGTTTTTTTATGGCCGCACGGATCACGCTATTCAGCGATTCTATGGCATTTGTGGTGTAAATGGCCCGGCGGATAGCTGAATAACGTATTCAGGTTTTCCCAGTGCGCACGCCAGCTTTTGCTGATTTGTGGATACTTGTCGTCCCACTCTCCCGCGAAGGCATCCAGCCCCATCAGAGCCACCTCCTCGGTCGGGGCCTGATAAACCGCTTTCAGTCCGCTGGTGACGGCTTTGTAGTCTTTCCTGGCTAAGTATTTCAGACTGTTACGCACCATATGGATAATGCACAGCTGGATATGGGGTTGCGGGAAGACGCTGTTTATCGCATCCGGGAAGCCCTTCAGACCATCCACACAAGCAATCAGGATGTCCTGAAGGCCTTCATTTTCGGCCTGTCACATGCCCAGCAACTCTTTCTGGCCTTCGGTATTGATCCCCAGCGCAAGGAAAACAGCTTTGTTTATCACACTGCCATTCTGACGAACCTTGACAACAATACATTCGATATAAACAATGGGATACAGAGCATCCAGCTGCCGGTTTTGCCACTCAGTGGCCTGCTCTTTTACGGCGTCGGTGACTTTAGATATCAGCGCGGGTGAGACATCTGCGTCGTACATCTCTTTGAAGGTTGCGACGATTTCGCGGGTAGTCATGCCTTTGGCGTAGAGGGATAAAATCTGGCTGTCCATCTGCGTAATGCGCGTCTGGTGCTTCTTAATCAGTTCCGGTTATAAGGTGTTTTCACGGTCACGCGGCGTGTTCAGTTCGATCTCGCCGTCATCGCATAACACCGTTTTTGACGAGTAGCCATTGCGGGTGTTTGAGACTCTTTTGGGCGCATCTTTCTCATGCCCAAGGTGGTCAGTCAGCTCCGCATTGAGCGCCGTTTCGACGGTAAGTTTCGTCAACACGCGGGAAAAAGCATTGAGATCGGCTTCGGTTTTAAGGCCTTTAGCCAGTTCAGCCGCAAGGGCTTTGAGTTTCTTTTCGTCCATAATTGCCTGTCTCCGTTACCGGAGTGAACATATCAAAATCAGGCAATTACACAATTTTAATTACAGTCTCACTCGATACCATTCCACTATGACCCAGCATCAACAATTAAAGCCTGTTATTTCATTAGCAGGCTTTTTAATCTTTAACTTTCATTAAATGAAAAAATCAACAGCTAATGACTTAAATAACCTTATCCATTGAGATTCGAGTCGATTCTAGGTGTAAATTCACACGCTGGCGTATTTAATTTTCCCATCGTATAACGAGTCTGTTTTATCTTTCTTTTTCGTATCGGTTATTATCATGTCTATATCAGAGATACTACAGACGTGTGAAAGCGCCCGATATCCTATTTTTGTTGTATCAGCCAATACAACGCGTTTAGTCGCCGAATTCAGAATGGCTTTCTTAGTGGGGATTTCAATTGCATTGATATTAGTGATCCCCGCTTCAGGATGCACCCCTTCAGCACCGAGAAATGCCCAGTCGGCATGAACTTCGCTGAATTTCCTCGTGGCATCGGGTCCTACAAGGGTATATGAGTTCCCAACAACAACTCCACCCGTCACGTTCAGATTTATCGCGGGATATTGGCTCAGTAGCATAGCGATATTGAGATCGTTCGTGATAACTGTCAGATCTTTTTTGTATATCAAACACGCAGCGAGCTCATAAACCGTTGAGCCATTGTCCAGAATAACTGAGTCACCGTCAGCTATCAGTGAAGCCGCAAAAGCGCCAATTGACACCTTCTGCTCATGGTTTCTGCCACGACGAATGCTGTAAGGCGTGTCTTGCCCTTCAGATGACAATACCGGCAATACGCCACCATGCGTCCTGACTATCTTCCGCCCTTTCTCAAGGTACATTAGATCCCTACGGATCGTTGAGCTATCCACCTCAAATAAATCTGCTAATTGATTGGCATTCAGATAACCATTTGAAACTAGCATGGAAAGAATTTTTTCCCGTCTCTCAGGTGCAAGCATTCGTCTTCCTCTCACAGATGTGTGCAAAGCGTCTTTAATTTAAACACTCATTCAAAATGATAATCTATTCATCTAGTTACATCAACAACGTCAACCATAAGCAAAAAGTAATATTACTGTCACACAAACGATATCGTGCATTGACACGCACGATATCGTGCATGTACGTTGTAGGTGTTTTTCTAACCTAATGACGAGAATGCTATGAAAACCCCATACGAAAACGACATCTCAATGCAACCAGAAGCCGCTCTTGCTCAACTCAATACGCCGTTGCCGGAAGGGCTGAAGTCCTTAAAATTAGATAGTTATGACCGAATCATCCTGACCGGTATGGGGTCTTCTGACTATGGTCTGATCCCTATTGAGAGAGCGCTTGCTGCCAGGGGATATCCGGTATGGAGAATAGATGCAGGCCGGCTGTTGGATATGCCTTCACTGGTAACTGAAAATACGCTTTTGTGGGCTACATCTCAATCAGGCATGAGCGGTGAAATTGTTGCGCTGCTTGAGCAAGGTATTCAACCACGCACGCTTATTGGATTAACCAATGATCCAAATAGTGTATTGGGTAAAAAGGCTGACATTCTCATCTCACTCAACAGCGGTGACGAAGCGACTGTAAGCTCAAAAAGCTATCTCAATACCTTGATCGCCAGTCACCGTGCTCTGGCTGTTTTGCTTGATGAGGATGAGCATGTAATTTGCAGCACCGTTAAAAACATCGTTCCGGTAATCCGTTCTCTTCTGGCTGCTAATCAGCATGTTGCGGGGATGGCAGAATCTCTTTTTAGCCATACGCACCAACGCGTCGCATATATTGGCACCGGCTCATACGCCTCAAGTGCGCTGACCGGGGCACTGATCACTAAGGAAGCTTCAAAAGTTAGCGCGGAAGGTTTTGTTGGCGGAGAGTTTCGTCATGGTCCTTTGGAAACGTCTGGTAAAGGAATGCTTGCCATTCTCCTTGGAAAGCCGGGCGATGAGACTCTGGAGCGCCTGTCTGCAGAAATGGTGGCGAATGGCACGAGCGTCGTCACTATTGGCGAAGCAGCTTTTGCAGGATCAACGCTGCTTTCCGTTCCTGAAGGTAACGAATTGTGCCAACTGCTGTGTGGCTTTATTTACATCGAACAGCTGACTGTTGAATTAGCCGAACAGAATGGTTTTGTACCAGGGCAGTTCCTGTTCGGTCAAAAAATCACGGTGGCGGTATGACAGAATTAATCAAAATGGTACAAGCTGGTGTCGATATCGGAGGAACCGGTACTCGCATCATTATTCACGGTGAAGAGGGCACTCTGAGCACTAAAACCATTCCTACGGCTTTATTTAATGTGGTTGAACAGGAACAGCGCTCCGAGCTTCTGGCCTCATACATCCTCTCTTTAATTCCTGAGGGAACGAAACTGGTTAGCTTGGGAATAGGTGCAAGTGGACCTGTAGATACGAGTTCAGGAATTATTAATAACAAAGATACTCTTGAATGTTTTTCTTTTTTCCCTTTGGTTGATGAGTTAAAAAAATTACTCAATGTAGAAGTCGGCATAGATAATG
The DNA here is from genome assembly GCF_040064585.1 of Klebsiella sp. CN_Kp113. NCBI lineage: Bacteria > Pseudomonadati > Pseudomonadota > Gammaproteobacteria > Enterobacterales > Enterobacteriaceae > Klebsiella > Klebsiella sp. CN_Kp113. The sequence goes on along the minus strand of NZ_JBEAID010000049.1, from coordinate 23,613 downwards.
ACGCGGTTGCTGCTGTACTTGGCGAGTATTATTTTGGTGCAGGAAAGAATAGCAAACGGCTTTTAATGGTTACGCTTGGGACCGGTATCGGTGTTGCTTTGCTTGATAACGGAAAACCTTTCCGCACCAGTGATGGTCAACATCCTGAGGCAGGACATATTCCTGTCTCAGGTAACCCAACAACTTGTTATTGCGGTTTACGAGGGTGTTGGGAAATGCTTGCGTCAAGAACATGGCTCCAGCAAAACTTAGAAACGCTACTGCCTGAACATCCTTTTGAAAAAAAGGATATCAATTTTTATAAAGAGATGGCCAAAGAAAGAGAAGATATCGCGAGCGTATTTCATCGTTATGGAAATTATCTTGGAAGAGGTCTGGTAACGCTACTGACATTATATGGCCCAGATCTCACCATCCTGAGTGGAAGCGCTGCTCATTATTATCCATTGTTCAAAGAAGGATTGGAAGAATCTCTCACGCGTGCAGATGCGTATGAAATTAACATGAAAATTGTGCCATCAGAATTAGGTGATACTGCTGGGGCTCTCGGAGCAATCGTTATTCCTGAACTTAGTTAATTATAAATGACAGACGGGTGGGCATCATGGGGCAATTAAAAAGCAAAGAAGTCTCAAGCAGTCATCGTGGAAAAAAAACAAGCATATTTATTATCATGTCGGTCATAATATCTTCCATAGGAGGAATTATATTTGGTTATGACACGGGAATTATAGGAGGAGTAATCCCTCTTATTGGTAAAGAGTTTCAGATCAACGACCTTATGCAAGGCATTGTTGTAAGCATGTCACTCCTCGGCGCGATGTTGGGCTCTCTTGCCGCAGGCCCGCTTGCTGATAAATATGGTCGCAAAATTAACCTACTGGCTTCGGGTCTTTGCTTTGCAGCAGGTGCTGCGATTTCAGGGTTTAGTAACAGCATCGAGCTGCTCATCTTTGCGCGTATACTTCAGGGGATTGGTGTTGGTGCTTCATCCGTACTTGTACCCGTGTATATCGCTGAGCTTTCGCCTGCTAAAATTCGTGGTGTTCTCGTCACCTCATTTCAGCTGATGATCACCGTTGGTATTGTCATGGCTTACGGTGTAAACATGGTCGCAGATAGCTATGCTGAATGGCGTATGCCAGTTGGGATTGCTGGCGTCCTGGGCGTAATTCTTGCAATAGGCGTCATGTTTGTAACGGAATCCCCTCGCTGGTTAATTGCGACAAACCGTAAAGATACAGCGAAGCATACATTAATAAAATTGCGTGGGATCAGCGATGTCGATAAAGAAATCAATGAAACAGAACGGCTGAACACTATTGAAAGTGTGGATATGCTTTGGCGTGACCTTTTCAGGGGGCATGTCAGACCAATGATTGCTATCGGGGTGTTGGTTGCATTCTTCTCCAATGCTTGCGGCATAAATTTGGTTATCTACTTTGCTCCTCAAATCCTCCAGTCCAGTGGGTTTACTTCCTCGGCATCATGGATTGGTACTTTTGGGCTTGGAATTACAAATGTTCTGTTTACTATTGTTGGCATGCTAATCATCGAGAAAGTTGGTAGACGTCCATTGCTGATTCTGGGTGCTATCGGTTTGACGGTTAGCCTGGTTATTCTTGCGGTTATATTCTCTATTCCTGCATTCCCCGGAAGCAACTGGCTTGCATTTAGTTCTTTAGTCTTTTACATCATCATGTATGCAATTAGTCCTGGCATGTTAGGTTTCTTGATTATTTCAGAAATCGCACCTTTAAGAGCCAGAGCTAAGGCGACGAGTTTGTCAATCTTTGTCATATTTTCCACTAACTTAGTCATCGCTATATTCTCTCTGCCGATGTTAAACGGATTGGGGGCGTCGACAACATTCTGGATTTTTTCTGCAATATGCATAGCTTACACCATATTCAGCTTCTTTGTTCCAGAAACTGGTGGCAAGAGTTTGGAGGAAGTTGAACTTTACTTTAAATCTAAGGTAGAAGGGGTGAATACTGATGACCTCGAAGAAGCGAAAGGCTAAAAACTTTTAAGATATATGTTAACTAAAGTGGCAAGCTCCGAATCAACGAAGTTGCTTGTCATTTTTATTATTCACCCATGACCTTCTACCCGTTAATTAATAAAAACTAACGGTAGCAACTTCCATTCCTGACACTCAGCCATAGCTGGCTGATACAAAGGCTGCTTTGAGCGAACAGCGGAAATTATTAATTCAAATTAGAACAGCTACTCACAAATCTATCTGGGATTCAGGCCCGCATGATGTTAAAAAGGCGCCAGCCAATGTTCAATGGTGAACGGAAAGTGAGTGGCGCCGAAGCCCGGCTCTGCCGGCAACGGTATGATAGATTCTGCCAATCTCCATCACCGCCCTGATGAGCCATATCCACTAACAACGCTTCAGGAGCTGCTGTACGCGATCGGAGTGGTCCCGGCAAGGCGACAGCCGCAGTCGGGGCGTATCTCCGCGTTAGCGGGCCGGAGGGCCGCTTAGGGGTTCGAGGTTCAATCGTGTAAAAAACCACGTTAAGGCAATAATTCATTGTTTGAATTGAAATTTAATGGCCTCAACTCTCCCTTCAGAATATTTTCCGGCAGCGTGAACGTATAATGTCCCAGCATGTTGATATGACCGTACATCAGTGGCGACAGGCGTGAGATATGCTCGTCTTCCGGGATCTCACCAGCGCTGCGCAAATGTGATAGCGCTTCCTGCATATAAAGCGTGTTCCACAATACAACTGCGTTAGTGACAAGCCCCAGCGCACCCAGTTGATCCTCCTGCCCCTCACGGTAACGTTTTCTAATCTCACCACGTTGGCCGTAACAGATCGCCCTTGCCACGGCGTGACGGCCTTCTCCCCGGTTAAGCTGAGTCAGTATCGGGGTTTGAGGGCCAATGGAACGAAAACGTACGCTAAGAAGGTAATTCATTGTTTAAATTAAAATTTAATTCTCTCAGTTCCCCCTTCAAAATATCCTCCGGTAGCGTGAACGTATAATGCCCCAGCATATTGATATGCCCGTGCATCAGTGGGGATAACCGGACGATATCTTCACCCCCGGTTTCTTCTCCATTCCTGCGCATCCAGCTCAGGGCTTCCTGCATATAAAGTGTGTTCCACAGTACCACTGCGTTAGTGACGAGGCCCAGTGCACCCAGTTGATCTTCCTGACCTTCACGATAGCGCTTTCTGATCTCACCGCGCTGCCCGTAGCAGATCGCCCTCGCCACAGCATGGCGGCCTTCTCCCCGGTTTAGCTGCGTCAGGATCCGCCGACGATAATCTTCATCATCAATATAATTTAGAAGGTACAGCGTCTTGTTGACGCGCCCCACTTCCATGATCGCCTGTGCCAACCCTGATGGGCGCGAGCTTTTCAGCAAAGAGCGAATGAGTTCTGAAGCATGAATGGTACCCAGTTTCAGCGAACCGGCGGCTCGCATCATCTCATCCCACTGATACTCGGCTTTCGACAGATCGGCACAACCACGAGCCAGTTCGTCTAGTGCACCGTAATTTGCCGATTTATCCACCCGCCAGAATACTGCTTCACCGGCATCGGCAAGCCGAGGAGAAAACTGGTATCCCAGCAGCCAGAAGAGGCCAAAAATAATGTCGCTGGTACCGGCTGTGTCTGTCATGATCTCAACCGGATTCAGCCCTGTCTGCTGCTCCAGAAGGCCTTCCAGCACAAAAATGGAATCACGTAATGTGCCGGGAACAACGATGCCGTGGAATCCAGAATACTGATCAGAGACGAAGTTGTACCAGGTGATGCCACGTCCGGAACCAAAATATTTTCTGTTAGGTCCTGAATTGACGGTTTTCACCGGCGTGACAAAGCGCATGCCGTCAGCTGAAGCCACTTCGCCGCCACCCCAGCGGCCAGCAAGCTCCAGTGTGGACTGAAAATCAACCAGGCGGACATTGGCGCTGACCAGCGTTTCTGCCCGGAGGTAATTCTGTTTCACCCAACTGAGCCGGTGGCGCGTCAGCGCCGGTATATTGTGCTTTATCAGCGGTTCCAGCCCGATATTGCAAGCCTCAGCCATCAGGACCGCGCACAGGCTGATGTGCAGATCCTGCGCCCGGGCCCCGGATTCACTGACATGCGTAAACTCACGTGTAAAGCCCGTTCTGGCATCTATCTCAAGCAACAGTTCCGTCAAATCTACCGGCGGGAGTAGCTGCCTTACCCGACTGTTGAGACGATGCAACGATGGTGGCTCCTCCAGTTTCTCCAGGCTGCTGATAGTCAGGGAAGGATATTTACCGTCATGGCAGATATTAACCTCCGCATTTCCTTCAAAGCGAGATGCGACGGCTTTCCAGGTTTTATCCAGTTGGACCGCCAGCTGTTGCACGCCTTTATGTCCATCAGTGGGATGTCCCAGCGCCCGACAGATGGGGACCCGCTGAACCTGCCATTCTTCCCCCTGCAACAGCTTCTCGCGGGGATTTCCCCAGCGATCGCTGTTTTCGAGCCAGATGTCCCGTCGGCGTAGTGCATCCTGAAGGCGCTCCAGCAGACAAAGCGAGTAACCGGCACGCTGTATCCGGCCCTCCGCATCGTATACCAGGCGTTTCCAGGGGCCGGTAATAATATGTTCAGGCGCATCGTCCAGGATGCGCTTTTTCGAGCCGTTCAGTTCGGTCAGATAATGAATGGCGGACAGCGTATGTTCTCCGGCTGGCGCTGCCTGGAAATGCAGGTCGCGCAATACCGCCGGAAGAAAACGCTTTACCCGCCCGTACTGTTCCACCATTTCGTCATGGAAATTGTTGTTCTGAGGCCGGGCCAGCTCATTTACCTTGCTGACGGATTCTGCCAGCCTACTTTTCGGTATGCTGCTGAATATGGTCTCCCTCAGTTCAGCATCGTCAGCCTGCTCAGCTAGCAACAATGAACATGCCTGCGCCAGCAGTAGCGCAGCACGGTCAAGATCTTTCAGCGTCCTGAGCCGTTTTTTCTGCCCCGTTTTCTTCGCCGCACGAGTGATATCCAGTATAAGCATATCGAGCACATCAACGGCTTCATCCAGCGCCGCAGTCTCCTGTGCTTTAACGAATGCGGTGAGTACGGCCAGCTTTCTCTGCTGTGGCATTCGCGCGATATATTTTACCGACGCCATGCCTGCGTAACGGGCCAGATTACGTAGTTGTATAGCGGGCAGACCGGTAAAACTCAGTCGGGAAAACTCCAGGTTTCGCAGCCGGATATACCGCTCCAGCGCTTCGGTAAATGCCGGACCGCTGACGGTGACAGGTCCCTTTTTCAGTTGCTCCAGCGGTGAAATTCGCTGCCCCTCAGGAATGTCCAGCAGCTCAGTCACGCGGGCGGTCTGCCAGCTGTCCGGCAACGCGGCCAGTTTCTTCCAAAGTTGCTGATTTGCCCGTTCACGTATTTCACTGACGAGACGTACAAGTGTGGTTGCTCCGGGCAGCAGGACCTTATTCTGAAGCAACCAGGCGGTGGCAAAATCAAACATCAGGCCGGGTCGCTCATTACTGAGCCATGCACGGGTGTATAGCAGGCGCTTCAGGCGGAAAGACCAGGGGAAATCGCCAAATTCATGGTAACCGTAATATTCCTTAATCAGCGCAGTATGCTCTCTGAGGGTGGTATCCCGTTCTGCGTAGCGGGAAAGGACTTCCGGACGGCGGATATTAAGCTGCACCGCGACAAATTGCTGAACACCCGGCAGAACCCGGGTTAAATCTGTCAGAAAGGTGCCCAGAAAACGGGCGGTGGTGAGCTGAAGCGCAATTCCCAGCCGGTTATGCCTTCCCCGTCGCTGGTTAATGAAGGCAAGATCTCGCTCATCAAGATGAAAATAGCGCGCCAGCTGCACGTCATTGGGTTCTGCAACATAGCGACCATAATTCAGTTCCTGCTCAGTGGTCAGAAAATCGACGGGCATATAGGCCTTCCTGCCTGACGGTTATATATTAACAATTTCGCAACCGTCCGAAATGTTATAATTTATAAGACAGCATAAAACGGCAGGCATGGACTGTCTATTAAATCGTATTTTTGCCATAATAGACACAAGGTGTCTGATATTCGATTTAAGGTACATTTTTATGCGACTTTTTGGTTACGCACGGGTCTCAACCAGTCAGCAGTCCCTAGATATTCAAATTAGAGCACTTAAGAACGCGGGGGTAAAAGCCAACCGTATTTTTACGGACAAGGCATCGGGAAGTTCAGCTGCCAGGGAAGGACTTGAGCTGTTGCGCATGAAGGTGGAAGATGGAGATGTCATTCTGGTGAAGAAGCTAGACCGTCTTGGTCGTGACACTGCCGATATGATTCAACTAATAAAAGAATTCGATGCCTTGGGTGTGGCAGTCCGATTCATTGATGATGGGATCAGTACCGATGGAGAAATGGGGAAGATGATCGTCACAATTCTATCAGCAGTGGCACAAGCAGAACGTACTCGCATCTTTGAACGAACAAATGAAGGAAGAATTGAGGCCAAGTCTAAAGGAATTAAATTTGGCAGAAAACGGAAAATAGACAGGAATAAAATAAAATTTATGCATGATAAAGGAACTGGAGCAACTGAAATAGCTAAGCATATGGGTATTGCGCGTTCAACCGTATATAAAATTATCAATTCAGAACGTTCACCAATCAATGATTGATTATCTTACAACTGACAAGGTGGAATTGTGAGAACATTTGTTATAATTTGGACGATAGCTTTCATTGCGGTAATTGCTGTAATGTGTACAGTGGATCTTTCATTATATGTACCTTCAATTTACACCGTATTTAATAAAAACAAACCTTTAGTAACTGGTATTATATATATACTACTAATATCTATTTTTATATGGCTAATTGTAGCGTTATATCTTTTAAAAAAATACTCATTTAAAGTAGAGAAATTAAGTTTAGGCGGCGTTAATGTTCTGTTCAATGAAAGTGGTACGTTATATCGCAAAAGTATAAAAAATCATCTGGATTCAAAAAGAGCTATCTTTAAGTTGAAGAAAAATGTGGACGCATTCGATGAAGTTATCTCATCATATTATCAGACATATCAATTTATTAGAGATGAAATGAAACTATTGAATCCAAAAAAAGACAATGAGTTATATAATATTAGCAATGATATGTTAATGGTGTTAAATAAATTTTTAACTAAAAATCAAAATAATTATAAAAGATGGTATAAATATATATCAGATAAGGATGAAGTTATTGATGTTATAACTAATACACCATTAAAAGTTCACCTGACGCCTATAAATAAAATACAAAAGCAATACTATAACTACAGTAAAATATGTAACGATTTTAAAGTAGTAAATGATTTTTTCACATCACGGGTTCAACAAACATTTAACGTGAACACCACCAAATGGGATTGGTAACAAGTAAAGGGGAGTATCATACTCCCCTTTACTGTTTCTGCTAGCCATTACGCATTCTCATTGGGGTAGAAAAAACGTATTCGCACTTATCTTTATCTTGATATGTTAACTCAATCATTTTTCTAAGGTTTTCTGGGTTATTGTGTATCTGATCCCAGTTGACTATTGATATATATGACTTTTCACTCATCAAGTTATCGATAACTCTTTCAGGCATATATGGATATATTTCTTTATATGTTGTTCTGTCGTTGATTGTTATCCACTCGGTTATATTAGGATGAAATTCATTTTTTTCATTTTCACCATGACTGGCTCTAATGTTGTTTGTCCCTGTTGAAGGAAGATTTATAATAAAAATACCTGATTTGCCGTTTCTGGGACTATCCCTCATGGATGAATATAATTCCCAATCAACATGCTTTCTATTTTTAGTCTCAGTCCCAACGAGTAAAATAAGAGCGGATGTATCACGTAAATATTCATCCCTTATTATTTCTCTGATCTTTTGAGGTTCTTCTTCTTCATCAATGTCACCAAGTGATACCGAGCGATTCACAAAAATATCAAAAACATCATTCATTTTTTCAAGTTCGTTTTTGTACCATTGGTCATTAGCATGGTGGTAACTGATGAAAACTTTGTGCTTGGTCACGCTTTTTCCTCATTTATTCTCTGGTTTACGGATTTTACATCTTCATCCATACCGAGTAAAAGTCTTATAATTTATTTTTTCACACTAAGAGATACTCTCAACCACTGGATACAGTATAATCAGGAAGTGGCTACATTCTTCCAATTCAAATGAAGAGAGCAGACTTACATGCAATTCATCCATAATGATCTTGGTCAAAGAAAAAGAGGGGAGATTGTTGAAATCACCCTTACCAGTGGTGCAAATGTTAGACTAATGGATAGTTCTAACTTCAGTAGTTATAAGAATGGCCGACGACATTCCTACATTGGTGGGTTAGCAAAGCGCTCCCCCATAAGGTTACAGATCCCTTCATCAGGCCATTGGCATATTGCTGTAGATATGCAGGGATTAAGGGGGAGTACCAGGGCTTCTGTTCGCGTTCTTCCAGGGGTTCTTCCTGAAATTCAGGATAGGCCGTTAAGCGAAGTTCCTAGTCTGGTAAGAGATAACAGACCACCGTCAACAGCACAGAGCAACGAGATACATGACGTATTTATTTCGCATGCCTCAGAGGATAAAGATGATTTTGTTCGCTCTCTGGCAAACTCATTAATCAGTCACGGCCTTAATGTATGGTATGACGAAATGACGTTAAGAATTGGTGACAGCCTGAGACAAAAAATAGACAAAGGTTTAGCAAACAGTCGTGTTGGGTTAGTAGTTTTGTCTCCGGCGTTTATAAGCAAAGGTTGGACAAATTATGAACTTGATGGAATCGTCACTCGTGCTATTTCTGGTGAGCAAATATTGCTTCCCATATGGCATAATATTACAAAACAAGAAGTTGTCGATTTTAGTCCATCATTAGCAGACAAAGTTGCTCGTAGTACTGCAACTCATACAATCGATGAAATTGCTCATGAGATAGCCGAGCTACTGCATTCTCGTGGTTAATGTTTATCGAAATTCAAATAGCAAAACAAAAGGATCAATCAGCGATCCTTTTTTTATTTTTATGAATATCAATAAATTACATTCTTAACGTACGTTTTCGTTCCATTGGCCTTCAAACCCCATTAGCGCCTGTTCCAGCGGGCATAAACCGCCACCGGAGCCGGACTGGAGCAACACCGTTCCAGTAAACAAAACAATCCCGGTTGATACGCAAGGTGGTGCAAATGAAAGCTAATAAAAAAACAGGGCTTACACGTGAAGCCATTAAAGAGTTCAACGAAAGCCGTAAAGGGCTTGAAGTTGATCTGATGGATGAAGTGCTGAAGTCCCGGCGTACCGCCTGGATGGTTGCCACCGGTTCAGCGGTGGTAACTGTTTTTGCACTCTCTTTAGTTGGTTACGTGGTGCATAAGTACAGCCAGCCAATCCCCGCACATCTGCTAACGCTCAACGAGGCCACTCACGAAGTACAGCAGGTCAAGCTGACCCGCGACCAGACCTCTTATGGTGACGAAATTGATAAGTTCTGGCTGACACAATATGTCATTCACCGTGAGAGCTATGACTTCTATTCAGTTCAGGTCGACTATACGGCCGTTGGCTTAATGTCCACGCCGAACGTGGCAGAGTCTTACCAGAGCAAGTTCAAGGGCCGCAACGGTCTTGATAAGGTTCTGGGCGACAGTGAAACGACCCGCGTGAAGATTAACTCTGTGATCCTCGATAAACCGCACGGCGTAGCAACGATACGCTTTACTACGGTTCGCCGCGTGCGCAGCAATCCCGTTGATGATCAGCCGCAGCGCTGGATTGCCATTATGGGGTATGAATATAAATCGCTGGCGATGAATGCTGAGCAGCGTTATGTCAACCCGCTGGGTTTCCGCGTGACGAGTTATCGCGTCAACCCGGAAGTTAACTGAGGGCTGCCCCATGAAAAAACTACTTCTTTCAGCAGTCGTTTTGTCAGTCCTGGGAGGCGCGGCCACTAACGTTATGGCGCTTGAGGTTGGCCGCAATTCTCCTTATGACTATCGCATTAAAAGCGTTGTTTATAACCCTGTTAATGTGGTCAAAATTGACGCTATCGCCGGTGTGGCTACCCACATTGTTGTCGCGCCTGACGAAACCTATATCACTCATGCTTTTGGCGATTCTGAAAGCTGGACGTTTGCGCACAAAATGAACCATTTTTTTGTGAAGCCGAAACAGGCCATGAGTGATACCAACCTGGTGATCGTCACCGATAAGCGCACCTATAACATCGTCCTCCATTTCATCGGTGAAGAAACGAAGAAAAATGCAGACGGTACGGTATCAAAATCCTTTATTGAAACGCCGTGGGCTGTGCGCCAGGCCGTTCTTCAGCTGACCTATGAATATCCGTTTGAGCAGCAGGAAAAAGCCAAAAGCGCGGCTGATAAAAAACGCATTACGCAGAAGCTGAAGCAGACGGCTTTTGCGGGGGCGAAGAACTATCAGTACGTAATGAGCGAACAGCCTGAAATGCGCAGCATCCAGCCGGTTCACGTCTGGGATAACTACCGCTTTACCCGGTTTGAGTTTCCGGCCAATGCGGAGTTACCGCAGGTCTACATGATCTCGGCCAGTGGCAAAGAAACGCTGCCTAACTCTCATGTTGTGGGTGAGAACCGCAACATCATCGAGGTGGAAACCGTCGCTAAAGAGTGGCGTATTCGTCTGGGCGATAAAGTCGTTGGCGTTCGTAATAATAATTTCGCGCCGGGCGCCGGTGCGGTAGCAACCGGTACGGCTTCCCCGGATGTGCGCAGGGTTCAAATTGGGGAGGATAACTGATGGCCCGTAAAAGTGTCGATGTAGATCAGGAACTCGATGAAAACACCGGAGACGGTGAATTTGAAAGCGAGCGTGGCGGATTTAATGGCAGTAACCGCCGTTCGGCTCCTGGTATGAAAGCCTTTGTCATACTGATGGCGCTGCTTGCTTTGGTATTCATCGGGATTACGGTCATGGGTAAAATTCGCGCCCCGGCTAAAGCTGAAGCTGATAAAGACGGTGGTAAAGCGCAACAGGCCAATACACTGCCAAACTACAGCTTTAACAGCGATCCTGATGTTAATAAACCTGCAACTGCGCAGAATAGCGCCACTGATGCCCGTGCTGTGCAGGCTGCCGCACAGGCAGATGCAGATGCGGGCAGCAGCAATACCGGCGCGCGTACCTCTAATAAGCGTAAAGAACCTTCGCCTGAAGAACTGGCTATGCAGCGTCGTCTGGGCGGCGAGCTGGCCCAGACTAATCAGGCGGCTACAAGCAATAGTCCCGGAGTGCAGCCCCAGGACAACGAAACAAGCGAAGGTAGTTCAGCACTCGCTAAAAACCTGACTCCTGCAAGGCTGAAGGCTAGCCGCGCTGGAGTCATGGCTAATCCCAGCCTGACTGTTCCGAAAGGCAAAATGATCCCCTGTGGTACCGGCACCGAGCTGGATACCACTGTTCCGGGTCAGGTTTCCTGCCGGGTTTCACAGGACGTTTACTCAGCTGATGGACTCGTTAGGCTGATTGATAAAGGCTCATGGGTTGACGGGCAGATTACCGGTGGTATCAAAGACGGCCAGGCGCGCGTGTTTGTTCTCTGGGAGCGTATCCGCAATGACCAGGACGGAACAATCGTTAATATTGACAGTGCCGGAACGAACTCACTCGGCAGCGCGGGGATTCCGGGCCAGGTGGATACCCATATGTGGGAGCGTCTGCGTGGTGCGATCATGATTTCGTTGTTCTCTGACACCTTAACGGCGCTGGTTAACCAGACGCAGAGTAATAACATTCAGTACAACAGTACAGAAAACAGCGGTGAGCAGCTGGCGTCTGAAGCACTCCGCTCTTACATGTCTATCCCCCCTACCCTCTACGATCAGCAGGGTGATGCGGTGAGCATTTTTGTTGCCCGCGACCTCGATTTCAGCGGCGTTTATACGCTCGCAGACAACTAAAAAAGTGGGCGCTTAGCGCCCGCTTTTCTTCAGGAGTAATCATGACTGATGCAGCTTTCTATCAACTTGGCCCACTGCGCGAGTATTTAGAAGATCCTACTGTTTTTGAAATTCGCATTAACTGCTTTCAGGAAGTTATCTGTGATACGTTCAGCGGCCGCAGGGTTGTGCAGAACGCGGCAATTACGGCAGATTTTATTAGGAACCTTGCTAAATCGTTGGTGAGCAGCAACAAGCTGACCATGCAGGCCATTAATGACGTGATCCTGCCTGGCGGGATCAGGGGCGTTATCTGTCTGCCCCCTGCGGTGATTGACGGTACAACGGCCGTAGCGTTTCGTAAGGATTTGGCGGCCGATAAAAATCTGGAGCAGCTGACCCGCGAGGGGATTTTCAGTGACTGCCGGAAGATTACCGGCAGCAAGCAAAGCCTAACGGATGATGATTTTTTCCTTAAAGAGCTGCACAGCAGCGAAAAATGGCCCGCATTCCTGCAAACCGCCGTTGAGAAGAAACGCACTATCGTGATCTGCGGTGAAACCGGGTCGGGGAAAACGGTACTCACGCGCGCGCTGTTAAAATCGCTACATAAAGACGAGCGTGTAATTATTTTAGAGGACGTTCACGAAGTCACGGTCGATCACGTTGTAGAAGCCGTTTATATGATGTACGGCGATGCAGGAAAGATCGGCCGCGTCAGCGCCACTGATGCCCTGCGAGCCTGTATGCGTCTGACACCGGGCCGTATCATCATGACTGAGCTTAGGGATGATGCTGCGTGGGATTATCTTAAAGCACTTAATACCGGCCATCCAGGCGGTGTTATGTCAACGCACGCTAACTCTGCGCGCGATGCCTTTAACCGTATTGGGCTGCTTATCAAGGCGACCCCTATCGGCCGTATGCTCGATATGAGCGATATTATGCGAATGCTCTACTCCACCATTGACGTTGTGGTGCATATGGAAAAGCGGAAAATCAAAGAAATTTATTTTGACCCTGAATATAAAATGCAGTGTGTGAACGGGAGCCTGTAATGAAAAACTTAGCAACCTGGCTTCTGGCCGCAGCATTTACGACAGCCGCCCTGCCCGCCTTTGCGGTGGAACCATCCGTTCAGGTTGGCTACTCGCCTGAAGGAAGCGCCCGCGTTCTCGTCCTGAGCGCCATTGACTCCGCAAAAACCTCGATACGGATGATGGCTTATTCTTTTACCGCCCCGGATATTATGAAAGCACTGGTAGCAGCCAAAAAACGGGGAGTTGATGTGAAAATCGTAATTGATGAAAGGGGCAATACGGGGCGCGCCAGCATTGCGGCCATGAACTACATAGCGAACAGCGGCATCCCTTTGCGTACTGACAGTGATTTCCCTATCCAGCATGACAAGGTGATCATCGTGGATAATGTGACCGTTGAAACTGGCAGCTTTAATTTCACCAAAGCGGCCGAAACGAAAAACTCGGAGAATGCGGTGGTGATCTGGAACATGCCTAAGCTCGCTGAATCATTCCTCGAACACTGGCAAGACCGCTGGAATCGGGGGAGAGACTACCGTTCCAGCTACTGAATACTGACCGCCAAAAGGCGGTTTTTTTGTTCAAAGAAACTGATCTCAGTATCGCGCCCGGGGCAGCTGGCCAACGTCGCCGGCATCGCGCCGGCAAAAATCGAAAAACAGAAATATCAGCAAGATAGCTTAAACAGGTGTCGGGAAATTTCGTTGAGATATTTTGAAGGAATCACAGTGTAAGCAGGCGCTTTTTCAGGGAGGCGCGTTCTTGCGGGTTGCGTCCCTTGTGATTGGCGATGCGATCCGCCGTGGCGGCCTGGCGCTTGACGGGCCAGTAGGAGCGGCCATCCTTGCCCATCGACCAGACGCTGCTGGCCTGGTTTTCCAGCAGGGGCAGATGGGCGCTCAGGGCTTCGGGCGACGCGCTGGTCAGCGCCGTGCGCTCACGGGTGCGCCAGCGCTGATGCCAGAGCTTCTTGTCCTCGCGCTCGCTGCCGCAGGTCGTGTGCCCGACGATGGGTGTTTTGCGGCGGCTGCGGCTCATAACGTAGTGGTCTCCAAGAACATTCAGGACTGATCCCAGGCGTCGATGGTCAAGACCTGATCGGCAGGACAGGCGGCTACGCGGTCGGGAACTGGATGGTGTTCAGTCTCATGCCGACCCCATTCGATTGATCGCGTCGCTTGCGGCACGCTGCGACGCAAGGAGGTTTGCGACCTGGTTTAGCAGCCGTGTCCGCTGCATGTCTGTTACCTATCTCCCCGACCGCTCATTGGACCAACTCCAGAGATTGGGCTCTATCGCTCAGCCAATACGAAACCGGCATTGGCTGATGCCACAACCGAGACTAACACAAATGGCTCGGTACCTGTATTTCGCGCCCCGTGCACTTGGCCCGGTCTTGCCACGGCTATCTCACCTTCCCTGAGGGCACGAACAATCCCATTGCCCTGAAAGTAATCAGCCATTCCCGACAAAACAGTCCACGTGTCTTGGCCGTGAGGATGAATGTGAGCCGCAATTTCCTGCCCGGGATGGACATGCCAAACCACGATAATTGAGTCTCGGGTTTCAAGCACAACGGAACGAATAGGCTCGCCTTCGGACGGCTGAACATACTCGGCTACAGAAAATATTCTCGATTCAACAGTCATCGGAGATCCCTCTTTCACAGTTGTCGTTACGGTCTTCATCGTCGGCATCCTGACGCACGGCGGGCAATTGCTGGAGCAACGCCGGCAGCCATTCCAGTACCGTCTCCCACACCACATCGAGGTTGATGTCGAAATAGCCGTGAGCCATGCGATTACGCATATTGCGCATGCTGCGCCACGGCACGTCGGCATGCGCCTGGGTGAACTCGACGTAGCCATCCATCACCTTTGTGGCCGCCTCGCCGATGACGATCAGGCTCATGATGACGGCCTGCTGGGTGCGCTTGTCGGCCAAGAAGTCGTCCTTGGCCATCCCTTCCACGAAGCTGCGCGCATCGGTTGCGGCCTGCTGAATGTGGTCGAGGTAATCGGGCAGGCGGTTCTCGCTCATATCGGTTGCGCCTCCGCGAGCACCTTGGCCCGGAACTTCGGCGGCAGGTCGCCGGGAGTCAGCAGATCGACGTCAACGCCGAGCAGCGATTTCAGTTCTTCTTCCAAATCGCCCAAGTCCAACAACGTGGCACCGGGCAGCGCATCGACCAACAGGTCGAGGTCGCTGCCATCCCGGTCGGTGCCATGCAGCACCGAGCCGAAGACGCGCGGGTTCGCGGCGCGAAAGCGGCCTACCGCTTCACGCACTGCGCTTCGCTTCATGTCAAGCACAACAGACGGTCGCATGCGCATCCTTTCTTATCGAAACTCGTTGAGATGATATGCAATCAAGAATAGAATTTCAAGAACTATTTTCGAGAATCGCAATGCCTTGATTCCCGTGCCGCGCCGGTTGCCTTGGCGGGCTTGTCACAAACCTACGTTTTCAAGAAGAAGGAAACCGCATGCCCCGCCGTTCGATCCTCTCCGCCGCCGAGCGCGAAAGCCTGCTGGCGTTGCCGGACACCAAGGATGAGTTGATCCGTCACTACACGTTCAGCGAAAGCGACCTCTCCATCATCCGGCAGCGGCGCGGCCCGGCCAATCGGCTGGGCTTCGCGGTGCAGCTCTGCTACCTGGGGTCGTCTCAGAATTCGGAAAATAAAGCACGCTAAGGCGTAGTCACCCCGTGACTCCCCCGCGCCGATGCAGCGAGCTTCGTTCCGTCTTGCAGTGACGCAATCAGCGGGCAGGAAACGTTCCCTTTCCGCGCGTGGCAGGCGCACACCAGTTCAGACAGCACGGCCTCCATGCGTGCCAAGTCGGCCATCTTCTCGCGCACATCCTTGAGCTTGTGCTCGGCCAGGCCGCTGGCTTCCTCGCAATGGGTGCCATCCTCCAGCCGCAGTAGCTCGGCGATTTCGTCCAGGCTAAAGCCCAGCCGCTGGGCCGATTTCACGAACCGCACTCGTGTTACATCCGCCTCGCCATAGCGGCGAATGCTGCCATAGGGCTTGTCTGGCTCCGGCAGCAGGCCCTTGCGCTGGTAGAACCGGATGGTCTCCACATTGACCCCGGCCGCCTTGGCAAAAACGCCAATGGTCAGATTCTCAAAATTAATTTGCATATCGCTTGACTCCGTACATAACTACGGAAGTAAGCTTAAGCTATCCAAACCAAATTTGAAAGGACAAGCGTATGTCTGAACCACAAAACGGGCGCGGCGCGCTCTTCGCCGGTGGGCTGGCCGCCATTCTTGCGTCGGCCTGCTGCCTGGGGCCGCTGGTTTTGATCGCCTTGGGGTTCAGCGGGGCATGGATCGGCAACCTGACGGTGCTGGAACCCTATCGCCCGATCTTCATCGGCGCAGCGCTGGTCGCGCTGTTTTTCGCCTGGCGGCGCATCTACCGCCCGGCGCAAGCCTGCAAACCGGGTGAGGTCTGCGCGATTCCCCAAGTGCGAGCTACTTACAAGCTCATTTTCTGGATCGTGGCCGCGCTGGTCCTGGTCGCGCTCGGATTTCCCTACGTCATGCCATTTTTCTATTAATCACAGGAGTTCATCATGAAAAAACTGTTTGCCGCCCTCGCCCTCGCTGCCGTTGTTGCCCCCGTGTGGGCCGCCACCCAGACCGTCACGCTGTCCGTACCGGGCATGACCTGCTCCACCTGCCCGATCACCGTCAAGAAGGCGATTTCCAAGGTCGAAGGCGTCAGCAAAATTGACGTGACCTTCGAGACACGCGAAGCGGTTGTCACGTTCGATGATGCCAAGACCAGCGTGCAGAAGCTGACCAAGGCAACCGGAGACGCGGGCTATCCGTCCAGCGTCAAGCAGTGAGCCACTGAACCCGAACCTGGGGCGATCATGGGACTGATTACACGCATTGCCGACAAGGCTGGCGCGCTTGGCAGCGTTGTTTCCGCGATGGGATGCGCTGCCTGTTTCCCGGCTATCGCCAGCCTGGGCGCGGCCATCGGCCTTGGCTTTCTACAGGAATACGAAGGGTTGTTTATCTCCAAGCTGCTGCCGCTGTTCGCAGTCGTGGCTTTGCTGGCGAATGCACTGGGCTGGCTGAGTCATCGGCAATGGTACCGCAGCCTGCTCGGGATGGTCGGCCCAGCCATCGTGCTGGCGGCCATGCTCTTGTTTTTTGGCAATTGGTGGACGGCGAACCTCCTCTATGTCGGTCTGGCCTTGATGATCGGGGTGTCGATCTGGGATCTGCTCTCACCGGCCAACCGCCGCTGCGAACTACCACCCAAACACGGCTAACTGCATTGGCAGTTGCCGAAACGAAAAGGAACGATGCAATGTATTTGAATATCACCGGAATGACCTGCGACTCGTGCGCGACACATGTCAAGGACGCCCTGGAGAAAGTGCCGGGCGTGCTGTCGGCGCTCGTGTCCTACCCGAAAGGCTCCGCGCAACTCGCCACCGATCCCGGCACCTCGCCAGAGGCGCTGACCGCCGCTGTGGCCGGCCTCGGCTACAAGGCCACACCCGCCGATGCCCCATCCACTTCAGCGCGGGGCAGACTGCTTGGCAAGGCGCTGGGATGGCTGGGCGGTGGCGACAAGGCTGGTGGTGATGGGGACGGACTGCACGTCGCCGTTATTGGCAGCGGCGGAGCCGCGATGGCGGCGGCGCTGAAGGCCGTCGAGCAAGGTGCGAACGTCACGCTGATCGAGCGCGGCACCATCGGCGGTACTTGCGTCAATGTCGGCTGCGTGCCGTCCAAGATCATGATCCGCGCTGCCCATATCGCCCATTTGCGCCGTGAAAGCCCATTCGACAGTGGCATCGCGGCGACTGTGCCTGCGATTGATCGCAGCAAACTACTGGCCCAGCAGCAGGCGCGCGTCGATGAGCTGCGCCACGCCAAGTACGAAGGCATCCTGGACAGCAACCCGGCCATCACCGTGCTGCATGGTGAAGCGCGTTTCAAGGACGACCAGAGCCTTGCCGTCCGTTTAAACGATGGCGGCGAGCGTGTGGTGGCGTTCGACCGCTGCCTGGTCGCCACGGGTGCCAGCCCGGCCGTGCCGCCGATTCCGGGCCTGAAAGAGTCACCCTACTGGACTTCCACCGAGGCCCTGGTCAGCGACACCATTCCCGAGCGCCTGGCCGTGATCGGCTCGTCTGTGGTGGCGCTGGAACTGGCGCAAGCCTTTGCCCGGCTGGGCAGCAAAGTGACGATCCTGGCACGCAGCACGCTGTTCTTCCGCGAAGACCCGGCCATCGGCGAGGCCGTTACAGCCGCGTTCCGTGCCGAAGGGATCAAGGTATTGGAATACACGCAAGCCAGCCAGGTCGCGCATGTGGACGGCGAATTCGTGCTGACCACCGGGTACGGTGAAATACGCGCCGACCAGCTGCTGGTCGCCACTGGCAGGGCACCGAACACGCGCAGCCTGGCATTGGAAGCGGCGGGAGTCGCTGCCAATGCGCAGGGGGCCATCGTCATCGACAAGGGCATGCGCACCAGTACGCCACACATTTATGCGGCTGGCGACTGCACCGACCAGCCTCAGTTCGTCTATGTGGCGGCAGCGGCCGGCACCCGTGCTGCGATCAACATGACTGGCGGCGATGCGGCCCTGGACCTGACCGCAATGCCGGCCGTGGTGTTCACCGACCCGCAGGTCGCCACCGTGGGCTACAGCGAGGCGGAAGCACATCACGACGGGATCGAGACCGACAGTCGCACCTTGACCTTGGACAACGTGCCGCGTGCGCTTGCCAACTTCGACACACGCGGCTTCATCAAGCTGGTCATCGAGGAAGGTAGCGGACGGCTCATCGGCGTGCAAGCGGTGGCCCCGGAAGCGGGTGAACTGATCCAGACGGCGGTGCTCGCCATTCGCAACCGTATGACCGTGCAGGAACTGGCCGACCAATTGTTCCCCTACCTGACCATGGTCGAAGGGCTGAAGCTCGCGGCGCAGACCTTCAGCAAGGACGTGAAGCAGCTTTCGTGCTGCGCCGGATGAGGAAAAGGAGGTGTTCAATGAGCGCCTACACAGTGTCCCGGCTGGCCCTTGATGCCGGGGTGAGCGTGCATATCGTGCGCGACTACCTGCTGCGCGGATTGCTACGGCCGGTCGCGTACACCACGGGCGGCTACGGCTTGTTCGATGACACCGCGTTGCAACGGCTGCGCTTTGTACGGGCTGCCTTCGAAGCGGGTATCGGCCTGGACGCACTGGCGCGGCTGTGCCGGGCGCTGGATGCTGCGGACGGTGACGGTGCGTCTGCGCAGCTTGCCGTGTTGCGGCAACTCGTCGAGCGTCGGCGCGAGGCCCTGGCCAGCCTCGAAATGCAACTGGCCGCCATGCCAACCGAACCGGCACAGCACGCGGAGAGTCTGCCATGAACAGCCCAGAGCACTTGCCGTCTGAGACGCACAAACCGATCACCGGCTACTTGTGGGGCGCGCTGGCCGTGCTCACCTGTCCCTGCCATTTGCCGATTCTCGCCATTGTGCTAGCCGGCACGACGGCCGGCGCGTTCATCGGGGAGCACTGGGGTATTGCAGCCCTCACGCTGACCGGCTTGTTTGTCCTGTCTGTGACGCGGCTGCTGCGGGCCTTCAAGGGAAGATCATGACCGCTTCCCAGCCAGCCGAGAGTGGGCAGCTTTGAGCTTCGCTACCAATCTGGAGGAGTACCACCATGAACGCAAACGCCCCGAACACTGCCAGTTGCACCACCTGCTGCGTATGCTGCAAAGAAATTCCGCTCGATGCCGCCTTCACCCCGGAAGGCGCGGAATACGTCGAACATTTCTGCGGGCTGGATTGCTATGAACGCTTCCAGGCACGCGCCAAGGCCGCGACAGAATCTGACATTGCGCCTGTCCCTGGCGGTTCGCAGCCGTCAGATTGAGGCATACCCTAACTTGGCGTCAGACCATCCGGCGCTAAATCGTCAGAATAGAGTTGCCTTCCGAATTGATTGACATACGCCGTCAAGGGTCATAGATTTCTTCCTGACACATTTCCCTCAGGAGGATACCTTGCACGGTCAGCGCATCGGTTACGTCCGCGTCAGCAGCTTCGACCAGAACCCAGAACGGCAGCTCGAACAGATCCAGGTGGATAAAGTGTTCACCGACAAGGCGTCGGGCAAGGACACACGGCGGCCCGAACTGGAACGGCTGCTCGCCTTCGTGCGCGAAGGCGACACGGTCGTGGTGCACAGCATGGATCGTCTGGCGCGCAACCTCGACGACCTGCGCCGCCTGGTGCAGGGCCTCACCCAGCGCGGCGTACGCATCGAGTTCCTTAAGGAGCATTTGACCTTCACCGGCGAGGACTCGCCGATGGCGAACCTGATGCTGTCGGTAATGGGCGCGTTCGCCGAGTTCGAACGCGCCTTGATCCGCGAGCGGCAGCGCGAGGGCATCGCGCTCGCCAAGCAGCGCGGGGCCTACCGTGGCAGGAAGAAATCCCTGTCGTCTGAGCGTATTGCCGAACTGCGCCAACGTGTCGAGGCTGGCGAGCAAAAGACCAAGCTGGCTCGTGAATTCGGAATCAGTCGCGAAACCCTGTATCAATACTTGAGAACGGATCAGTAAATATGCCACGTCGTTCAATCCTGTCCGCCGCCGAGCGCGAAAGCCTGCTGGCGTTGCCGGACACCAAGGATGAGTTGATCCGTCACTACACGTTCAGCGAAACCGACCTCTCCATCATCCGGCAGCGGCGCGGCCCGGCCAACCGGCTGGGCTTCGCCGTGCAGCTCTGTTACCTGCGCTTTCCTGGTGTCATCCTGGGCGTCGATGAGCCGCCGTTTCCGCCCTTGTTGAAACTGGTCGCCGACCAGCTCAAGGTCAGCGTCGAAAGCTGGGACGAATACGGGCAGCGGGAGCAGACCCGGCGCGAGCACCTGGTCGAACTGCAAACGGTGTTCGGCTTCCAGCCCTTTACCATGGGCCACTACCGGCAGGCCGTCCAGTTGCTGACCGAGATGGCCTTGCAGACCGACAAGGGCATCGTGCTGGCCAGCACCTTGATCGAGCACCTGCGGCAGCAGTCGGTCATTCTGCCTGCCCTCAACGCCGTCGAGCGGGCGAGCGCCGAAGCAATCACCCGCGCCAACCGGCGCATCTACGATGCCTTGGCCGAACCGCTGTCGGACGCGCATCGCCGCCGCCTCGACGATCTGCTCAAGCGTCGGGACAACGGCAAAACGACCTGGCTGGCCTGGCTGCGCCAATCGCCCGTCAAACCGAATTCGCGGCACATGCTGGAACACATCGAACGCCTCAAAGCGTGGCAGGCGCTCGACCTGCCTTCTGGCATCGAGCGGTCGGTGCACCAGAACCGCCTGCTCAAGATCGCCCGTGAGGGTGGCCAGATGACGCCCGCCGACCTGGCCAAGTTCGAGGCGCAGCGACGCTATGCCACCCTGGTGGCGCTTGCCATCGAGGGCATGGCCACCGTCACCGACGAAATCATCGACCTGCACGACCGCATCCTGGGCAAGCTGTTCAACGCCGCCAAGAACAAGCATCAGCAGCAATTCCAGGCGTCCGGCAAGGCGATCAACGCCAAGGTGCGGCTGTTCGGCCGCATCGGCCAGGCGCTGATCGAGGCCAAGCAGGCGGGCCGCGATCCGTTCGCCGCCATCGAGGCCGTCATGTCCTGGGATGCCTTCGCCGAGAGCGTCACCGAAGCGCAGAAGCTTGCGCAGCCCGAGGACTTCGATTTCCTGCACCGCATCGGCGAAAGCTACGCCACGCTGCGCCGCTACGCGCCGGAATTCCTTGCCGTGCTCAAGCTGCGGGCCGCTCCCGCCGCGAAGGACGTGCTCGACGCCATCGAGGTGCTGCGCGGCATGAACAGCGACAACGCCAGCAAGGTGCCCGCCGACGCGCCGACCGAGTTCATCAAGCCGCGCTGGCAGAAGCTGGTCATGACCGACACCGGCATCGACCGGCGCTACTACGAACTGTGCGCGCTGTCGGAGATGAAGAACGCGTTGCGTTCCGGCGACATCTGGGTGCAGGGGTCGCGCCAGTTCAAGGACTTCGAGGACTACCTGGTGCCGCCCGCGAAATTCGCCAGCCTCAAGCAGGCCAGCGAATTGCCGCTGGCCGTGGCCACCGACTGCAACCGGTACCTGAACGACCGGCTGACGCTGCTGGAAACACAGCTTGCCACCGTCAACCGTATGGCGACGGCCAACGAGCTGCCGGACGCCATCATCACCGAGTCAGGCTTGAAGATCACGCCGCTCGACGCGGCGGTACCCGACACCGCCCAAGCGCTGATCGACCAGACGGCAATGATCCTGCCGCACGTCAAGATCACCGAACTGCTGCTGGAGGTGGACGAATGGACGGCTTCACTCGGCATTTCGCGCATCTGAAATCGGGCGACCCGGCCAAAGACAAGAACCTGTTGCTGACCACGATCCTCGCCGACGCGATCAACCTGGGCCTGACCAAGATGGCGGAGTCTTGCCCCGGCACGACCTACGCCAAGCTGGCTTGGCTGCAAGCCTGGCACATCCGCGACGAAACCTACGGGGCGGCGCTGGCCGATCTGGTCAACGCACAGTTCCGCCATCCCTTCGCCGAGCACTGGGGCGACGGCACCACCTCATCGTCGGACGGCCAGAACTTCCGCACCGGCAGCAAGGCCGAGAGCACCGGCCACATCAACCCGAAATACGGGAGCAGCCCAGGGCGGACGTTCTACACCCACATTTCTGACCAGTACGCGCCATTTCACACCAAGGTCGTGAACGTCGGCGTGCGCGATTCGACCTACGTGCTCGACGGCCTGCTGTACCACGAGTCCGACTTGCGGATCGAGGAGCATTACACCGACACGGCGGGCTTCACCGATCACGTCTTCGCCCTGATGCACCTCCTGGGCTTCCGCTTCGCGCCGCGCATCCGCGACCTGGGCGACACCAAGCTCTACATCCCGAAGGGCGACGCCGCCTATGACGCGCTGAAACCCATGATCGGCGGCACGCTCAACATCAAGCACGTCCGCGCCCATTGGGACGAAATCCTGCGGCTGGCCACCTCGATCAAGCAGGGCACGGTGACGGCCTCCCTGATGCTCCGAAAGCTCGGCAGCTACCCACGCCAGAACGGCCTGGCCGTGGCGCTCCGCGAGCTGGGCCGCATCGAGCGCACGCTGTTCATCCTGGACTGGCTGCAAAGCGTGGAACTGCGCCGCCGCGTGCATGCCGGCCTGAACAAGGGCGAGGCGCGCAATGCGCTGGCCAGGGCAGTGTTTTTCAACCGCCTGGGTGAAATCCGCGACCGCAGTTTCGAGCAGCAGCGCTACCGGGCTAGCGGCCTCAATCTGGTAACGGCTGCCGTCGTGTTGTGGAACACGGTCTATCTGGAACGGGCTGCGCACGCGCTGCGTGGCAACGGCCATGCCGTTGATGACGCGCTGTTGCAGTACCTGTCGCCGCTCGGTTGGGAGCACATCAACCTCACCGGCGATTACCTCTGGCGCAGCAGCGCCAAGATCGGCGCGGGCAAGTTCAGGCCGCTACGACCGCTGCAACCGGCTTAGCGTGCTTTATTTAATGAGATGGTCACTCCCTCCTTCCCGGTACTATGCTGAGGACAGGCTTT
>NZ_JBEAID010000048.1:0-29689 GCF_040064585.1 Klebsiella sp. CN_Kp113 | reverse complement strand
TTACGCCGCGACCCGGGAAAAAAGTACGCTTGCTCCCCTGACCGAACTTCCGGCTCGCGCTGCGCTTAGCCGGGGAACGCCGCCTCCTCTGCGGCTTCAAGTGCCGCAAAACCGCCATTCCCCTGCCAGCCATCAAGCCGCGCGTACACCACCTCGACCGCGTCCTTAATCGGCCGGGTCATCGGGTAATAAAAGCCGACGATATCCGGCTGAATACCCAAGAAAATCACCTCGCCGATATCCTCTTTTAGCTGATCGATCAGATAGTTGAGCGGCATATTGTGGGTGGTCATCATAAACATCTCGGCGATATCGTCCGGATCGACGATGCGGATCTCGCCGGGATTCAGGCCCATATCGGTGGCATCGACGATCAGCAGGCGCTCGGGGCGCAGCTCGCGAATGGCGACGATATCGTTCTCCGGCGCGCTGCCGCCGTCAATCACCACCCATTCGCCGACGGGGTTAGCCGCGCACATCTCCGCCAGCAGCGGACCTGCGCCGTCGTCGCCCATCATACTATTGCCGACACAGAGTAAAACGTCAGTCACGGAGTCTCCTCACCATCAGATAGATGGCGCTTTCCTGGTGAATATCATGCAGCATGCTGAGCAGCGTTTTGCTCCACGCCTGCTGCTCGGGGGTCTGACGGGCCTGCGCTTTATCAAAAGCGTTGGCCAGCATCGTCACATGATTGCTGTCGATAACAATCTCGCCGTACTTCGGCACGCCTTCCATTTTGCGCCGCGCGGTGCTGCCCTCTTCGAGGGTCGCAATCCACGCCAGATACGCCTGCCACGGGCAGCTCAGCGCCGCCTCAAGGCAGTCGATCACGCCGAGGTGGTGGCCAATTGCCAGGCTGTAATAGACCACCTGCTGCGCCTGGTCGGGCGTCGCATCGTTCTCATCAATAAATTTACGGCTCAGCTGACTGAACACCACCGTCTCGCTCATCGGATACGCGCTCCTTCGACCACCTGGTTCAGATGGGTGACGATCTCGGTCAGGCGCGGATCTTTTTCCGCCTCCAGCCAGCGCACCACCTGGCTATCGCCCTGTCCCAGCAGGCGCATATAGTCGTCGGCTATCTGGCGACCGTAGCGATAGCCCGCCAGCCGGCGCGCTTCGCGGTCGATGCGCACCCGCAGCGGCTGTACCATATCCGGATGCAGAAGCTCGGTCGGCCGTTCGTCCTGTTCGCCTGGCACGCGGGCGTGGATTTTCTGCTCCAGCAGGCCCAGCGCCATCGCGAAGCCGTACAGCGTCGCGGCGGGGGTCGGCGGGCAGCCGGGAATATAGACATCCACCGGCACGATTTTATCGGTGCCGCCCCATACGCAGTAGAGGTCGTGGAAGATGCCGCCGCTGTTGCCGCAGGCGCCGTAGGAGATACAGATTTTCGGGTCCGGCGCGGACTGCCACGCGCGCAGCGCGGGAGAACGCATCGCCCGGGTTACCGCTCCGGTAAACAGCAGAATATCGGCGTGACGCGGCGACGGCACCACTTTGATCCCAAAACGCTCGGCGTCGAACAGCGGCGACAGGGTAGCGAAAATCTCGATCTCGCAGCCGTTGCAGCCGCCGCAGTCCACCCGGTAGACGTAGGCGGAACGCTTAATTTTCTTCAGCAGCGATGCCTTCATGCTGGCGATGGACTCATCCACCGTCATCGGCACCGGAATGCCGTTTTCATCGCGCGGGCCTAATAAGTTGCTCATCAGCTGGCCTCTCTCATATGGCGAGTCAGTTCAATACGGTCGGACGGCACCAGGCACTTCTGGCGTTTACACTCCGGGCAGGTCTCAAAGCTTTCGCGATGCAGCTCGGCGCGGCTGTCGCCGTTGTGTTTGAGCAGCGCGATGGCGTAGTCGATCTCTTTCTGTACGGCGAACGGCCGTGCGCATACCCGACAGTGGCAGATGGCAAAACGCGACTGCTGGAGGAAATCCTCTTTTTTCCACACCGCCAGCTCGTACTCCTGAGAGAGCCTAATCGCCGCCGTCGGGCAAACCTCTTCGCAGCGTCCGCAGAAAATGCAGCGTCCGAGGTTGAACTGCCACGCCAGCTGGTTGGTGGCCAGATCGGTCTCCACCGTCAGGGCGTTCGACGGACAGGCGTTAACGCAGGCGGCGCAGCCGATGCACTGCTGCGGGTTATGCTCCGGTTTGCCGCGGAAGTTTTTATCCACCGGCATCGGCTCCAGCGGGTATGAGTGCGTCGCGGTGCCGGTTTTGATGACTTTTTTAATAAAGGTAAACATGGCGATTCCTTATTTCAGCGGCGAGTTCTTACGCTCGATGCTGTAGCGCTCCAGCTCTTTGTACGGCACCACTTTGCTTTTCTTCTTGCGCACGTCGACCACGGTCATGCGGTCGGTGCAGGAGTAGCACGGGTCGAGGCTGCCGATAATCAGCGGCGCGTCGGAGACGGTATTGCCGCGCAGCATATAGCGCAGAGTCGGCCAGTTGGCGTAGGTCGCCGCCCGGCAGCGCCAGCGGTACAGCTTCTGGTTGTCGCCGGTCATGCTCCAGTGGATATCATCTCCGCGCGGCGCTTCCGAGAAGCCCAGCGCGAAGCGGTGCGGAATGTAGGTGAACCCTTCGACCATCAGCGGGCCGCCCGGCAGGTTATCGAGGCCAAAGTCGATCATGTTCAGCGCGGTGTAGACCTCGTTGATGCGCACCTTCAGGCGCGAGATGACGTCGCAGCCCTGCTCGCTGTGCACTTCCATCGGCAGCAGGCCGTAGCCGACAAACGGGTGATCGGCGCGGGTATCGCGGGCGTGGCCGCTGGCGCGCACCATCGGACCAACGTTGCTGAAGTCGCGGGCGATTTGCGGGTCGAGACGACCGATGCCCACGGTACGCTGCTCCATATTCGGCGTGCTGAGCAGCATATCCACCAGCTCCTGCACGTCGCGGCGCATCTGCTGCGCCAGCTGGCGGGTCTGGATCATGTCCTCTTTCAGCAGATCGCGACGAATGCCGCCAATCAGGTTCAGACCGTAGGTTTTACGCGCCCCGGTAAGAATTTCCGCCATCTTCATCGAGGTTTCGCGCACGCGGAAGAACTGCATAAACCCGGAGTCGAAGCCGGTAAAGTGGCAGGCGAGGCCGAGGTTCAGCAGGTGCGAGTGCAGGCGCTCCACCTCCAGCAGAATGGCGCGGATCATCTGCGCGCGCTCCGGCACCACGATCCCCATCGCGTTCTCCACCGAAGTGGTGTAGGCGGTGCTGTGGGCGAAACCGCAGATACCGCACACGCGGTCCGACAGGAAGGTGACTTCGTTGTAGCCCATCCGGGTTTCCGCCAGCTTTTCCATCCCGCGATGAACGTAGAACAGGCGGTAGTCGGCGTCGATAATATTCTCGCCGTCAACGAACAGGCGGAAGTGGCCCGGTTCGTCGGAGGTGACGTGCAGCGGGCCAATCGGCACCACGTTGTTTTTCTTACTGCCCAGCTCGTTGATAAACTCGTAGGTTTCGGCGTCGGTGGTCGGCGCCGGACGCTGGCGGTAGTCCATGCTGTCTTTACGCAGCGGATAGAGTTCATCCGGCCAGTCGTCCGGCAGCACCAGCCGGCGCTCGTCCGGCAGCCCCACCGGCACCAGGCCGTACATGTCGCGCACTTCGCGCTCGCCCCATACCGCCGCCGGCACGCGCGGCGTCACCGACGGATACTCGGGTTTATTGGCGTCCACTTCCACGCGCACGGTGATCCAGCACTTCGTGCCCTGCTCCATCGACAGCACGTAGTAGACGGCGTAGTGGCCGTTCAGCTTGCGTTCATCGTTGCCGAACAGCACCGACAGCCAGCCGCCCTGCTTGTAGTACAGGAACTCGACCACTTCCGGCAGATAGTTGACCTTCACCGTGACCGTCAACTGGTCTTTGGTCTGCCAGGCTTCATCCAGCACCACGCCCGGAAAGGCCTGATGCAGCGCGGCGAGATAGTGTTGACCGATTTTTTCTTCAGACATGCTCAAACTCTCTTAAATCACGCCACCAGCAAGGAGACGAAGGCTAAAAAGGCAAAACCAAACCCGGCCCAGGTGACGCGGGAGGTGGCGCAAAAGCGCAGACGCGCCATGCTGTTTTCGAACAGCGCAATCACCAGCACGCCGAGCACCAGCTTGACGACGGCAACCACCAGCGCCAGCAGCAGACCGCCGACGCTAAAGCTGGTCATCTGTCCCCACGGGATAAATACGCCGACGAACATCTGCAGGACCACCAGCTGCTTGAGGCTGATGCCCCACTTCAGCACGCCGAAGCCGCTGCCGCTGTATTCCGAGAGCGGGCCTTCCTGCAGCTCCTGCTCCGCTTCCGCCAGGTCGAACGGCAGCTTGCCCATTTCGATAAAGGTGGCGAAGGCGCAGGCGCACAGCGCCAGAATCAGCGGAAGAGTGCGGGCGACAGGCCAGTGATAAATGGTGTCGGTGATACTGCTGATATGGGTGGACCCCGCGACCTGCGCCGCGACCCACAGGCCGAGCAGCAGGATGGGCTCCACCAGCACGCCGAGCATCGCTTCGCGGCTCGCCCCGATAGCGGTAAACGGGCTGCCGGTATCAAGGCCGGAAATAGCAAAGAAGAAGCGGGCGATAGCGAACAGGTAGATCAGGGTGATCAGGTCGCCCAGCCCCGCCATCGGCGAATTAACGGTCACCACCGGCAGCGCGGTGGCGATGGTCAGCATCACGCCGACCATCACGTACGGCGTCAGGCGGAAGACCCAGCCGGAGGCATCCGGGCCAACGCTCTGGCGGCCCAGCAGTTTCAGAATGTCCCGGTACTCCTGCAGCACGCCCGGACCGCGGCGATTATGCAGACGCGCGCGGGCGACGCGGGTCACCCCGGACAACAGCGGCGCGACGGCGAACAGCACCAGCGCCTGCAACAATGCAATTAATACGCTCATTCTCAGGCTCCTCGGGAAATCACAATCACCACCAGTACCGCCAGCTCCACTAGCGCCACGCCGCGAAATAGCGCAGGCGCGGAAGCGTTCTGCCAGCCGGGCACCAGACGCACCGGGTTCAGCCAGTGGCGCAGTTTCAGAATCGGCGCAAAGGCTTCTTTCACCGGCATGGCGAAACCGTGGGCGGTCACCACCATGGATTTTTCATGGTCGTAGCCGCAGACCCAGGCCGCCCCGCGGGAGCGCGCCGGCAGGCGATCGCCCTTGAAGAAGATCATCAGCAGCAGCGGCAGCAGCGGGCAGGCAATCAGCAGAATGGCGATCATCGGCTGGGACACCGCGCTGGAGACCTCCGCCTGCACCGGAAACGCCCCGCTCACCAGCGGCAGCAGCCACGGCGCGGCAACCCCGCCAATCACGCAGCAGACGGCGGCCAGCACCACGCTAAAGGTCATCAGCCCCGGCGCGCAGGTGGCGTTTTCCGCCTCTTTGCTTCGCGGCGCGCCGAGGAAGGTGACGCCGTAGACTTTCGCCATACACATCACCGCCAGCGCGCCGGTAATTGCCAGGCCTACCGCCAGCAGCGGCCCGAGCAGGCGGCCAACAAACGCGTCGCCGGTGCTCAGCTTAAAGAAGGACTGATAGATAACCCACTCCCCGGCAAAGCCGTTCAGCGGCGGCAGCGCGGCCATCGCCATCAGGCCCACCAGCATCGCGAGCGAAATCAGCGGCATTTTCTTGCCGATCCCGCCGAGCTTTTCGATATCGCGATGGCCGGTGCGGAACCACACCGCCCCCGCGCCGAGGAACAGGGTGGTTTTAAACAGGCTATGGTTGATCAGGTGATACATGCCGCCAATAAAGCCCAGCACCATCAGGGTCGGGTTATGGGTCGCCACGCCGGTGACGAACGCCCCGAGGCCGAGCAGGATAATGCCGATGTTTTCCAGGGTGTGGTACGCCAGCAGGCGCTGAATATTGTGCTCCATCAGGGCGTACAGCCCGCCGACGAAGGCGGTGATCATGCCCAGCACCAGCAGCATCACGCCCCACCACAGCGGCGGTACGCTGCCGGCCAGCGAGACCGTCAGGATGCCGTAGAGACCGACCTTCATCACCACCGTGGAAAACAGCGCGGCGGCCGGCGCGCTGGCGCCGGCGTGAGCCTGCGGCGCCCAGCCGTGCAGCGGAATAACTCCGGCCAGCAGCGCAAAGCCGACCAGGCCCGGCAGCCACAGCAGCGCGTTCTGCGGCGCCGCCATCGCCAGCTGGGTAATCTGCGCCAGCTCAAGGGTGCCGTAGGACGACCAGACCAGCCAGCAGCTCCACGCCATCAGCAGCGTACCGAGGCGACCCAGCGCAAACCACAGCTTGCCGGACTGCGCGCAGCCGGTAAGAAACGCGGCGCAAAGGGCCATAATCTCCGCCATCACCACCAGCGCGCCGAAGTTTGTCACCACCACGGCGCAGACGGCGGCGGCCAGCAGCAGATTCACCAGCAGGCCGTTGGCTTTCACCTGCGGGTGACGATGCCAGGCGATATTGAACAGCGAAATCGGCAGCGCCGACAGGCCGATCGCCAGCAGCCACAGCGCGTTGACGCCGCCCACGCGCAGGGTCAAATGCAGCATCTGCAGCATGCCGCCGCTAACGCGCTCCGGCATCAGCAGCGCCGTTCCGCCCGCCAGCACCAGCATCGCGCTGGCGACCGCGCCGCCAATCCCGGCGATCGCCCCGCTCAGCGGTTTGCGCAGGGCGAACAGAAACGCCAGCACCGCGCTGGCGGCGTACCAGGCCACCGCCTGATTCACTAAGGAAATCACACTCATTTCACGTCCCCTTGTTGCGCCTGGAACAGCGACAGATCGCCGAGATCGGTATTAAAAGTCAGCTGCCGCTTACGCTTGCTGGCCTGGGCGATATCGCGGATATCCACCAGCAGCAGCGCTTTGGTCGGGCAGGTGCGTACGCACGCCGGGCCCTGCTCATCGAAGTGGCACAGGTCGCATTTGACGGCGATGGCGCGCACGCCCGGCACCCAGTCGAGCAGCGAGCTGACGCGGGCCGGCGCCGGCGGCGCGGCGGGGGCCAGCGGCGTATTGGCGTTAGCCGGCATATCCAGCGGACGGCTGCCGGAAAACTCAATGGCGCCGAACGGACAGGCGATGCCGCACAGCTTGCAGCTTACGCACAGGCTCTCATTGAGCTGCACCGCGCCATCGACGCGATTAATGGCGTTAACCGGGCAGACGGCGGCGCAGGGCGCATCTTCACAGTGGTGGCACATCTGCGGCGCGGATTCTTTTTCATTGCGCATTAAATGCAGCCGGGGCATGGCCTGCAGGCCCTGCTGGCGGTGAGTCTCAGCGCAGGCGGCTTCGCAGGTGCGACAGCCGATACAGACGGTGGAGTCAGCAATTACAAAACGGTTCACCGGGTCATCCTCAGGTGAAAGTCATTTTTGACGAAAACAGGTTGCGCAGGTGTCAGCTTCGACACTTGTCGACACCTGACGATTAACGGGCCAGCGTCAGGTGGCTTAAATCCACCGGCTGGTCTTGTTCGATAGCCTCGTAGAGACGGTCGTAAACGCTGGCGATAGTCGCCAGATAGTGCTCCAGAACCTGCTCGCGATCGCGGTTGCTGATCCGGCCATCAATGGTGCCGTCTGAGCCCAGCGTGGCCTGGGCAATCAGGCGTCTGTCGTCGCTGTTTTTGGTTTCGACGTAGTACTCGATGGTGTGGCTGTTAAACCCTTCCGCCAGCGCAACGTAGACCTGAAAATGGCCAAACAGTACGAAGCACAGCTCTTTATCCGGCGCGCAGCTCATGGCGTGATGCAGACGCGCTTTCGACAGGGTTATTCCCTGTACCAGCGAGTTGCAATAGGTGTGCCACTGCTCCTGATGCTGGCGGTGACGATCGGCGATGTAGTCCGCCTTTTCACTTAATTCCCAAATAGTCATCCCGGATCCCCCGTTGTATGAGATGCACCGGTTAAGCACTTTTCATGCCAAAATTTAATTAATTGATTTTAAACAGGTTTATAAAATTCCGGGGGACGGAAAGACATGTCGATGACGATGTCTGCAGCGTGTCATCGACATTTTCGTGACATTACCTATGATCTGGCATCGTTATTGCATTAAAGGGGCATCGCGATACGGAGGCACCATGCACGAAATCACTCTTAGCCAGCGGGCGCTGGAAATTATCGAACAGCAGGCGCTGCAGGCCGGCGCGCGTCGGGTGACCGGCGTGTGGCTGAAGGTCGGGGCGTTTTCCTGCGTGGAGGCCAGCGCGCTGACCTTCTGCTTTGAGCTGGTGTGCCGCGGCACGCTGGCGGAGGGCTGCGAGCTGCATATCGCCGAACAACAGGCTGAATGCTGGTGTGAATCCTGCCAGCAGTACGTGCATCTCATCTCCCAGCACGTGCGCCGCTGCCCGCAGTGTCAGAGCGACCGGCTGCAAATCGTGGCGGATGACGGCTTACAGATTCAGCGACTAGAAGTGGAGTAATAAGATTATGTGTACAACCTGCGGCTGCGGTGAAGGCAACCTTTATATAGAAGGCGACGAGCATAACCCGCATTCGGCGTTTCGCAGCGCCCCCTTCGCGCCCGCCCCGCGCCAGATGATGAACATTACCGGCGTGAAAACCGATAACTTTTCCCCCACCCGCTCGGAGGCTGGCGACCTGCACTACGGTCACGGCGAGGCGGGTACCCATGCGCCCGGCCAGAGCCAGCGGCGGATGCTGGAAGTGGAAATCGACGTGCTGGATAAAAACAACCGTCTGGCCGCCCGCAACCGCGCGCGCTTCGCCGCGAAAAACCAGCTGGTGCTGAATCTGGTCTCCAGCCCCGGCTCCGGCAAAACCACCCTGCTGACGGAAACCCTGCTGCGGCTGAAAGAGAAAACCGCCTGCGCGGTGATTGAAGGCGATCAGCAAACGGTGAACGACGCCGCGCGCATCCGCGCCACCGGCACCCCGGCGATTCAGGTCAACACCGGCAAAGGCTGCCATCTCGACGCGCAGATGATCGCCGACGCCGCGCCGCGCCTGCCGCTGGCGGACCACGGCATTCTGTTTATCGAAAACGTCGGTAACCTGGTGTGTCCGGCGAGCTTTGACCTCGGCGAACGTCATAAAGTGGCGGTGCTGTCGGTAACCGAAGGCGAAGACAAGCCGCTGAAGTATCCGCATATGTTCGCCGCCGCCAGCCTGATGCTGCTTAACAAGGTCGACCTGCTGCCGTATCTCAACTTTGACGTAGAAAAGTGTCTGGCCTGCGCCCGCGAGGTGAACCCGGATATTGACATCATACTGCTTTCCGCCACCAGCGGCGAAGGCATGGACCAGTGGCTTAGCTGGCTGGAGACGCAACAATGTGCATAGGCATTCCCGGACAAATCTGCGCCATTGACGGCAATCTGGCGAAGGTCGAAGTGTGCGGCATTCAGCGCGAAGTCGACCTGACCCTGGTGGGCGCGTTCGACGATCGCGGCCAGCCGCGTCTCGGCCAGTGGGTGCTGGTCCACGTGGGTTTCGCCATGAGCGTGATTAACGAAGCCGAAGCCCGCGATACCCTCGAGGCGCTGCAAAATATGTTTGAAGTCGAGCCGGACGTCGGCGCGCTGCTGTACGGCGAGGAGCGGTAAATGCGCTATGTCGATGAATACCGCGCTCCGGAACAGGTGATGCAGCTGGTGGAACACCTCCGGCAGCGCGCGCGCCTGCTGCCGCATACCGCCGAACGTCCGCTGCGCATTATGGAAGTGTGCGGCGGTCATACCCACGCCATTTTTAAATTTGGCCTCGATCAGCTGCTGCCGGAAAATATCGAGTTTATTCACGGCCCCGGCTGCCCGGTATGCGTGCTGCCGATGGGGCGCATCGACGCCTGTATCGATATCGCCAGCCGTCCGGGGGTGATTTTCTGCACCTTTGGCGACGCCATGCGCGTGCCGGGAAAAAACGGCTCGCTGCTGCAGGCTAAATCGCGCGGCGCCGACGTCCGCATCGTCTATTCGCCGATGGACGCCCTGAAGCTGGCGCAGCAGCACCCCGAGCGTGAAGTGGTGTTCTTCGGCCTTGGTTTTGAAACGACGATGCCCGCCACCGCCCTGACCCTGCGCCAGGCCCGCGAGCGCGGCGTCGCCAACTTCTATTTTTTCTGCCAGCACATCACCCTGCTGCCGACCCTGCGCAGCCTGCTCGACCAGCCGGATAACGGTATCGACGCGTTTCTCGCCCCCGGTCACGTCAGCATGGTGATTGGCACCGACGCCTACGGATTTATCGCCAGCGACTATCATCGTCCTTTAGTGGTGGCAGGATTCGAACCGCTTGATCTACTGCAAGGCGCGGTGATGCTGGTTGAGCAGACAATAGCGCGGCACAGCGACGTGGAGAACCAGTATCGCCGGGTGGTGCCCGATGCGGGCAACCCGCTGGCGCAGTCGGCCATCGCCGAGGTGTTTTGCCTTAGCGGCGATAGCGAGTGGCGCGGTCTGGGGGTGATTAACGACTCCGGCGTGCATCTGACGGCCGCGTATCAGCGTTTCGACGCCGAAGCACATTTCCGCCCGGCGCCGCAGCGGGTCTGCGACGATCCGCGCGCCCGCTGCGGCGAGGTGCTGACCGGCCGCTGCAAACCGCACCAGTGCCCGCTATTCGGCAATACCTGCAACCCGCAGAGCGCGTTCGGCGCGCTGATGGTCTCATCGGAAGGCGCCTGCGCCGCCTGGTATCAATATCGCAGTCAGGAAATCGAAGCATGAAAAGCGTTCAGTTAGCCCACGGTAGCGGCGGTCAGGCGATGCAGCAGCTGATCGGCGACCTGTTTATGCAGGCTTTCGCCAACCCCTGGCTGGCGGAGCAGGAAGATCAGGCGCGTCTCGATCTCGCCCAGCTTAGCGCGCAGGGCGACAGGCTCGCCTTCTCCACCGACAGCTACGTCATCGATCCGCTGTTTTTCCCAGGCGGCAATATCGGCAAGCTGGCGGTCTGCGGCACCGCCAACGATGTGGCGGTGAGCGGCGCGCTGCCGCGCTATCTCTCCTGCGGGTTTATTCTCGAAGAGGGGCTGGAGATGGCCACCCTCGAAGCGGTGGTGAACAGCATGGCGCAGACCGCGCGGGAGGCCGGCATCGCCATTGTCACCGGCGATACCAAAGTGGTGCCGCGCGGGGCGGCGGATAAGCTGTTTATCAATACCGCCGGGATCGGCGTCATCCCTACCGGTATTCGCTGGGGGGCGCAGCAGATTAGCGCGGGAGACGTGCTGCTGGTCAGCGGCACGCTTGGCGATCACGGGGCAACGATCCTCAACCTGCGCGAACAGATGGGGCTTGACGGCGCGCTGTCCAGCGACTGCGCGGTGCTAACGCCCTTGATTCAGACGCTGCGCGACGTTGCTGGCGTGAAAGCCCTGCGCGATGCCACCCGCGGCGGCGTTAACGCGGTGGCCCATGAATTCGCCGCCGCCAGCGGCTGCGGGATTGAACTGTACGAGAATAAGCTGCCGGTGAACGATACCGTGCGCGGCGTGTGCGAGCTGCTGGGGCTGGACGCGCTTAATTTCGCCAACGAGGGCAAGCTGCTGATCGCCGTTGCCCGCGAGGCGGCGGAAAGCGTGCTTGCGCATTTACGGTCTCATCCATTAGGCCGCGATGCGGCGATAATCGGCGAGGTTGTGCCGCGCGCGGGCGTGCGCTCTGTTGGTCTGTACGGCGTGAAGCGCACGCTGGATCTTCCTCACGCCGAGCCGCTGCCGAGAATTTGTTAACGGTGCGGGCCCCCGGATTGCGGCTAACGCCTTATCCGGGCTACAACACTGCGCGCACCTGTAGCCCGGCTAAGCGCAGCGCGAGCCGGGAAAAGCCAGCATGATTATCCAGCCCAAACCAGCGGGCACCCACGGATGGGTTAATGGCGGTCACAACCGCTTTATTAACAGACTATTATTTGTGTCATCACTTTCTTCTGCGCCGCTTTGCGGCGCTTTTGGACTTAAGCAATGTCGTATACACCGATGGGCGATCTTGGGCAGCAGGGTCTGTTTGATATCACCCGCATTTTATTACAGCAGCCGGATCTGGCCGCGCTGAGCGAGACGCTGACCGGCCTGGTGCAGCAGTCCGCGCTCGCCGACCGGGCGGCGATTATTCTGTGGCATTCCGGCAACCATCGCGCGGTCCGGCACGCCTGCGACGACGCGGGACAGCCGGTGAGCTACGAGGATGAAACCGTCCTCGCCAACGGCCCGGTTCGACGCCTGCTCTCGCGCCCGGATGCGCTGCATTGCGATAGCGCCACCTTTGCCGAAACCTGGCCGCAGCTCGCCGTAAGCGGACTCTACCCCAGCTTTGGCTATTACTGCCTGCTGCCGCTGGCGGCGGAAGGGCGTATTTTCGGCGGATGCGAATTTATTCGCGACGACAACCGGCCGTGGACCGAAAAAGAGTACCAGCGGCTGCACACCTTTACGCAAATCGTTGCCGTGGTGACCGAACAGATCCAAAGCCGGGTCAGCAACAACGTTGATTACGACCTGCTGTGCCGGGAACGCGACAACTTCCGCATCCTGGTGGCGATCACCAACGCGGTACTCTCGCGGCTGGATATCGACGAACTGGTCAGCGAAGTGGCCAAAGAGATCCACCGCTACTTCCGCATCGACGCCATCAGCGTGGTACTGCGCAGCAACCGCAAAGGCAAGCTCAATATCTACTCCACCCACTACCTCGACGCCAGCCACCCGGTGCACGACCAGAGCGAAGTGGACGAAGCCGGTACCCTGACCGAACGGGTATTCAAAAGCAAAGAGATGCTGCTGCTCAACCTGCATCAGCACGACCCGCTGGCGCCGTACGAAAAAATGCTTTTCGAGATGTGGGATAACAAAATTCAAACCCTGTGCCTGCTGCCGTTGATGTCCGGCAATACCCTGCTTGGAGTGCTGAAGCTGGCGCAGTGCGATGAGAAAGTCTTCACCACCACCAACCTCAAGCTGCTGCGGCAAATCGCCGAGCGCGTCTCGATCGCCATCGACAACGCCCTCGCCTACCGCGAGATTCAGCGGCTGAAAGAGCGGCTGGTCGATGAGAACCTCGCCCTGACCGAACAGCTTAACAACGTCGAGAGCGAGTTTGGCGAAATCATCGGCCGCAGCGAGGCCATGAACAACGTGCTCAAGCAGGTGGAGATGGTGGCGCAGAGCGACAGCACGGTGCTGATCCTCGGCGAAACCGGCACCGGTAAGGAGCTGATTGCCCGCGCTATTCATAATCTGAGCGGCCGCAATAGCCGCCGGATGGTCAAAATGAACTGCGCGGCGATGCCCGCCGGGCTGCTGGAAAGCGACCTGTTTGGCCACGAGCGCGGCGCCTTCACCGGCGCCAGCGCCCAGCGTATCGGCCGTTTCGAACTGGCGGACAAAAGCTCGCTGTTTCTCGATGAAGTGGGCGACATGCCGATTGAACTACAGCCGAAACTGCTGCGCGTGTTGCAGGAGCAGGAGTTCGAGCGTCTCGGCAGCAATAAGCTGATTCACACCGACGTGCGCCTGATCGCCGCCACCAACCGCGATCTTAAGCAGATGGTCGCCGATCGCGAGTTTCGCAGCGATCTCTACTATCGGCTGAACGTCTTCCCGATCCACCTGCCTCCCCTGCGCGAGCGGCCGGAGGATATTCCCCTGCTGGTGAAGGCCTTCACCTTTAAAATTGCCCGCCGTCTCGGGCGCAACATTGACAGCATTCCGGCGGAAACGCTGCGCCTGCTCAGCCGCATGGAGTGGCCGGGTAACGTGCGCGAACTGGAGAACGTCATTGAGCGCGCGGTGCTGCTGACCCGCGGCAGCGTGCTGCAGCTCTCCTTACCGGAAATGAGTATCGAGACGGAGCCGCTGGCGGCGGAAGTGCTGCCGGAGGAAGGGGAAGACGAATACCAGCTGATTGTCCGGGTGCTGAAAGAGAGCAACGGCGTGGTCGCCGGACCGAAGGGCGCGGCCCAGCGTCTGGGATTAAAGCGCACGACGCTGCTTTCGCGCATGAAACGGTTGGGTATTAATAAAGACCAGCTGCAGTAGGCACATCTTCAGAACGCTGTTTCATTTTGATTTTAATGAAACAGCGTTCTGTGAGACAACTCGCTTTACCCGTTCCTGATGAATGATAAATAAGCCTTTTCCTTAATGGAGATGCTTATGACGCGTTTACCTCTGGCCGCCGCCATCGCTTTGCTTTTGGCTTCTCAGGCTGCATTTTCCTCTCTTCCCACCTTTTCCGTCTGGCCCGGCGGTGAAGCGCCCGGCGCCAAAAACAGCCCGGCGAGCGAATCGCTGGTGGAGCGCAGCAAAGACCCCTCGCTGCCCGATCGCGCGGTCACCGGCGTTCGCGCTCCGACAATTACCGTTTACGCGCCGGAGAAGCCCAACGGTATCGCGCTGCTGGTGACGCCGGGCGGCTCTTACCAGCGAGTGGTATTGGATAAAGAGGGCAGCGATCTCGCCCCGGTATTTAACGCCCGGGGCTATACCCTGTTTGTGATGACCTATCGGATGCCGGCGGACGGTCACGCGGAAGGCAGCGAGGCGCCGTTGGCCGATGCGCAGCGCGCGCTGCGTACCCTGCGGGCGCGGGCCGCCGAGTGGCATATCGACCCGCAAAAAATCGGCATTATGGGCTTTTCCGCCGGGGGACACGTGGCGGCAAGTCTGGAGACCCGCTATAGCGAACCGGCTTACGCCGCCGTGGACGCGGTTGACCAGCAGAGCGCGCGGCCGGACTTCGCGGTGCTCGGCTATCCGGTTATTTCCATGGATCCGGCGATTGCCCATCCCGGATCGCGCAAGGCATTGATTGGCGAAACGCCGACGGCAGAGCGGCAGCACCGCTATTCACCGGAGCAGAACGTCACGCCGCAAACTCCGCCGACCTTTATTTTCCACGCGGTGGACGATCCTTCCGTGCCGGTGGATAACGCGCTGGTGATGTTTAACGCCCTGCGCGCGCAGCAGGTGCCGACTGAGCTGCACCTGTTCGCCGAGGGGAAACACGGATTTGGCATTCGCGGGACCCGGGGCCTGCCCGCCGCCGAGTGGCCGCAGCTGGCGATGAACTGGATAGCCTCGCTGGCGGAAATGAAAAAATAGCGCCGGTAATCCCCGGCTCGCGGCTGACGCCTTAGCCGGGCTACCTGTCCGCAGACGGCGGGGACCTCGAAGCCCCGGTAGGTACGGTTTTCCGGAGGCGATGCTGCGCATCTGTCCGGCTATAAGTTCGTGCGGTTTGGTAGCCCGGACAGGCGCGTCAAGCGCCGCCTCCGGGGGATTTTGCCGAGCTATTTATCAGAACTGAAGCCGTTGCTGGTCGCCAGTTCGGCAAACCACAGCGCGTTGCGCTTTATCTGCCGCTCTCCGGTTTGCAGGTCGAGCCGCCAGAAACCGTAGCGGCGCTTGAACGAGTTAATCCACGACCAGTTATCGATAAAGGTCCACTGATGCACGCCAAAGCAGTTCGCGCCGTCGGCTATCGCGCGGTGCAGCTGCACCAGATGCTCTTCCATCAGGCCGATGCGGAACGAATCGTCAATCACCCCGTCTGCGCCGGGTTCGCCTTCCGACTCAATATCCATCGCAATACCGATTTCCGCGAGGAACCACTTTATATTGCCGTAGTTATCGCGAATATTGGCGGCAATGTCATAAATCGCCTGCGGCAGAATCTCATTATTATCGCGATAAGGATTAAAGCGCCCTTGCGGATTCACGTAGTTTTCGAAATAGACCTCCGGGGTGAAATAGTCCAGCGTATAGTCGCTTTCGCGCGCCTTCACCCGCCGCGGAACGTAATAGTTAACGCCGAGAAAATCGACGCGCGATCCGGTAATCAGCTCCACGTCGGCTTTTGTCACCTCCGGCAGGCAGTGGTGTGCGGCCAGAATTTCGCACAGCGCTTTCGGGAACTGATGCTTCACCAGCGGATCGAGGAAGCTGCGGTTGAAGAACAGATCCGCATACCACGCCGCTTTTTGGTCTTCCGCGCTGTCGTTGCGGGTATAGGACGGCGTCAGATTCAGCACCACGCCAATCTCGCTTTCCAGCGCCAGCGCGCGAAACTCGCGCACCGCTTTGGCGTGGGCCAGCATAATGTTAAACGCCACCTGCGCCGCCAGCCTGCCGTCTTTCTTGCAGGGATAGTGGAAGTCGTACAGGTAGCCGCCCTCAACCGGCACAATCGGCTCGTTGAAGGTAATCCAGTATTTCACCTTGTGACCGAATAGCTCAAAAGCGGTACGGGCAAAACGCGCGAAGAGATCGGTCACGTGCGCCGACTCAAAGCCGCCGTACTGCTTTTGCAGCGCTTCCGGCATGTCAAAATGATAGAGGTTGATCATCGGCTCGATGCCGTTTTCAATCATCTCATCAAGGTAGGCATGATAGAAACGCACCGCGTCCGCATTGGGCGCGCCGGTTTCGAAGTCGTCAATCAGCCGCGACCACTGAATCGACGTGCGGAAGGAGTTGAACCCGGTCCGCTTCATCAACGCCACGTCCTGGGGATACTGATGATAGGTGTCGCAAACGGTTTGCGGCCCAATCTGCTGATAAAAACGTTCCGGCTGTTCGGCAAACCAGCTATCCCAAATAGAACGGTGCGGCTTGTTGCTTATCCCTTCCGTTTGCGGACCGGATGCCGCCGCGCCCCATAAAAAGCCTTCCGGAAACTGATACCGGGTCATAACGCCTCCTGTAAGTTAAAAAAGGCCGCACCCAACGGGCGCAGCCAATAAGCACTACTCTGCAACCACTTCAATCGATTTGATAAACATGTAGCCCCAGTCGCCGGCGAATTTACCGAAGTCGATGCGGTTATCGCCGGCCTTCAGCTCAACCGGCACCAGCAGCTGCTGGCCCTGCTCATCGGTCTGCGGGAATTCAACCGCGATTGGCGCGCCGTCGTTGACGATAAACGAGTTTTTCTTGCCGCCCCATTTGCCGCTGAACGTCACCCGCAGCTGATACTTGCCGGCCCACGGCGCGGAAACCTGCCAGCTGACCTTATCCCCGTCGTTGGCGAACGGCCCGAGGAAGCCGTCGTCGCCAATCGCCAGCGCGTCTTTTTCGCTTTTCGCCGCCGCAATCTTGCCATCGGTCACGTTCAATACCCCGCCGCCAAAACGGCAGTAGTCGGCGGGGACTTTACCGACGGCTTCCGTCACCGTGACCTTAACGGTTTTGCTGCTTTTGAGCAGGCCGTCATCGGCGCTAAAAGTCAGCGCGTATTCACCGGGGGCGCTGAACCAGGCGCGGGTTTCGGCTTTATCCGTCGCGCAGAAGTGGGCCTGCGCGCTGCCGCCGTTGCTCCAGCTCACCGTCACGTTGCGGTCCGGGAGGGCGTCATCGCGCCAGCTCGCGCTGAGCTGCACGCCCTGGTCCTGGCTGGTGGTGAGCGTCTCCGCCAGCGCCACTACCGGCGCCTGATTCGCCTGAGTATGCTTCACGCTAATCACGTTCGAAGGCGATGAACTGCCGCTCTCGTTTTTAGCGATGACGCGGTAATAGTACGTATTCCCCAGCCGCAGACTGCGATAGTCATCGCGGAACAGATCCATCGTCTGCGGGTTCCACTCGTTAACGCCGTCGGAAATGTCGCGCCCCACGACCTTCCACGGCCCGGATGGCGAATCAGCGCGCTCAACATCATAGGCGCGCCCTACCGCCGCCCCCAGCCAGTTGATCGCAAACGGTGAATCCGTCGGCCGCAGCGTCGGCGCGTCAGGTTTCGGCAGCGGCGGCGCTTTCTCCTGCCCGTTCATCTGCGCGGCGGCGGTGCGCACCAGGTCGACCACCTCCATCTCCTGGTTGGCCTTACCTTCGACCGGGAAGCCCGGCAGATGGTAGCTGTAGTGGCCGGTGGACTCTTTGTGCCAGTAGAAGCCGCCGTCGTGACGATGACCGCGGAAGCCCCAGATTAAACCGCCCGCCGCCTGCGCGCCGTTGACTTCGCTATGGACGATCGACTGCATAATGGCGTTAAGCTGCTGCGCGTCCAGCAGGCCAAATTCGCCCACCATGTAGACTTTCTTACCCGCTGCCGCCGTCAGGTCTTTTTTCACCTGTTCGGGATGGTTGTTATCGGCATTGGTGTAGTAATGGTTGCTGACGATATCGACATGGGGATCGTTAAGCGCAAACGCATTAATTTTCTTATAGGTACCATCCACCACCAGCTGGTGCGGCGCCCACTTTTTGATCCACGCGGCGGTCTGCTGAAGGAACGCCGCGTTGGTGTCCTCCAGCTCGTTGCCGGTCTCCCAGGCCATAATCGCTTTTTCGTCATAGTAAGGGCGCCCGGTCACGCTGTTGGTACGGGTGATAACCTGGCGAATCACATCAAGATAGGCCTTGAAGGTTTTACTGTCGGTACGGTAAAAATCCTCCGGCTTTTCGTGGTAGAACGCCGCCAGCTGCTCGCGACCGCCCCACCACCACCAGTGATCGATAAACGGCAGAATCAGGCGCAGCCCCTGTTTGTCCGCCTCGGCGATCATGTTGTCGTACACCCGCATCGCCTTTTCGTTCAGGCGCGGCATGCCGTCGGCGGTTTCCGGGGCCAGAATATGGGTTTCGCGACCGCAGGCCTCGTCAAACGTCTGCTGCACCGAGAGCACGTATACCCGCTGCGCCCTGGCGCCGGTTTGCACGAGCGCTTTAATCCAGTTTTCCTGTTCCTCCGCCG
This sequence comes from Klebsiella sp. CN_Kp113, assembly GCF_040064585.1. NCBI lineage: Bacteria > Pseudomonadati > Pseudomonadota > Gammaproteobacteria > Enterobacterales > Enterobacteriaceae > Klebsiella > Klebsiella sp. CN_Kp113. The sequence goes on along the minus strand of NZ_JBEAID010000048.1, from coordinate 11,020 downwards.
TCGGCCAGCGGAAGTATTGCCCCCAGCCGCGCGAGTCGGCCTTGCAGGTACCGCGCGCATCGTCCTCGATACGGTGCAGTTCCGGCGCATGAATGCCCGCAAAGCGGAACACCTTGTCGCCATCTTTTAACGTTGCGCCGTCGCGGGTAATAAAGTGTTCAAAGTGCGACTGCTCCGCGGCCATCGCGCCTGCGCTTCCCAGCGCCGAAAGCAGCGCGACGAGCATCAGTTTTTTCACCGGCTTAATCATCGTTATCTCTCCTTAGAACCAGACTTCGGCCTGCACGCCGAAGTTCAGCGTATCGGTGTCGCCGCTGCGCGAGTAGCTACCGGCGGAAAGGGTATTGGTGCTCCAGTCGTAGTTGCCGTCCAGCGCGTCGGACACCCCTTTATCCCACTTCGCGTAAGTCACGAAGAAGCGCAGCTGCGGGCGAGTCCAGAAGCCGGAATCAAAGGTCAGGGTCGGCGCGATGGTCACTTTAGTCAGGCCGCCTTTGCCTTTGCCGTCCACGCCTTTGTAGTTTTTATCGTCGAGATATTCGTAGCCCAGCTCGTACTGCATGGCGAAGTTTTTGGTGATCTGCTGGTACGGGCGAATCCCCGCCACCCAGCTGGTGCGCCCCCAGCCTTCGGCGTCTTCCGTCCACCAGCGGTAGTTTTTGTCTTTCTGATAGTAGGCGAACGTGGAGATTTCCCAGTCGCCGAGCGAGGCCATGTTATCCAGCACCACGCGCCAGGACTGGGTATCGTCGAGGTTTGCCCAGCCCCAGCCGTTTTTACCCAGCGAGTCTCCCGCCGCCAGGCCGCGCCCGTACTGGAAGACCACGCGAGAGTAGCCGCCGGTCAGGCCGTAAAAGCCGTCAAAGTTGTAAACGCCGGTCACGCCGTAGCCCTTCTCCGCCGAGGTCGGGTGCTTCTCGTTGCGGTTCATGTGGTGGCCAATCAGCTCAAGATCGAAGCCGGTGCCGCCGATCTTTTTCAGCCACAGGTTGAGCGAGTAGTCATCCGGATAGCCCTGATCGCCTTTGTCGACCGGGTAGGCTTTGGTTTCATCCGTCGGCGAGAAGGCGTAAACCCCGGCATCGAAGCGCGCGAAGCCGAGATCCATGTTGTCGAAGCCGCCGCCGGTACCATTGTACTGAATGTACTCCCAGTCGAACTGGTGGCTGGAGGTGTTGGAGCTGCTGTAGCGCTTACCGGCCCAGAAGGTCATTTCCGGGGCGAAGTCGAGATTTGACAGTTCGGCAAAACCTTCACGGAACTGCACATCATGCCCGTCGTCATCCTGACAGTTCCAGTCTGAGGTGCATTTCGACTGATGGGTAATGTTGGCCTGGACTTTAGCCACCACGCCGCTGTCCGAGGTTAACGTCACCGTCGGGATCAGTTCGATCTTGGTGTCCTCTTCGTTGCCCAGACGCCACTTGCCGTCCGGCATCAGGCCAACGGAGTCGGCGCGGTTACCGTCGGCGTTGGCGAGGATCCCCGAACGGATATAGCCGTGGAGCATAAAATCGTACTTCGGATCGGCGATGGCGCAGTCGCTCATCACCGCGAGGGCGAGTAAAGACAGAGGTATTGAATGATTTAGCCTGATCATTTTTTATCCTTGGTTATTTTTTTATTAACACTGCCTGAGAACGGGAGGAAATTTACGGATCAAAATTGGAAATGTACATCCATTAATGGAAAGCGCTTTCCGTAATTGCCGGATGAGTTCACAAATTTAACGATAGCGGGCAAATATTCGTGATTTAGATCACATCTTTGAGCGGAAATAAAAAAGCCCGCGCGCGGCGGGCTGTGGCAGGCAGGCGAAAAGCTTAGCGTTCGGCGTCGGCGAGCTGCCGTTCATAGACCTTGAAGAACGGACGATAGAGCATCCAGGCATTAAAAATGGCGAACAGGCACATGCAGAGGTTTTTCCAGCTGCCGTTGGCTGACCACGCCGCGCCAAGCGGCGCCGGCATCGACCACGGCAGCATCGCCACCGCCCGATCGAGAACCCCAAGATGAGTTAAATACCAGGCGATACAGGCGTTTATCAGCGGTACAAAAAGAAACGGCAGCAGGAAAACCGGGTTCATGATAATCGGAAAGCCGAACAATATCGGCTCATTGATGTTAAACAGCGAGGGCAGGAGGCCAATTTTCCCCACGCTTTTCAGCTGCCGCGAACGGCTGCGCATCGCCATAAAAACCAGCGGCAGCGTCGAGCCGATGCCGCCGATCAGCAGGTAGAAATCCCAGAATCCCTGCAGGTAGATATGCGGCAGCGTAGCGGAACCGGCGGCCAGCGCCTGCTGGTTTTCAAACAGATAGGTCATCCAGAACGGGTTCATAATCCCGGTGATAATCAGCGCGCCGTGAATGCCGACAAACCAAAGCAGGTTGCAGATAAATAAAGAAATTAATACCGCAGTTAGGGTATCGGACGCCACCACCAGCGGCCGCACCGCTTCGCTAATCAGCTCCGGTAAAATGCGCCCGGTGCTCTGCAGCAGCAGCGCGTTGATGACGCTAATAGAGAGCATCACCACCAGCAGCGGGATCAGCAGCTGAAAGCCGTTGCGGGTCATCACCGGCACCTCTTCCGGCAGGCGGATGCACCAGCCTTTCTTATAGAAAAAGCGCACGATTTCAATAGAGTAAGTGCTTGAAATCAGCGCGGTAAAAATCCCCATTCCGCCGAGGAAAATATTGGTCGCGCCGTTGTCGCGAAAGCCGATAAACAGCAAAAACGCCAGGCAGCCGGTCAGCCCGCAGAGCCGCTCCGGCAGCCGGTACTGCTTGGCAAGGCTGGCGCTGGCGCCGAAGGCCACAATCAGCGCCACCAGCCCGATAGTCAATTCAAAGGTTGGCAGCAGAATGGGCCGCAGCTGGAAATAGAACTGGCCGAAAGCCGATGCGCCGTTGATGGAAACGGGCGGAAACAAAATCGGCACCAGCAAACTTCCCACAATCACAAACGGCATCGCCAGCGCAAAGCTGTCGCGCATCGCCGTAATGTGGTTATTGCGCGTCAGAACGTTGGCCAGCGGCGCCAGCCGCTGTTCGATGATATCGACGGCAACATTCATCAACTGAATGTTCATAATCCTGCCTTTAAGAATAGAGGTGTCGCCAGGATGATCGCGCACTCCCGGGTAAAGTAAAAGCCCGCCATAGGTGATCGTGGTCACAATAAATAAATCCACAAACGGAAAGCGCTTTCCGTTTTATATCCGTTATGACTATAGTCGGCGCATCCATCTCATCAGGAGCGATATATGAAAAAGATAATGTTGTGCTGTTCCGCGGGCATGTCCACCAGCCTGCTGGTGAAAAAAATGATCGCCGAAGCCGAGCAGCGCGGTCTGCCGGTGGAGATCAATGCCTTTGGCGTCGCGGAATTCGATCAACAGGTCGGCCATTACCAGGTGGTCCTGCTGGGGCCGCAGGTGAAATACATGCAGAAAGATCTGCAAAAGCAGGCTGATAAATACGGTATCCGCGTGGAACCCATCAACATGATGGATTACGGCATGCAGAAAGGCGGCGCCGTACTGGATTTCGCGCTTTCCCTTATCGATAACAAAAACTAAGGAAAGATCATGAGCTCTCTGTACGCGAAGCTGATCGCCGTGATTGAACAGAAGATCACGCCTATGGCGGGGGCGATCGGCCAACAAAAATACGTCACCTCCATCCGCGACGGTTTTATTACCGCCCTGCCCTTTATGATCGTCGGCTCGTTTTTGCTGGTCTTTATCTTCCCGCCGTTTTCCCCGGATACAACGTGGGGCTTTGCCCGCGCCTGGCTGCAATTTTCTCTCGATCATCGAGATGCGCTGATGCTGCCGTTTAACTTCAGCATGGGGGTGATGACGCTGTTTATCGCCGTCGGGATCGCCGCCAGCCTGGCAAAACACCACAATCTGGACTCGCTGACCGCCGGGATGCTGTCCCTGATGTCGTTCCTGCTGGTGGCCGCGCCGCTGAAAGATGGCCAGATCTCCACCGCCTACTTCTCCGGCCAGGGGATCTTCACCGCAATTCTGGTGGCGATTTACTCTACCGAGCTGTACGCCTTCCTCAAGCGCCACAATATTACGATCCGTCTGCCGCCTGAAGTGCCGGCGGGCGTGGCGCGCTCGTTTGAGATCCTGATCCCGGTGCTGGCGATCGTGCTGACTCTGCATCCGCTGAATCTGTTTATCGAAGCGCAGCTGGGCATGATCATCCCAGAAGCGATCATGTCGCTGGTGAAACCGCTGGTGGCGGCGTCCGATACCCTACCGGCGATTCTGCTGTCGGTGCTGGTGTGCCAGGTGCTGTGGTTTGCCGGCATTCACGGGGCGCTGATCGTCACCGGGATTATGAATCCGTTCTGGATGGCGAACCTGTCGATCAACCAGGCAGCGATGGCCGCAGGCACCGCGATCCCGCATATCTATGTCCAGGGCTTCTGGGATCACTATCTGCTGATCGGCGGCGTCGGCTCCACCCTGCCGCTGGCTTTGATGCTGCTGCGCAGTAAGGCGGTGCATCTGCGGACGATTGGCCGGATGGGCGTGGTGCCGGGCGTATTTAACATCAACGAACCGATTCTGTTCGGCGCACCGATCATTATGAATCCGCTGTTCTTCCTGCCGTTCGTGCTGGTGCCGATGATCAACGCAACCCTGGCCTACTTTGCGCTGAAGCTGGACCTGGTGAGCCGCGTGGTGTCGATGACGCCGTGGACGACGCCGGCCCCTATCGGCGCCTCGTGGGCGGCGAACTGGAGCTTTAGCCCGGTGATCATGTGCCTGATTTGCATGGCGACGGCGATGGTGATGTATCTGCCGTTCCTCAAAGCCTACGAAAAACAGCTGCTGGAGCAGGAGCACGCTAACGCGGCGGCCCAGGCCGAAAGCGCGCCGCAGTCCGCATAATTAATACTATTCAGAGGTTTGTCATGGAATTAGAAGAACAGGTAATGGGTATCATCATCAACGCCGGGCAGTCGCGTAGTCTCTGTTACGAAGCGCTGAGCTGCGCTAAAGCGGGTGATTTCGCCGCCGCCGACGAAAAAATGAAAGAAGCGGCGCATTTTGCCCGCGAGGCGCATTTGGTACAGACCCAGCTGATTGAGGCCGACGAAGGCGAGGGTAAAACCAAAATGACTCTGGTGATGGTTCACGCTCAGGATCATCTGATGACCTCGATTCTGGCGAAAGAGCTGATCGGCGAACTGATCGCCATTTACCGCTCGCGACCGCTGCACGCGTAGGGTTCCCCCTCTCCGGGGAGAGGAGATGACGTAGCCCGGGTAAGGCGTTTACGCCGCAACCCGGGAAAACGGTAAATGCTCATGTCACCTGGCTGACTGACTTCCCGGCTCGCGCTGCGCTTAGCCGGGCTACCTGAACTACACGCGTAGCGGCCCGGGAAACCGTCGACCACAATTAAGGACAACCATGCTACATCTGGGTTTAGACATTGGCGGCACCAAAATGGAAGCCGTCCTGCTCAACGCGGCGGGCGAGTGCGTCTATCGCCAGCGCCGTCCGACGCATAAAGAGAGCTATCAGGCGTTTATGCAGCAGCTGCTCGGACTGATTGCGACCGTCCGCGACTGGAGCGAACGGCCGTTTACCATCGGCATCGGCCTGCCGGGGGCTATCGACCCGCAAAGCGGCCTGATTAAAAACTGTAACTGTCTGGTGCTCAACGGCCACGACCTGCGTCATGACCTGATGCGGGAACTTGGTCAACCGGTATGGATGGCGAACGATGCCGACTGCTTCACTCTCTCTGAGGCGGTAGACGGCGCGGGCGCGGGGGCAACGACCGTATTCGGCGTTATCATCGGTACCGGCTGCGGCGGCGGCGTTGCGGTGAACCAACGGCTGCTCAGCGGGCCTAACGCCATCACTGGCGAATGGGGACACAATCCTCTGCCGGGCTATTGCCCCGAGCGCGACGGCCCGGCGCAGCCCTGCTACTGCGGCAAAGAAAATTGCATCGAAAGCTTTATCTCCGGTACCGGCTTTGCCTGCCGCTACGGCGAGCAGGCGCCTGCGGAAGCGATTATCGCCGCCGCGCAAAACGGCGAACCGCAGGCGCTGGCCCACTGGCGGCATTTTATTGACGCTTTCGGCCGTAGCCTGGCGTCGGTAATCAATATCCTCGATCCGCAGGTGATTGTACTGGGCGGCGGGCTCTCCAACGTCGGGCAAATCTATGAGCAGCTGCCGTCGGCGATTGTCCCGTATCTCTTTTCCGACAGCTGCCGAACGCAGATCAAACAGGCCCGCTTCGGCGACGCCAGCGGCGTGCGCGGCGCGGCCTGGCTGCCGGTTCTGGCCAACGCTGAAGCCGGTCGGCGGTAGACACTTTTTTCAGCAGGTATGCTAAGCTAGGCGAAAATATTCAGACAGAAAATGCCATGCCAACCATTGATGATGTTTCAAGATTAGCGAATGTCTCCCGAGCGACGGTATCCCGCGTGCTGACCGGCACGCGGGGCGTGCGCGAAGAGAGCCGGGAAGCGGTGCTGCGCGCGGTAGAGGAACTTAACTACCGCCCGAGCTTTGCCGCGCAAAACCTCGCCAGTCAGACATCCAATCACGTGGGGCTGGTGATCCCGGCGAACGATGACAGCAGCGGCGCGCGCCTGCTGCCGATGCTCTCGCTAGCGCTGAAGGGGCTGAATAAAAACCTGATTGTTCAGTACGTCACGGATGCGGCGGAACAGGCGGCGGTCGTCGACGATTTACAGCGCCAGTGCGTGGCGGTGGTGGTGCTCGGCGCCGTCCCGGCGGATGCGCCGCGCAACGTGATCTCCTTTGACCGCTTCAGCATTGCCGGGGTTAATAATCAGGGCTACGACTACGCTTTTGCCACCGAAAGCGCCTGCCGCTACGTGATCGGCAAGGGCCATCGCAATATCGCGCTGCTCGTTGATAACGACAGCGATGACGCCAGCCGCCAGATGCTCGAAGGCTATCGCAACGTCCTGCAAAACTACTCCATCCCTTTTAACCGGCAGCTGATGCTGGCGGCCAACGATAACGTTGAACAGGCGCTGCTGACGCTGATTAACAGCTTCAGCAAATACTCGGTGATTATCGTGAAACGGGACCGCTACGCCGCCGAAGCGATGCGCCTGCTGCGCGAGTTCAACGTTGCCGTACCGCAGGAGGTCTCGCTGCTGAGCCTGGAAGATTCTCCCCTCGCCTCGCTGCTCAATCCGCCGCTGACCTGTATCTCCTGGCCGCTGGAGCAGCTGATGGAGAACTGCCTGCAGCGTATCCGCAACCTGATTGACGAGCGCCCCACCTTCTCTCCCGAAGGGCGCACGCTGGCGGGCCGCCTGATCCCCCGCCAGTCGGTGGCCGATCTCTCCTGATTTCAGCGTCCGGCCTTCCGCGTGGCCGGGCCTTTTCCTCTCCCGCCGCGGGTTCGCACGCTAATCATTCGCCTCACATCTAAATAAGAATTATTTTCATTTATAAATAGCTTGTGCTATATAACATAGCAATGGCTATAAATGATGATTAATTAACCGCAACGTTGTGAGGGACCTTATGCTGCACCTGCCACCCCTGAAGCATCTGATGTTTGCCGCCACGCTGGCGCTGCTGGCCGTCGCCCCCGTCCAGGCAAAAGAGAAATTTAAAGTGATTACCACCTTCACGGTGATCGCCGATATGGCGCAAAACGTCGCGGGCGACGCCGCCGACGTCAGCTCCATCACCAAACCGGGGGCCGAGATCCATGAATATCAGCCGACCCCCGGGGATATCAAACGCGCGCAGGGCGCGCAGCTGATCCTCGCCAACGGCCTGAACCTTGAACTGTGGTTCGCCCGCTTTTATCAGCACTTAAACGGCGTACCGGAAGTGGTGGTCAGCAACGGAATTCAGCCGATGGGCATCAGCGAAGGGCCGTATAACGGCAAACCCAACCCGCACGCGTGGATGTCGGCGGACAATGCGCTGATTTACGTCGATAATATTCGCGACGCGCTGGTGAAATACGATCCTGCGAACGCCGACGCCTATCGCCACAACGCCGAAGCCTACAAAGAGAAGATCCGCCAGACCATGGCGCCGCTGAAGGCAGAACTGGCGAAGCTGCCGCAGGATAAGCGCTGGCTGGTGACCAGCGAGGGCGCGTTCTCCTATCTGGCACGCGATAACGGCCTCCAGGAGCGCTATCTGTGGCCGATCAACGCCGACCAGCAGGGTACCCCGCAGCAGGTGCGCAAAACCATCGACACCATGAAGAAAGAGCGGATCCCGACTATCTTTAGCGAAAGCACCATCTCTGATAAACCGGCGCGTCAGGTGGCCCGGGAGGCCGGCGCCCACTACGGCGGCGTCCTGTACGTCGACTCTCTGAGCGCCGCCGATGGCCCGGTGCCAACCTATCTCGACCTGCTGCGCGTCACCACCCAAACCATCGTCCAGGGCATCAACGACGGACTAAGGAAACAGGCATGAGTCACGAGCTGCCGGGCCTCGCGGTCAACAACGTCAGCGTCACCTACCGCAACGGTCATACCGCGCTGCGCGATGCTTCTTTTAGCGTCCCGCGCAGCGCCATCGCGGCGCTGGTCGGGGTGAACGGCTCGGGAAAATCGACGCTGTTTAAAGCGCTGATGGGCTTTGTGCGCGTCGGAAAAGGCGATATTGCGATTCTCGGTCAGCCGGTTAATCGCGCCCTGCGGCAGAACCTCGTCGCCTACGTTCCGCAGGCGGAAGAGGTGGACTGGTCCTTCCCGGTGCTGGTGGAAGATGTGGTGATGATGGGGCGCTATGGCCATATGGGCTGGCTACGGCGGGCCAAACCGCGCGACCATGAGATTGTCGACGCCGCCCTGGCGCGGGTCGGCATGAGCGAGTACCGCCACCGCCAGATCGGCGAACTCTCCGGCGGGCAGAAAAAGCGCGTGTTTCTGGCCCGCGCTATCGCTCAGCAGGGAAAAGTCATTCTGCTGGATGAACCCTTTACCGGCGTCGACGTGCAGACCGAAGCGCGCATCATCGAGCTGCTGCGGGAACTGCGCGACGAAGGCTGCACCATGCTGGTTTCCACCCATAACCTCGGCTCGGTAAGCGAGTTCTGCGACTACACGGTGATGGTCAAAGGCACCGTGCTGGCCAGCGGCCCGACGGAAAGCACCTTTACCGCCGAAAACCTCGAACTGGCGTTTAGCGGCGTGCTGCGCCACGTGGTGCTGAGCGGCGCGGAAGAGCGGATTATCACCGACGATGAGCGGCCGTTTATCAGCCGTCGGGCGGCGGGAGGCGAAAGATGAGCTGGCTACTGGAGCCGTTTGGTTATCACTATATGCTGAACGCGATGTGGGTCTCGGCGCTGGTGGGCGGGGTGTGCGCGTTTCTCTCCTGCTACCTGATGCTTAAAGGCTGGTCGCTGATTGGCGACGCCCTCTCCCACTCCATCGTGCCCGGCGTGGCGGGCGCTTATATGCTCGGTCTGCCCTTCGCGCTGGGGGCGTTTCTTTCCGGCGGCCTGGCGGCGGGCAGCATGCTGTTTCTTAACCAGCGTTCGAAGCTGAAGGAAGACGCGATTATCGGCCTGATCTTCTCCTCTTTTTTCGGTATTGGCCTGTTTATGGTGTCGCTGAACCCCACTTCGGTGAATATCCAGACCATTATTCTCGGCAATATTCTGGCCATCGCCCCGGAGGATATTATCCAGCTGGCGGCGATTGGCTCTATTTCGATGGCGATTCTGCTGCTGAAGTGGAAAGACCTGATGGTGACCTTTTTCGATGAAAACCACGCTCGTTCCATTGGCCTGAATACCACCGCGCTGAAGCTGCTGTTCTTTACCCTGCTGGCGGCCTGTACCGTGGCGGCGCTGCAGACCGTCGGCGCGTTTCTGGTGATTTGCCTGGTGGTGACGCCCGGGGCCACCGCCTGGCTGTTGACCGACCGCTTCCCGCGCCTGCTGGCGATTGCCGTCGCGATTGGCAGCCTGACCAGCTTTTTCGGCGCGTGGCTGAGCTACTATCTGGACGGGGCGACCGGCGGGATTATCGTCGTCGCCCAGACGCTGCTGTTTTTAGCCGCTTTTGTTTTCGCGCCGAAGCACGGCCTGCTCGCCAGCCGTCGCCGCGCCAGGGAGGCCTCATGCTGAGCGCGCTGATTGAACCTTTCCAGTTCTCCTTTATGGTCAACGCCATGCTGGTGGCGGCGATCGTTGCCGTCCCCTGCGCGCTGCTGTCGGTGTTTTTGGTGCTCAAGGGCTGGGCGCTGATGGGCGATGCCATGAGCCACGCGGTTTTTCCGGGCGTGGTGGTGGCGTATATCCTCGGTATCCCCTTCGCCATCGGCGCGTTTATCGCCGGGTTGTTCTGCGCCATCGCCACCGGTTATCTCGACGATAACAGCCGCATTAAGCGCGATACGATCATGGGCATCGTATTTTCCGGGATGTTTGGCGCGGGCCTGGTGCTGTACGTGTCGATTCAGTCGGAGGTCCATCTCGATCATATTCTGTTTGGCGACATGCTGGGTATTTCCGCCAGCGATATTGCGCAAACGTCGCTGATCGCGCTGGCGATTGCGCTGATAATCGGGTTTAAGTGGCGTGATTTTCTGCTGCACGCCTTTGATCCGCAGCAGGCGAAGGCCAGCGGATTGCGCTGCGGGCTGCTGCATTATGGGCTGCTATGCATGATTGCGCTGACCATCGTGGCGACGCTGAAAGCGGTGGGGATCATTTTGTCGATTTCGCTGCTGATAGCGCCGGGGGCGATCGCTCTGCTGCTGACGCGACGTTTTGTCAGCGCCCTGCTGCTGGCGGTGGCGATAGCGTTAAGCTGTTCGCTGGGCGGCGTGTGGCTGTCGTTTTATCTCGACAGCGCCCCGGCGCCGACCATTGTGGTGCTGTTTACCGCCCTGTTCGTTATCGCGTTTGTCTGGACGTCGGTTCGCGATAGTCAAACCACGGCTCGTTCCGGCGAAGCCCCGGGTCGCGGCTGACGCCTTACCCGGGCTACAGACCGCACGAATTGTAGCCC
>NZ_JBEAID010000047.1:0-33270 GCF_040064585.1 Klebsiella sp. CN_Kp113 | reverse complement strand
TTTGGTGCGGCTTCGTCCCGGGCCGCGCTGCGCTTGCCCGGGCTACGGGGCCACGACTGTCTGCGGGCCGGTAGCCCGGACAGGCGCGTCAAGCGCCGCCTCCGGGAAATGCTTACTCCGGGAACCACTGCTTGCTGATTTTCTCGTAGGTGCCGTCGGCTTTAATCGCCTTCAGCGCGGCGTTCAGTTTTTCCAGCAGCGCTTTGTTATCCGGGCGTACCGCAATGCCGAGGCCGGTACCGAAGTACTGCGCGTCGGTGACTTTCGGCGTTGCCGCGCCCAGCTGCGGGTTGGTTTTCAGCCACTCGTTGACCACGGCTGTATCGCCAAACACCCCATCAATACGGCCATTTTTCAGGTCAATAAACGCATTCTGGTAGCTATCGTAAGCCACGGTTTTCACTTCCGGATGTTTATCCTGCAGGTATTTCTGGTGCGTGGTGCCGTTTTCCATCCCGATACGCTTACCTTTCAGATCGGCAAAAGAGTGGAAGGCATCTTTCTTCGAGATAACCAGCGCGGAGTTAGCGTAGTACGGGTCGGTAAACGCCACCTGCTTGCTGCGCTCCGGGGTAATGTCCATGCCGGAGATGACCGCATCATATTTCTTAAATTTGAGCGCCGGGATCAGGCTGTCGAAGGCATGGTTGGTAAACGTACACTCAGCCTGCATCTGCTTACACAGCGCGTTTGCCAGATCGATGTCGAAACCGGCGATCTGGTTATTGGCGTCCATCGATTCAAACGGTGGGTAAGTTGCAGAAACGCCAAAGCTGATTTTTTCTGCGGCAGCGGCGCCAAAGGCGAAAGTGCTAAGCAGTGCGGCCAGAACTAACTTTTTCATTGTGGAACTCCCGTCGGTCAATCTTATGATGTTGTGCCGTGTCTGCGGCTGGGAGTAACAATGCCACTAAATGAATTTATATTCAATAATCATGGATATTTATTTTAATTAGAATAAAAAAAGACGGATAATTCAGTGAGCTTATCCGTCTTGATTTGGCTTTTTATGCGTTTTTAATTGCGTCGCTCAAAGGCCAGCGCTTTATGTTCCACCAGGCGCATCAGCAGCGTCAGCAGGCCATTGACCACCAGATAGACAATGCCGGCGGCGCCGAACACCATCACATCATAGGTACGCCCATAGAGCAGCTGGCTGTGACCCATCACTTCCATCAGGGTAATGGTGTAGGCCAGAGACGTACTCTTGAACACCAGCACCACTTCGTTGGAGTAGGAGGAGAGGGCACGTTTAAAGGCGTACGGCAGCAGGATCGCCAGCGTATCTTTCTTACTCATTCCCAGCGCGCCGCAGGATTGCCACTGGCCATCCGGGATGGCGCGAATGGCGCCATAAAACAGCTGCGTGGTATAAGCGGCGCTGTTGAGAGAAAGGGCGATCAGCGCGCAGAGCCAGGGCTCGGAAATCAGATGCCAGAGTACCGGATACTCCTGCAGCGACGGGAACTGTCCCGGGCCGTAGTAAATCAGGAAGATCTGCACCAGCAGCGGCGTGCCGGTAAACAGCGTGATATAGCCGCGCACGATCCACACCAGCCCCGGCGTTTTTAGCGTCAGAATGATGGTGAAAATCAGCGACAGAATCAGCGCCACGACGATAGAGGCTGCGGTCAGCGTCAGGCTGGTATGCAGCCCTTTTAGCAGTTCGGGTAAGTAATCAAGCATCAGCCAGGTCTCCGTTCGAAGCGCGTCGCACGCTGGTCAATACGTTTCAGAATGTACTGACTCAACAGGGTGATGACCAGATAGATTGCCGCCGCGATGATATACCAGTTAAACGGCTCCTGGGTTCGGGTGGCGATGCTTTTAGTTTGCAGCATCAGATCGTTGACGCTGATCAGGCTCACCAGCGCGGTATCCTTCAGCAGCACCAGCCACTGGTTGCCGAGTCCCGGCAGCGCGTGGCGCCACATTTGCGGCATCACTAAGCGAAAGAAAATAGCGGCTTTCGATAATCCCAGCGCCTGACCGGATTCCCATTGCCCCTGCGGAACGGCTTTAAGCGCCCCGCGCAGGGTCTGCGATGCGTAAGCGGCATACAGCAGAGAAAGCGCGATAGCCCCGCAGAGGAACGGACTGACGTCGAAGTTTTCAATCTGCATCTGTACCGGGATCTGCACAATGCCGAGATTGATCGTAAAACCGTCAGAAAGGGTCAGCAGAAGCTGTGAGGAACCAAAATAGATAAACAGAACCACCAGAATTTCCGGTAGTCCGCGCAAAAGAGTGACAATGCCGGTTGCGAGCCAGGCGACCGGACGCAGCTTTACCGACTCGAGGACGGCAAAGAGCATCGCCAGCACCAGGCCGATGATCAGGGCGCAAACGGCAAGGCCGACGGTCATCCCGGCGGCGCTTGCTAATGGAAAAAATTCGTTCATTCAGCGTTACTTCTGGAACCATTTGTTATAGATAGACTGGTAAGTCCCATCGCTTTTCACTTTTTCCAGCGCAGCGTTAAATTTCTGCTGCAGTTCGGTATTGCCCTGGCGCAGCGCAATGCCGAGACCGGTGCCGAAGTAGTCTTTATCGGTCACCTTGTCGCCCACCGCGGCCAGCTTCGGATTGCTCTTCAGCCATTCGGTCACCACGGCGGTATCGCCGAATACGGCATCAATACGGCCGTTCTGCAGGTCCAGCTTCGCATTCTGGTAGCTGTCGTAAGGAACGGTCGTGATTTCCGGGTGTTTGTCGGTGATGAATTTCTGGTGAGTGGTGCCGTTCTGCACGCCGACTTTCTTGCCTTTCAGGGCGTCAATGCTGGTGAATTTACCCTGCTGGCCGACGAACAGCGCGGAGTTTTCATAGTACGGGGTGGTGAACAGCACCTGTTTTTCACGCTCAGGAGTGATGTCCATCCCGGCCATGACCGCGTCGAAACGGCGGAACTTCAGGCTGGGGATCAGGCTGTCGAAAGCCTGGTTGGTAAAGGTGCAGGTGGCATCAATCTCTTTACACAGCGCGTTCGCCAGATCGACATCAAAGCCGACAATTTTGTTATTGGCATCGATCGATTCAAACGGAGGGTAGGAGGCCTCGGTGGCGAAACGAATGGTCTGGGCTGCGGTAGCGGAGATGCTCATGCCCGCAAGAAGAGCGGCAATCAGTACTTTTTTCATCGTCATTTCCCCGAAAACATCAATGTGAAAGATAGTTTTTAAACGCGTCGGTCTGCGGATGCGCGAAGCAGCCGGCATCACCTTGTTCAACGATATGGCCATTTTCCATATAGACCACGCGGCTGGCTGTTTTGCGCGCCACTTCCACTTCGTGGGTGACGATAACCTGCGTAATACCGGTTTCAGCCAGTTCGCGGATAATACTGACGATCTGGGCGGTGATTTCTGGATCGAGCGCCGCCGTGGGTTCATCGAACAGCAGAACCTGCGGTTCCATCATCAGGGCGCGGGCAATAGCGACGCGCTGCTGCTGGCCGCCGGAAAGATGCAGCGGGTAGCGATCGCTATAGGGTTTCAGGCGCAGACGTTCGAGCAGCTTTTCAGCGCGGGCGAGAGCCTGATCTTTGCTCAAACCGAGCACGCGGCAGGGAGCTTCAATCAGATTTTGCTGCACGGTCAGATGCGGCCACAGATTGTACTGTTGGAAAACCATACCCACGTTCTGGCGCAGCTCGCGAATGGCTTTGTCAGAAGGCGCTTTGGTAAAGTCGAAATGATTTCCGGCGATATGCAGCGTACCGGAACGCGGCATCTCCAGCAGATTGAGGACGCGCAGCAGCGAGCTTTTACCGGCACCGCTTGGGCCGAGCAGCACCAGCGTTTCCCCCTGCGGGCAATCCAGCGTGATGTCGAACAGCGCCTGGTGTGCGCCGTAGAAGCAATTAATGCCGTTTAATTTTATGCTCATCTGGGCAGTCTGATACATATAGCAATTGAGGCCGCAAATAGTACCTTTGGCAGAATAGTTATGCAATATTTATGCGTTAAAAGTTAAATGTAAACCATATTTACATTTAAAGTTAGCACAAAATATGGCTTCGTGAAGGCGGGAGACGTCAATGTCGGCATTACCAGCGGAAATGCCGACATTTTACCGGGGTTATTTCATTCGGCCCGAGCGGCCCAACGCCTGGATTAGCGTTTTTCCAGACTCTGACGCAGGGTGCCCGCCGGCGCATGGGCGTTGTTGCCGAGGTAGCGCACGTCATCCACGGCCCAGCACTGGCCTTCCTGAATCATCAGCACTTCGTCTTTCCAGCTTTGGGTGCCCTGTTTCAGCTCCACGCGCAGGGGAATATTGCGCGCGTCGCGATTAGGGATGGTGGAGGCGCTGGCGACATCGGCGCTGTCGGCTGGCGTTGTGCTACTGGAGAAAAGATTTGACTGCAGCAGGGCGTTGTTAGACGGGTCCTGACGCGCGTCGTTCAGCAGTTTTGCCAGACCGTCGCTCAGGTATGGGCGCAGCGCGGTTAAATCGCTGTTGCGGTGCTGTACCTGATAGTCATAAAACTTCTGCGCTACGTCATCCGGGCCGCCTTCGACGCAGGGGCCGCTGCGGGTGCCGTTATCTTTGTAGGCAGGCGTGACGGTAGTACAGGCGCTGAGCGCCAGCGCGCAGGGGAGGACTAATGCAAGAACTTTGTAGCGCATGATGATTTCCTTATGAGCTCACTACGTTAGAATATCTTTTCAAGCATAGTGTATCAGATAGGGATTGTGCTTGACCCTTAGAGCTAACGCATTGAACGCTAAAGAAGGAGTTTCATCATGCAATTTTCCACCACTCCGACCCTCGAAGGTCAGCCCATCATTGAATACTGCGGCGTCGTCACGGGGGAAGCGATTCTCGGCGCCAACGTATTCCGCGATTTTTTCGCCAGCATCCGCGATATCGTCGGCGGTCGTTCCGGCGCCTATGAAAAGGAGCTGCGTAAGGCCCGTGAAATTGCGTTTGAAGAGCTGAGCGAGCAGGCGAAGGCGCTGGGCGCCAATGCGGTGGTCGGGATTGATATTGACTACGAAACCGTAGGTAAAGATAGCAGCATGCTGATGGTCAGCGTTAGCGGCACCGCGGTGAAGACCCGCCGATGAGAGCTTGCCGGGCAGGCGTACTGCTGGCGCTGCTGCTGGCGGGCTGCGCCAGCGAAAAAGGTATTATCGATCGCGATGGCTATCAGCTGGATACGCGCCATCCGGCGCAGGCGGCTTATCCGCGCATCAAAGTGCTGGTGATTCACTACACCGCCGATGATTTCGACGTTTCGCTGGCGACGCTGACGGATAACCAGGTGAGCTCTCACTACCTGATCCCGGAGAAACCGCCGCTGCACGGAGGCAAACCGCGGATCTGGCAGCTGGTGCCGGAAGAGGAACTGGCCTGGCATGCGGGCGTCAGCTTCTGGCGCGGCAGCACGCGCATTAACGACACTTCGATTGGCATCGAGCTGGAGAACCGCGGCTGGCAAAAAACGGCGGGGGTGAAAAGCTTTACGCCGTTTAATCCGGCGCAGATTGACGCCCTGATCCCGCTGGCGAAAGATATTATCGCCCGCTACCACATCGCGCCGCAGAACGTGGTCGCCCATGCGGATATCGCGCCGCAGCGCAAAGACGATCCGGGGCCGCTGTTCCCGTGGCGCAGGCTGGCCGAGCAGGGGATTGGCGCATGGCCTGATGCCCGGCGCGTGGCATTTTATCTGCAGGGCCGTCCGTCATACGAGCCGGTAGACGCCGCAGCGCTGCTGGACGTCCTGGCGCGCTACGGCTATCAGGTGACGCCGGAAATGACGCCAGCGCAGCAGAAGCGGGTCATTATGGCTTTCCAGATGCACTTCCGTCCCGCGCGCTGGGACGGGGTTGCCGATGCGCAAACCCTGGCGATAGCCGAAGCGCTGCTGGAAAAGTACGGGCGTGGTTAATAGTGCAGCTTGCCGTGGTCCTTCAACCACGCGGCGGTGCGGAGAATCCCTTCATCCATCGTGATGACCGGCTGATAGCCTAGCTCCTGCTGGGCGCGGGAGATATCAAGAGTAAAATCAAAGTTCAGCTTAGAGACGCCGTAGTGGGTAAATGCGGGCTCTTTCGCTGACTTATTGCCAAAGCGCTCCATGCTGCGGGCGATGATATCCAGCATGGGATAGGGAACCGAACGGATGCGGCACTTAATCCCCAGCTCGTCTATGAGTTTCTGCACAATGCTGTGCAGGGTTTGCGGTTCGCCGTTAGTAATGTTGTACGCGCGGGCCGAGGGCAGAAGGTCACTCTGCGGCTGGCTGGCGAGCCACATCGCGTGTACCGCGTTTTCATAGTAGGTCATATCCACCAGCGCGCTGCCGCCGCGCGGCAACAGGACGCTGCCGTAGTGCTGCATCATCTGCGCCAGGCGCGGGATAAACACTTTATCATGCGGGCCAAACAGGCTTTGCGGACGCAGGATTGTAAAACGGGTATTTGGGTTGGCCTGCGCCAGCAGATTGATCACATCTTCGCTTGCCGCCTTGCTGCGGGCGAATTCGTTGGCGAAACGCTGCGGGCGGAAATCCTCCGCAACATCGCGATGATGGTGATAATCAAAATAGAGCGACGGCGAAGAGATATGCACGAAGTTGCGCACGCCCCAGGCAACCGCCCACTCGCCGAGACGCCGGGTCGCGCGCACGTTAGCTAAATCGAAGGCCTGCTGGGTGCCCCACGGCGAGGTAAAGCTGGAACAGTGCCACAGGGTATCGATACCGGCGAGCATCACTTTGGCCTGCGAAGAGACCAGCTCGGTTAAGTCCGCAGGGACGAACTCTGCGCCCATTTTGCTCAGAAGCTTGCCCATCGCTTCGTTGCGCCCGGTCGCTCTGACGCTAATGCCCCTGTTACGCAGATATTCCACCGCGTTGCGGCCCAATCCGCTGGTCGCACCGGTAACCAGTACCTTCATATCGATCCACTGTTTAACAAAAGAATTTCGTGCGCATTTTTCCGTGATTCTGACTACGATGCAATGAGAATCATGAAAGAATTCTGCACCTATACTCTATTTGATGGTGATTTGCTCCGCCAGGTGGGCGATGCGTCGCGCCATACCGCGAAAAATAAACAGATGCGCCGGGATCATCAGCAGCCAGTAGAAAAGCCCCGGCATACCGTGCGGGTGCCACCAGGCGCGCACGTCCAGTTCGCGATGATCGCCTTTATCGCGCAGGGTAAAGCTCAGGCGGCCAAGGCCGGGCGCTTTCATGCCGAATAACAGCGTCAACTGCTTTTCCGGCTCGACGATAATCACTTTCCAGCTGTCCACCGCGTCGCCGGTTTGCAGATACGCCTTTTCCGGACGACCTTTTGCCAGCCGATGGCCGACCAGCAGGTCCATCGCCCCGCGCGTTTTCCACAGCACGTTGCCGAAGAAATAGCCCTCTTTACCGCCAATTTGGTTGACCACCTGCCATAGCGCGGCAAGGCTTGCGGAAGTGTTAACGGTACAGCCTGCCTGTTTCGGGTAGTAGCCGTACTCGGGCCGCCAGCGGGCGAAGGCCTGCGCATCGTAGCCCCAGTCGCTGGAGTTCACCAGCTGCTCCTCTTCTTTAAGCGTAAGGCGCACCGCTTCATCAAACGCGATAAGCGGTTGAGGAATTAAGGCCCGCAGGGCCCGATCGTCGGCGATCAGATCGTGCTTTAGCCCCTGGATCAGCGCTTTGGCCGTGGTTGGCGGCACTGAGGTAATGACGTTGAGAAACCACACCGAAATCCAGCGGGTCGGGAAAGGGATGGGGATCAGCGGGCGGCGTTTGCCGCTGACCGCCATAAAGCGGATGAACTGCTGCTGATAGCTCAAAATTTCCGGTCCGGCGGCTTCAAACACCCGATGCTCGCGGGCCGGATGGTTTAGCAGCTGCAGCAGATAGTAGAGTAAATTTTCCAGCGCAATCGGCGTGGTGCGCGAGCGAACCCAGCGCGGCGGCGTCAGCACCGGCAGGTTGTAGACCATATCGCGCATCACTTCGAAGGCGGCGGAACCGGCGCCGACGATAATGCCGGCGCGAACTTCCGCTACCGGAACGCCTGATTCGCGCAGCAGATCGCCGGTGATCTGGCGGGCGCGCAGATGATCGGATTGCTCCTGCTTCGCCACCTGTAAGGAACTGAGAAAGATGACTTCGTTCACCGGCGACTTGCGCAGCGCGTCGCGAACGTTGAGGGCGACCCGCCGTTCGTGGCGGATAAAGTCCCCGCCTTCGCCCATCCCGTGCACCAGATAGTAAACGGTATCAGCCTGCGCCAGCAGGGCGGGTAGCGCGTCCGGCTGGTTTAAATCGAGCGAATAGCACTCGACGCCGGGGAGCTGCTGTTTTTTAAGCCTGTCGATGTGGCGTGCCGCCGCCAGCACGGTGAAGCCCTGCTCGCTGAGCCTTTTCACCAGATGCTGGCCGATATAACCGCTGGCGCCAAGCACCAGAATTCGCTGCGACACGCCGGACTCCTTAACGGTTTAAAAATGCCTGCCAGTGGCTAACCACCTCGGTGAGCTGCTGGCGGTTAACGTCAATATGCGTCACCAGGCGCACGATGGGCGAGGCGTTGATCAGCACCCCGCGTTCGCGCAGATACTCGCCCAGCGCGGCGGCGCGCGCTTCACCGACGCGAACAAACAGCATATTGGTATCATGACGCGTCACCTCGGCGCCGGCGGCGCGCAGTTGCTCCGCCATCCACGCGGCGTTGTCGTGATCCTCTTTTAAGCGCGCGACGTTGTTCTGCAGGGCATACAGGCCCGCGGCCGCCAGAATACCGGCCTGACGCATCCCGCCGCCGACCATTTTCCGCCAGCGGATAGCGCGGTGAATGTACTCTTCGCTCCCCACCAGCAGCGAGCCTACCGGCGCGCCGAGTCCTTTAGACAGGCAGATGGTGAAGGAGTCGCAGTAGCGGGCGATCTCGCGCAGCGCGCAGCCGTATTCCACGACGGCGTTAAAAATACGCGCCCCGTCAACGTGCAGCCCCAGGCCGCGCTGGCGCGTAAACTCCCAGGCATCTTTGAGATATTCACGCGGCAGCACTTTGCCGTTATGGGTGTTTTCCAGCGACAGCAGCCGGGTAGGGGCGAAATGGATATCGTCCGGTTTGATTTTGGCCGCGACTTTATCCAGCGGCAGGGAACCGTCCGCTGCGGCATCGATTGGCTGCGGCTGGATGCTGCCAAGCACCGCCGCGCCGCCGGCTTCGTAGAGATAGTTATGCGCGCCCTGGCCGACGATATACTCTTCGCCGCGCTGGCAGTGGCTGAGCAGGGCGACCAGGTTGGCCTGGGTGCCGCTAGGCAGGAAGATAGCGGCCTCTTTGCCCGCCAGGTCGGCGGCAAAGCGCTGGAGTTCGTTAACGGTCGGGTCATCGCCATACACGTCATCCCCGACCGGGGCGGCCATCATGGCTTCCAGCATGGCGCGGCCCGGACGGGTAACGGTATCGCTGCGTAAATCTATCATGTCATATCCTTATACACTTCATCCTTCGCGCTGCCCCGGCGTTGGCTGCTCCCTCAAACCCCGGCCACAGAGTTATCTCTGCGCCCGGGGATTTTCGGCCTTGCCGCCTTGAGGCAACACGAATAATTTTGCGTATGAATTGAAAAGGATATTTTTACCTTAGCCAGTTAGTTTTCGCCAGTTCGATAACTTCGTCGCCGCGGCCGCTGATAATCGCGCGCAGCATATAAAGGCTGAAACCTTTGGCCTGCTCCAGTTTAATCTGCGGCGGCATCGCCAGCTCTTCACTGGCGACGACCACATCCACCAGGACCGGGCCATCGGTAGCGAAAGCGGTTTGCAGCGCTTCATCAACCTCTGACGCGCTTTCAACACGTATGCCCTTAATGCCGCAGGCTTCGGCGATGCGGGCAAAGTTGGTGGCGTGAAGTTCAGTGCCGTCTGTCAGATAGCCCCCGGCCTTCATCTCCATCGCCACGAAGCCCAGGACGCTGTTATTGAAGATAACGATCTTCACCGGCAGCTTCATCTGCGCCAGCGAGAGAAAATCCCCCATCAGCATGCTGAAGCCGCCGTCGCCGCACATTGCCACAACCTGACGGTCAGGGGCGGTGGCCTTCGCACCGATGGCCTGCGGCATGGCGTTAGCCATTGACCCATGGTTGAACGATCCGAGCAGGCGACGCTTGCCGTTCATCTGCAAATAGCGCGCGGCCCAGACGGTCGGCGTACCCACGTCACAGGTAAAGAGGGCATCGTCGTCGGCATAGTGGCTGATGCGCTGCGCCAGATACTGCGGATGAATTGTTTTTTCGCTGGGCTTCGCCAGGTCATCAAGCCCCTTGCGCGCGTCGCGATAGTGTTCCAGCGCTTTATCGAGGAACTTACGGTCGGTTTTCTCCTCAAGATGCGGCATCAGCGCGCTGAGGGTCGATTTAATATCGCCGACCAGCGCCATATCCACTTTACTGTGGGCGCCAATACTGCCGGGATTGATATCAATCTGAATGATTTTCGCGTCCGTCGGGTAGAAGGCGCGATAGGGGAACTGGGTGCCGAGCAGCACCAGGGTGTCGGCGTTCATCATGGTGTGGAAGCCGGAGGAGAAGCCAATCAGTCCGGTCATCCCCACATCATAAGGGTTGTCGTATTCTACGTGCTCTTTGCCGCGCAGCGCGTGAACGATAGGCGCTTTGAGCTTCGCGGCGAAGTCTACCAGCTCTTTATGCGCCCCGGCGCAGCCGCTGCCGCACATCAGGGCGATGTTGCTTGAATAGCGCAGCAGCTGGGCCAGCTTTTTCAGCTCTTCTTCCGCCGGCGTCACCTGCGGCAGCGGCGCGTGGTACCAGTGGCTGCTGGCGCTTTCCGGCGCGGCTTTCAGCGCAACGTCGCCGGGAAGCACCACTACCGAAACGCCGCGGTTAATCACTGCTTTGCGCATGGCGATGGCCAGCACCTGCGGGATCTGTTCCGGGGTTGAGACCAGTTCACAGTAGTGACTGCATTCCCGGAACAGCTCCTGCGGATGCGTTTCCTGAAAATAGCCGCTGCCGATTTCGCTGGAAGGAATATGGGCGGCGATGGCCAGAACCGGAACGTGATTGCGGTGGCAGTCGAAAAGGCCGTTAATCAGATGCAGGTTGCCCGGCCCGCAGGAGCCTGCGCAGACCGCCAGTTCGCCGGTAAGCTGCGCTTCCGCCCCGGCGGCGAAGGCGGCCACTTCTTCATGGCGCGTGGGCATCCAGTCGATGGTCCCCATACGGTTCAGGCTGTCGCTTAAGCCGTTGAGCGAATCCCCGGTTACGCCCCAAATACGTTTAACGCCAGCCTGTTCAAGAGTTTTGGCAATGTATGCCGCCACGGTCTGTTTCATGGTTCTCCATCTCCTTTTTGTGATAACGCTTACAAGCTTAGATGAAACTGCCAGTTACGCTCGCTTTCACCTCTCATTTTCCGCTGGTTTTTTTCAGCGAAAACTTCGCATAATCTGAGCTCACATAAAGTGGTAAACAGGAATCATTTCAAATGGTTAAATCGCTGTTAAATACTGTTAATAAACTGCTATCCCATGACGATTTCGGCAAACTCTTGTTACGACTTGCCGTTGGCGGGCTGATGCTGTTTCACGGGTTGCATAAGCTATTTGATGGCGTAGGGGGAATCAGCAATATGCTGGTAGTAAAAGGATTGCCGGGGTTTATCGCTTATGGGGTTTTAGTGGGCGAGGTGGTAGCGCCTTGCCTGCTGATTCTGGGAGTGCTTACGCGTCCGGCGGCGCTGGTGCTGGCGTTTACGATGGTCGTGGCCTGGCTGATGGTGGGGACGGGCAAAACCTTTGCGCTGGATGCGGTAGGCGCGTGGGCGATTGAGAGCCTGGTCTATTTCTTTGTTGGCGCGCTGGCGATTGCCTTCCTCGGGGCAGGGCGCTATGCCATCGGCGGCAATTCGGCCTGGCGGTAAACATTGCCGGACGGCGTTGCGCCATCCGGCAGCTGAGGGTTAAGCCAGTACCAAATCACCCTGCGGGTGGCAGGAGCAGGCCAGCACGTAGCCTTCAGCGATTTCCGCATCGGTTAACGTCATGGTACTGCTGACGGTATATTCTCCGGAAACCACTTTGGTTTTGCAGCAGCCGCAGACGCCTGCGCGACAGGCGACGGTAACCGGCACCTTATTGCTTTCCAGCGCTTCGAGCAGCGTGGTGCCGACCGGCGCGTAGAACGCTTTCGCCGGCTGCAGTTTGGTGAACTTCAGGCCGCTGGTAGCGGCTTCGGCTACCGGCGTAAAGAACTGCTCTTTAAAGAAACGCGTCGCGCCCAGCGCTTTCACCTCCTGCTCAACCCAATCCATATACGGCGCCGGGCCGCAGGTCATCACGGTACGAGAGGTCAGATCCGGTACGCTTTTCAGCAGATCGGTCGTCAGTCGGCCAGAAACAAAACCGTGGGTGGCATTGTTTTCAGCGACTAAGGTCACCGGATATTTGCGCCATTCGTCGGCAAAAATAACA
This sequence comes from Klebsiella sp. CN_Kp113, assembly GCF_040064585.1. Taxonomy (NCBI): domain Bacteria; kingdom Pseudomonadati; phylum Pseudomonadota; class Gammaproteobacteria; order Enterobacterales; family Enterobacteriaceae; genus Klebsiella; species Klebsiella sp. CN_Kp113. The sequence continues at coordinate 20,809 of NZ_JBEAID010000047.1, read as the reverse complement.
TCTTGCGGTGAACGAACGTTAAAGATCACCTGCACATCGGCCTGCGGGCGGTACTTTGCCAACCAGCGACGCATTGACATGATTGGCGTAACGCCGCAGCCAGCAGCCAGCATCAGGAACTTATCTTCAGCCTTATCTTCACAGGTAAATTCACCCATGGCATCGGACAGCCAGATATAGTCGCCGCGCTTCACGTCGCGGGTCAGCCACTGTGAGCCTGCGCCATCGTCAATCCGACGGATGGTCAGCGTGATGTACTCGCTTACTCCCGGCGTCGATGAAATGGTGTAAGCACGCAGCGTCTCCGCTGAATTACGTACGCTGACCAGTGCATACTGCCCGGCACGGTACGGATAATAGTCGTGGCACAGCAACGAAATTGTCCATACATCCGGCGTTTCCTGATGGATGTGATGAACCTGCATCCGCCATGGGCACTGATGAGTTGGCATTGTCATTCTTTACTCCTTACGCGCTCAGCAGCTGCTTCATGTCTTCTTCAACGGTGGTCACGGAACGCAGACCGAATTTCTCGTTGAGAACGGCCAGCAGGTCCGGCGTGAAGAAGCCCGGCGCCGTCGGGCCAGTGACGATATTTTTCACGCCCAGCGACAGCAGGGTCAGCAGAATAACAATCGCTTTCTGTTCAAACCAGGAGAGCACCAGAGACAGCGGCAGGTCGTTCACGCCACAACCCAGTTTCTCAGCCAGGGTGACCGCCAGGATGATGGCAGAGTAAGCGTCGTTACACTGACCGGCATCGACCAGACGCGGCAGACCTTCGATATCGCCGAATTCGAGTTTGTTGAAACGGTATTTACCGCAGGCCAGGGTCAGGATCAGGCAGTCGTCCGGTACGCTGGTGGCGAAATCGGTGAAGTAGTTACGTTCGCCGCGCGCCCCGTCGCAGCCGCCCACCAGGAAGATATGGCGCAGTTTTTCACGGCTCACCAGGTCGATCAGCGTATCAGCCGCGCCCAGCAGGGTCTGACGACCGAAGCCAACGGTGATCAGGTGCGGGATCTCGCTGTACGGGAAGCCCGCCATCTGCTGCGCCTGGGCGATAACCGGGGCGAAATCTTCGCCTTCCAGATGATTGACGCCTGGCCAGCCGACGATGCTGCGGGTCCAGATACGGTCGTCATAGGCGCCGACGGTTGGGTCGATGATGCAGTTAGAGGTCATCACAATCGGGCCAGGGAAGCGGGCAAACTCAACCTGCTGGTTTTGCCAGCCGCTGCCGTAGTTACCAATCAGATGCTTGAATTTACGCAGTTCCGGGTAACCGTGCGCTGGCAGCATTTCACCGTGGGTGTAGACGTTAACCCCGGTACCTTCGGTTTGCTCCAGCAGGTTGTACAGATCTTTCAGGTCATGGCCGGAAATCAGAATGCATTTGCCTTCGGTCGCTTTGACGTTGACCTGAGTCGGGGTGGGGTGACCATATTTGGTGGTCTCGCCAGCGTCCAGAATGCTCATCACTTTGAAGTTCATCTGGCCGATTTCCATCGAGCACTCCAGCAGCGCGTTCATATCGGCAGGCCAGGTACCGAGCCACGCCATGATTTTATGGTACTGGGCGTAGATGTCGTTGTCGTACTGACCCAGAACGTGCGCGTGCTCCATATAAGCCGCAGCGCCTTTCAGGCCGTACAGGCACAGCAGGCGCAGGCCGAGAATGTTCTCGCCGATGGCCGCTTTGTCTTTGTTCGGGGTGAATTCCGCCGCCTGGCGCTGCAGGTCGCCCAGATCGTCGCTCGCCAGCTGCAGATCGGCCATCGGGTTGTTAACCGTCGCGTGGGCATCAATATTCAGGCACTGGGCTTTCAGCGCTTCACGCAGGGTGATGGCCTCGCGCGCATAGCCAACGATACGCGGGGAATCGAAGTTAACGTTGGTCAGCGTGGAGAAAAAAGCGCGCGGCGCAAAGCTATCGATGTCGTGGTCGATGATGCCGTATTCACGGGCTTTAAGCGCCCAGGCGGAGAGCCCCTGCAGAGAGGCAATCAGCAGATCCTGCAGATCGGACGTTTCGGCCGTTTTCCCGCACATACCCTGCGCGTAAGAGCAGCCGTTCCCTGCCGGGGTACGGATGGTTTGTTCACATTGCACACAAAACATGGTCACACCTTTTTAAAGTTATATTTAATATACATGTTTAAGATTATGCCCGAGCGCGAGAAGAGAAAAGGTATTTCTGATACAACTTACGGGGAGATTGATTTAGCGCAAAATTGGCGGCAGAAGACTACCGCCAGAGAGGTATTAAGCGGAGAAGAAAGCCATCAATATGGGCACCAGCAGACTGAGAATGAAGCCATGAACGATGGCCGCCGGCACAATCTCCACCCCGCCAGAGCGTTGCAGTACCGGCAGCGTAAAGTCCATTGATGTCGCGCCGCAAAGGCCCAGCGCGGTGGAACGGCTGCGGCGCACCAGTCCGGGGATAAGCATTATCGCCAGCAGCTCGCGGGCAAGATCGTTAAAGAAGGCCGCGCTGCCAATTACCGGGCCATAGGATTCGGTCAGCAGGATCCCGGAGAGCGAATACCAGCCAAACCCGGAAGCCATGGCCAGCCCGGTTTTTAGCGGCAGGTCGAGAATAAAGGCGTTGATGATACCGCCCAGCAGTGAACTGACCATGACCACCACCGCGACAATCATTCCGCGGCGATTCAGTACGATCTGCCGCAGCGTCATGCCATTATTGCGCAGTTGAATACCGATGAGGAACAAAAGGAAGATCAGGGTATATTCGCTGGCCTCGGTGGCGTGTTGTAAAAAGGATATACCGCTCAGACCAATCATAAAACCAATAAATACCACGCCGCATAGCTGAAGGGATTCCAGAGCCATTGCCAGACGGGAGGGTAATTTTTCCTGACGATGATGATTTTGCCAGGGCATTTTTTGCTCGAGCCACATCAGGGCGGCAATATTGCACAGCAGAATAATAACGACGCTGACCGCCGCATAATGAAGGATCGCCAGGAGGTTGCTGGCCAGATTATCCAGGAAGGCCAGGCTAATACCCATAAAAAAGAGAATAACGTAGACAATCCAGCTCAGAAGTCGCGCGATGAGTTTAAGGGCTGATGGCCGATGAAGAGGAATAAGATAGCCTATAACCAACGGCAGCAGAATGATTAAAAGTCCCGAAAACATGAACGACCTGGTCCTTGCAGAATGAAAATAGCGCCCCTGACACTACCCAAATCGCCGGACTGAGTAAAGTGGTGGAAAAAAAGAAAGGCCCGGCAGCACCGGGCCTCAAGAAAAGTGGGGGAAGTTTAGCTGCGTTTTTCCAGCAGGGTGCGGTAGAGCACGCCGCCGAGAATGCCGCCGATAATCGGCATCACCCAGAATAGCCACAGCTGCTGCAGCGCCCAGCCGCCCTGAAATATCGCTACCGCGGTACTGCGCGCCGGGTTTACCGACGTGTTGGTGACCGGAATGCTGATCAGGTGGATAAGCGTTAGCGCCAGGCCAATAGCGATAGGAGCGAAGCCGGCAGGTGCGTTTTTATCCGTGGCGCCGTGAATGACCAGCAGGAAGCCGCAGGTCAGGACGATCTCAATCACAATAGCGGAGAGCATGGAGAAACCGCCGGGAGAATGTTCGCCATAGCCGTTCGATGCGAATCCGCTAGCGGCGGCGTCAAAGCCCGCTTTACCGCTGGCGACAACGTACAGAATAGCGGCGGCGATAATACCGCCGACAACCTGGGCGATAATATAACCAATCACGTCCCTGGCCGGGAAACGACCGCCGGCCCATAAACCTAAAGTTACCGCCGGGTTAAAGTGTCCGCCGGAAATATGACCGACGGCATACGCCATGGTTAATACGGTTAAACCGAAAGCCAGCGCGACGCCGGCAAAACCAATTCCCAGCTCAGGGAATGCCGCAGCCAGAACGGCGCTGCCGCAACCACCAAATACCAGCCAGAATGTACCAAAGCATTCTGCTGCTAATTTTCTAAACATAACCACCTCAATAAAAACGTAAACGCGCACGAGTTTTCGTGCCGGCCTTTATTTTCGCCACAAAGAATGACGACCAGAATAAAGCGACGCTATTCTAGGGACGATCGCCACCTTGGGACCAGTTAAATAAATTGATGTAATTTGATTTAGAACAATGCGCTGGGATTCCTTTTCATGTCGGATTTTTTAAAAGTGTAGAACAAAAACGGTTAAAAAAACGACTTTCAATGATGAATGCGTTTCTCAATTAAGTGAAGTACGGCGCATCACATTCCCCCCTGCAGCCATGAGCGATTCGCAGACGCCCGGAGTGTCATGTTGATGCTCACCTCGCTATACTGCTGATAACTGAAGGAGATAGTCGCCACTGAGCGGAGGGCATATGCATCTTGAGCGCGTAGAAATAGTCGGTTTTCGCGGCATTAACCGATTATCGTTGATGCTGGAACAAAATAACGTGCTGATTGGCGAAAATGCCTGGGGTAAATCCAGCCTGCTGGATGCCCTGACGCTGCTCCTGTCGCCGGAGTTCGACCTCTATCATTTTGTTCGGGAAGATTTTTGGTTTCCGCCCGGCGATATTCAGGGGCGCGAGCATCATCTGCATATCATCCTGACCTTCCGTGAAAATGAACCCGGTCGCCATCGGGTTCGACGCTATCGTCCTCTCAGCAGCTGCTGGGTTCCCTGCGACGATGGCTATCAGCGCGTTTTCTATCGCCTGGAGGGGGAGCTTGCCGATGACGACAGCGTGATGACCCTGCGCAGCTTTATTGATGGTGAAGGGAAAGCGCTGGAGCTTGACGATATTGATGAACTCGCCCGTCACCTGGTACGGCTGATGCCGGTTCTGCGGCTACGCGACGCCCGTTTTATGCGGAGGATCCATAACGGTACCGTGCCGCATTCGCCGCAGATCGAGATTACCGCCCGCCAGCTCGATTTTCTCTCCCGCGAGCTGGTGCATCATCCGCAAAATTTAACCGATGGGCAGATCCGCCAGGGGCTGTCGGCTATGGTGCAATTGCTGGAGCACTATTTTGCCGAGCAGAGCAGCGCGCAGTCGCGCCATCGTCTGATGCGCCGTCATTCACATGATGAACAGCGCAGCTGGCGCTATCTGGACATCATCAACAGGATGATCGACAAACCCGGCGGGCGCAGCCATCGGGTGATTTTATTGGGGCTGTTTTCGACTCTGCTGCAGGCGAAAGGCACGGTAAGACTCGATCGCGATGCGCGGCCGCTCTTGTTGATTGAGGACCCGGAAACCCGGCTGCATCCTATTATGCTGTCAGTGGCCTGGCATTTGCTCAATTTACTGCCGCTGCAGCGGGTGACGACAACGAACTCCGGCGAACTGCTGTCATTAACGCCCGTCGAGCACGTCTGTCGGCTGGTGCGTGAATCTTCACGAGTGTCGGCCTGGCGGCTGGGGCCCGGCGGGATGAATGCGGAAGACAGCCGGCGCATCGCGTTTCATATTCGCTTTAACCGTGCTTCATCGCTGTTTGCCCGCTGCTGGCTGCTGGTGGAGGGGGAGACGGAAACCTGGGTTATCAACGAGCTGGCCCGCCAGTGCGGCCATCACTTTGATGCGGAAGGGGTGAAGGTCATTGAGTTTGCCCAGTCGGGTTTGAAGCCGTTGATTAAATTCGCCCGGCGAATGGGTATTGAGTGGCATGTGCTGGTGGATGGCGATGAAGCCGGGAAGAAATACGCCGCCACCGTTCGCAGTTTGTTGAATGACGATAAAATGCTGGAGCGAGACCATCTCACCGCGCTACCGGCGATGGATATGGAGCATTTTATGTACCGTCAGGGCTTCGACGATGTTTATCACCGGGTCGCGCAGCTGCCGATGAATATACCCATGAATATGCGGCGGGTGATCACCAAAGCGATTCACCGTTCGTCAAAACCGGACCTGGCGATTGAAGTGGCGATGGAGGCCGGACGGCGCGGGGTTGACGCCATTCCGACGCTGTTGAAAAAAATGTTCTCTCGCGTGCTATGGCTGGCGCGCGGACGCGCGGATTAGCGCTGGCCGCTGTTTCTCTCTTTCTGCCGGGCGATCCATCCCGGCAGGTCTTCATCTGCACACCCTCAACTTCAGTTAAACAAAAATGAAGCGCATCTAAAAATGCGCGTTATTCTATTGCCGCATTTAGATAGAATTGTCGCGGGTTCTGCGGGTTAAAACATCAGGAATTGTTATGAAATTAAATGGAAAGCGCAGGAAAGTTTGGTGGCTGCTGGCGATTGTCGTGCTGGCCCTCGCCGTCTGGGGATGGCGAATTCTGAATGCGCCGCTGCCGCAGTATCAGACGCTGGTGGTGCGTAAAGGCGACCTTCAGCAGAGCGTGCTGGCGACCGGTAAGCTGGATGCGTTGAAAAAAGTGGACGTCGGGGCGCAGGTGAGCGGGCAGCTAAAAACGCTGCGCGTCGAGATTGGCGACAAAGTGAAAAAAGACCAGCTGCTGGGGGTTATCGACCCGGAGCAGGCGGAAAACCAGATAAAGGAAGTCGAAGCGACGTTGATGGAGCTACGGGCGCAGCTGAACCAGGCGCGCGCGGAACGTAAACTGTCTGCGGCGACGCTGGCTCGTCAGCAGCAGCTGGCGCAGCGGCAGCTGGTCTCTCGCCAGGACCTCGATACCGCCGCGACCGACTTAGCGGTCAAAGAGGCGCAAATCGGCACGATTGAAGCCCAGGTCAAACGCAATCAGGCGACCCTGGATACGGCCAAAACCAACCTCGACTACACCAAAATTCTGGCGCCGATGTCCGGAGAAGTGACGCAAATCACCACCCTGCAGGGGCAGACGGTGATTGCCGCCCAGCAGGCGCCGAATATTTTGACCCTGGCCGATCTCAGCACCATGCTGGTGAAGGCGCAGGTCTCGGAAGCGGACGTCATTCATCTTAAGCCGGGGCAAAAGGCCTGGTTTACCGTACTGGGCGATCCGCTGACGCGCTATGAAGGAACGCTGAAGGATATTCTCCCGACGCCCGAAAAGGTCAACGACGCTATTTTCTACTACGCCCGTTTTGAAGTGCCGAACCCGCAGGGCATCTTGCGTCTGGAGATGACCGCCCAGGTGCATATTCAGCTCTCAGAAGTGAAAAATGTTATTACCATCCCGCTGAGCGCGCTGGGTGAGGCCATCGGCGATAACCGCTATCACGTGCGTCTGCTGCGTACCGGTGAAGTTAAAGAGCGTGAAATTGTTATCGGCGCGCGTAACGACACCGATGTGGCGGTGGTGAAAGGGCTGGACGAGGGGGATGAAGTCATTATCGGCGAAGGTGCGGCCGGAGCGGCGAAATGACGGCGTTACTGGAACTGCGTGATATTCGCCGCAGCTACCCCTCCGGCGATGGCAACGTTGAGGTGCTGAAAGGCATTACGTTGAACATTGCCGCCGGTGAGATGGTGGCAATCGTCGGCGCGTCCGGCTCCGGGAAATCCACGCTGATGAATATTCTCGGCTGTCTGGACAAACCGACCGGGGGTACCTACCGGGTCGCGGGAACGGACGTGGCTCGTCTCAACGGTGACGAGCTGGCGCGCCTGCGGCGGGAACATTTCGGTTTTATTTTCCAGCGCTATCACCTGTTATCGCATCTCACCGCGGCGCAGAACGTGGAAGTTCCTGCGGTTTATGCCGGCGCCGAGCGCAAAGCGCGCCTGGCCCGGGCCCATGAGCTGCTGGTTCGGCTGGGGCTGGGCGACAGAGCTGAATATCAGCCTTCGCAGCTCTCCGGCGGCCAGCAGCAGCGGGTGAGTATCGCCCGTGCCCTGATGAACGGCGGGGAAGTGATTCTGGCGGATGAGCCAACCGGTGCGCTGGATAGCCGCTCCGGCGAAGAGGTCATGGGGATCCTTCACCAGCTAAAAGCGCAGGGGCATACGGTGATTATCGTCACCCATGACCCGCAGGTAGCGGCCCAGGCGGAGCGGGTGATTGAGATCCACGACGGTGAAATCGTGCGTAATCCGCCCGCGCTGAGCCCGGCGCAAGGCGGCGTACTGCGCCAGCGCACGGCGGCCGAACCGTCGGCGTGGCGTCAGTTCAGCAGCGGCTTTCGCGAAGCGCTGATCATGGCCTGGCGCGCGATGGCGGCGAATAAAATGCGTACGCTGCTGACGATGCTCGGGATTATTATCGGCATCGCATCTGTGGTGTCGATTGTGGTGGTGGGCGATGCCGCGAAGCAGATGGTGCTGGCCGATATCCGCGCCATCGGCACCAATACCATTGATGTATATCCCGGCAAGGATTTCGGCGATGACGATCCCCGCTATCAGCAATCGCTCAAGTACGATGACCTGTTAGCTATTCAGAAACAGCCGTGGGTGAGCTCGGCGACCCCTGCGGTATCAAAAAGCCTGCGCCTGCGGGCGGATAATATCGACGTTGCCGCCAGCGCCGAGGGCGTAGGGGCGCAGTACTTTAACGTCTACGGCATGACCTTTAGCGAAGGCAATACCTTTAACGAGCTTCAGCTAAATAGCCGCGCGCAGGTGGTGGTGCTCGACAGCAACGCGCGCCGACAGCTATTTCCGCACAAAGCGCGGGTCGTCGGCGAAGTGATTCTGGTCGGCAATATGCCTGCGACGGTGATCGGCGTGGCGGATGAAAAACAGTCAATGTTCGGCAGCAGCAAAATTCTGCGCGTCTGGTTGCCCTATACCACGATGGCTGGCCGGGTGATGGGGCAGTCGTGGCTGAATTCCATCACCGTGCGCGTCAATGAAGGCTACGACAGCGCGGTTGCCGAGCAGCAGCTGTTGCGTCTACTGGAACTGCGTCACGGTAAGAAAGATGTTTTCACCTGGAATATGGACAGCATCTTGAAAACGGCGGAACGGACCACACATACATTACAGCTGTTTCTGACGCTGGTGGCGGTGATTGCGCTGGTGGTCGGCGGTATTGGCGTGATGAATATTATGCTGGTCTCAGTCACCGAACGCACGCGGGAGATCGGTATCCGTATGGCGGTCGGGGCGCGGGCCAGCGATGTCTTACAGCAGTTTTTGATCGAGGCGGTGCTGGTTTGCCTGGTTGGCGGGGCGCTGGGCGTCACGCTTTCGCTGCTGATTGCCTTTGTATTACAGCTGTTTTTACCCGGCTGGGAGATCGGTTTTTCACCGTTGGCGCTATTGACCGCGTTTTTATGCTCCACGCTGACCGGGGTGCTGTTTGGCTGGCTACCGGCGCGCAATGCGGCTCGTCTGGACCCCGTCGACGCCCTGGCGCGCGAGTAGCGATAAAAAAATGCCAGTCAGAAGGACTGGCATTTTGCTGGCGGGATGTACACAATGAAGCAAAAGAGTTATGCGGCTGTTTCTGTTTCTTCAGCTTCAACAGGGACAATCACGCTGGCGTGGTTACCTTTTGGCCCCTGGTGAACATCAAACCGAACCGCTTGTCCGGCTTTTAGCGTTCTGTAACCATCCATCTGGATGGTCGAGTAATGGGCGAAAATGTCTTCGCCGCCGCCCTCAGGGCAGATAAAACCGAACCCTTTGGCATTGTTGAACCACTTAACAGTACCCATTTCCATACTTCGACATCCTTCGTAAATCTTATAAGTAAGATGGAATGAACCGGTAGTGGAGTGACGAGTTGTTCATTTGCTCGCCAACTCTCGCCACTACAATTTAGAGAAATCAGGAAATGCGTCAAGCGATTGACGCCAGGGGACGGTGAAAAATGCGTCAAAATTTGAAGCAGTTAACGCTATTGCCGGGGAATGTGACAGACGTCGCGGATGGAAGTAATAGATGATAATTATCTATGATCTATTGTAGATTTGTGATGTGCATAGCCTCTGGTCATCGACAGGCCACCGCCTGTTGGCAACAGCAACCGATGATGAACACTGACGATGAGTAAGAGAGACTGGTTGGACTTCGATCAGCTAATTGAGGACGAAGTTAAAGATGCGCTTAAACCGCCATCTATGTATAAAGTGATATTAGTCAATGATGACTACACTCCAATGGAGTTTGTTATTGACGTGTTACAAAAATTCTTTTCTTATGATGTTGAACGTGCAACGCAACTGATGCTGACGGTTCACTATCAAGGTAAAGCGATTTGCGGGGTGTTTACCGCAGAAGTCGCAGAAACCAAAGTATCGATGGTGAACCAGTATGCGAGGGAGAACGAACATCCGTTGTTGTGTACGCTAGAAAAAGCCTGAATGCAGGCAATAAACTTGGGGGAGGTGCCTATGCTCAATCAAGAACTGGAACTCAGTTTAAACATGGCTTTCGCCAGAGCGCGCGAGCACCGTCATGAGTTCATGACCGTCGAGCACTTGTTGCTGGCGCTGCTTAGCAACCCTTCGGCCCGCGAAGCGCTTGAAGCGTGTTCAGTGGACCTGGTCGCGCTGCGTCAGGAGCTTGAAGCCTTCATCGAACAGACCACACCCGTACTGCCTGCAACGGAAGAAGAGCGCGACACTCAGCCGACGCTGAGCTTCCAGCGCGTGCTGCAACGTGCTGTTTTCCACGTCCAGTCTTCCGGCCGCAGCGAAGTGACCGGCGCCAACGTTCTGGTCGCGATTTTTAGCGAACAGGAATCTCAGGCGGCATACCTGCTGCGTAAACATGAAGTCAGCCGACTTGATGTGGTGAATTTCATCTCTCACGGTACGCGTAAAGACGAGCCGAGCCAGTCTTCCGATAACAGCGGAAGTCAGCCTGGCAGCAGCGAAGAGCAAGCAGGCGGGGAGGATCGTATGGAAAACTTCACCACCAACCTCAACCAGCTTGCCCGCGTAGGCGGTATCGATCCGCTGATCGGCCGCGAGAAAGAGCTGGAACGTGCTATTCAGGTTCTGTGCCGCCGCCGCAAGAACAACCCGCTGCTGGTGGGGGAATCCGGCGTTGGTAAAACCGCTATTGCTGAAGGTCTTGCCTGGCGTATCGTGCAGGGCGACGTGCCGGAAGTGATGGCCGATTGCACTATCTATTCACTGGATATTGGCTCGCTGCTGGCAGGTACCAAATACCGCGGCGACTTTGAAAAACGCTTTAAAGCGCTGCTTAAGCAGCTGGAGCAGGACACCAACAGTATTCTGTTCATCGATGAGATCCACACCATTATCGGTGCGGGGGCGGCTTCCGGCGGGCAGGTCGATGCCGCTAACCTGATTAAACCGCTGCTTTCCAGCGGTAAGATTCGGGTCATTGGCTCGACGACCTATCAGGAGTTCAGCAACATCTTTGAAAAAGATCGTGCCCTGGCGCGGCGTTTCCAGAAAATTGATATCACCGAACCTTCCGTGGAAGAGACGGTGCAGATTATTAACGGCCTGAAGCCGAAGTATGAAGCGCACCACGACGTCCGTTACACCGCGAAAGCGGTACGTGCGGCGGTAGAGCTGGCGGTGAAGTACATTAACGATCGTCATCTGCCGGATAAGGCGATTGACGTGATTGATGAAGCCGGAGCGCGTGCGCGCTTGATGCCGGTGAGCAAACGTAAGAAAACGGTTAACGTGGCGGATATTGAGTCCGTGGTGGCGCGGATTGCGCGTATACCTGAGAAGAGCGTTTCCCGCAGCGATCGCGATACGCTGAAAAACCTCGGCGATCGCCTGAAAATGCTGGTCTTCGGCCAGGATAAGGCGATTGAGGCCTTAACCGAAGCGATCAAGATGGCGCGCGCCGGGCTTGGCCATGAGCACAAACCCGTCGGCTCTTTCCTGTTCGCCGGGCCTACCGGGGTCGGTAAAACCGAGGTTACCGTACAGCTGGCGAAGTCGCTGGGCATTGAGCTGCTGCGTTTTGATATGTCCGAATATATGGAACGTCATACCGTCAGCCGCTTAATCGGTGCGCCTCCGGGCTACGTCGGTTTCGATCAGGGCGGGCTGCTGACCGATGCGGTTATTAAGCATCCGCACGCGGTGCTGCTGCTGGATGAAATTGAAAAAGCGCATCCGGATGTCTTTAACCTGCTGCTGCAGGTGATGGATAACGGGACGCTGACCGACAACAACGGCCGCAAAGCGGATTTCCGCAACGTGGTGCTGGTGATGACCACCAACGCCGGGGTGCGCGAAACCGAGCGTAAATCCATTGGCCTCATCCATCAGGACAACAGTCCGGATGCGATGGATGAGATCAAAAAGATCTTTACGCCGGAGTTCCGTAACCGTCTCGACAACATTATCTGGTTCGATCATCTGTCTACGACGGTTATCCATCAGGTGGTGGATAAATTTATCGTCGAGCTGCAGGTTCAGCTGGATCAGAAAGGCGTCTCTTTGGAAGTCAGCCAGGAAGCCCGCGATTGGCTGGCCGAGAAAGGCTATGACCGGGCCATGGGCGCGCGTCCGATGGCGCGGGTGATTCAGGACAACCTGAAAAAACCGCTGGCCAACGAGCTGCTGTTTGGCTCACTGGTTGACGGCGGACAGGTGACCGTTGAACTGGATAAAGAGAAAAATGCGCTGACCTACGACTTCCAGAGTGCGCAGAAGCACAAACCGGAAGCGGCGCATTAAGTTTCGGTACTCAGTGACAAAACCGGCCTCAGGGCCGGTTTTTTTATCTGCGCGCTTTAAGTTGTAAATGACGCAGAAATGAAAAGACCGGGAATTATCCCGGCCTTCAGCATCTGGCGCGCTAAGCGCGAAAACGATCAGCGACTACGGAAGACAATGCGGCCTTTGCTCAGGTCGTACGGGGTCAGCTCAACAGTCACTTTGTCGCCCGTCAGAATGCGGATGTAGTTTTTACGCATTTTACCGGAAATATGCGCAGTTACCACGTGACCGTTTTCCAGTTCTACGCGGAACATAGTGTTAGGCAGCGTATCAAGTACGGTGCCCTGCATTTCAATATTGTCTTCTTTGGCCATCTAGTCCTCTGGGGTATCACTACCGTAGTTTTGAACCGGCAAGATAATGCCGAAGTTCAGCAAGTATGTAAAGTTTTACGTCAAATCGCCGAAGTAGTTTTGGCGCATTACCCGTAATTCACGCGGATAAACCGGGTGACAGGCGCAAACGTAAAGGGGGAGTGACAGAACAATGGGTGTTATCTGACTCTTATTATTCCCAAACGGCGGCGGGGCAACGGGCAGAAGCTACTCTACCGCGCAATTATAACATCCCAACAAAAAATGTGCTGAAAACATTTATGCTTCTCCTGCAAATAGCACCCTTGGTACCCAGAATCGCTCCGGCAGACGATACGTCCGCAGCACGGAAAGATAGTCGAGGTAATCGCGGCGGGGAATTTCCACTGCGCCCAGCGACGCCGTATGCTTATTCAGCACCTGACAATCGATTAATTTTCCGCCATCCTGCGAAAATATCTGGCTAAAGACCAGCAGCGCGGTTTTAGAGGCGTTTTCGGCACGGCTGAACATCGACTCTCCGCAAAACAGCGCGCCCTGCGCGACGCCGTACATCCCGCCGACTAATTCCTTTCCCTGCCATACTTCAACAGAATGAGCATGTCCCAGCTCATGCAGCTGGTGGTACGCCTGAACGATCCCCGGCGTTATCCATGTTCCCTCATCGCGGTGGTCGGCGCAGCCCTCGATAACCTGACCAAAGGCGTGATTCAGCGTGACGCGATAAGGCGAGCGCTGATGGAAACGCTTCATGCTGCGGCTGAGATGAAATTTCTCTGGCCACAGTACCGCTCGCGGATCGGGGGACCACCACAAAATAGGGTCGCCGGGCGAAAACCACGGAAAAATACCGCGCTGATAGGCCATCAGTAAACGCGCCGGGCTAAGATCGCCGCCCAGCGCTAACAGGCCATTAGGTTCGCGTAAAGCGCCTTCCGGGGAGGGGAAGGCGATGGAATGATGAGAGAGCTGAACCAGCCGCATTTTTACCTCAACGCATCAGGCAATGATTCAATAGTAGCCTACAGGCGCTGCTTAAACTGGTAGTAACGCCCCTGTTCAGCCAGCAGTTCTGCGTGACTACCTTGCTCAATAATCTTCCCGTTGTCCATGACTATTATCTGATTAAAACGCGCCAGTCCGCGCAGACGATGGGTTACCATTAACACGGTTTTTTCACGCATCACTTCCGCCAGTAAATCAAGGATTTGACTTTCGGTCGTCGCATCGAGGCCTTCAGTAGGTTCATCAAGCAGCATGACCGGCGCATCGTGAAGCAGGGCGCGGGCGATAGCCAGCCTGCGCAGCTCGCCGCCGGAAAGCTGACGGCCGCCTTCACCCAGCCAGCTATTCAGACCGCTATCTTCCAGTAATTTCGCTAAGCCGACGCGTTCAAGCGTTTGGGCAAGTCGGGCATCGCTGGCTCCGGGAGAAGCCAGCAGCAGGTTGTCGCGCAGCGTAGCGCTGAACAGATGTACGCGCTGCGGCACGACGCTCATCGCCCGGCGCAGCGTCGCCTCATTAAACTGCCCCAGCGGCTGATTGTTGAGTAAGATTTCCCCTTCAGCCGGATCCCAGGCGCGGGTCAGCAGCTGCAGCAGGGTCGATTTACCGCAGCCTGTTCGTCCGAGGATGGCGATATGCTCTCCGGCCTCGATCTGCAATGACACTTTCTCCAGCGCGGGGGAGGGCTGCTGCGGATAGCTGAAGGTGACCTGATGTAAGCGTAACGAGACGCGATCCAGCGTCTGGCCTTCGCCCTGAGGGAAGGCCACTTCCGGCTCTTGCTCGGTAATTTGCGTGATGCGCTTTGCGGAGGCGATCACCTGCCCTAAATGCTGAAATGCGCCGGTTACCGGCGCCAGCGCTTCAAACGCCGCCAGCGCGCAGAAGACAAACAGCGCAATCAGCGCCCCTGGCTGAGTATCGCCGCCAACGCCCGCGGAGGCGAGCCACAGCATAGCGATAACCGCAATTCCGCCAATCAGCAGCATCAGCGCCTGAGAGAGCGCGGTGAGCTCAGCCTGGCGACGCTGCGCATCCAGCCAGCGCGCTTCCGTTTTTTCCATTTGCTGCCGGTAGCGGTCGCTGGCGTTGAACAGCATGAGTTCCGCCTGTCCCTGGAGCCATGAGGTCAGATGCTGGCGATATTGCCCGCGAAGCCGGGTTATGCTTTCACCTGCGGGTTTACCTGCGCGATAGAACAGCGGCGGCATCACCAGCAGGGTGAGCAGCATAATCCCACCGAGGGTCAGGGCCAGAGTGACGTCCAGCACGCTCAACCCTACGGTGACGACCAGGATCACTACCAGCGCGCCTACCAGCGGTGATATGACGCGCAAATAGAGATGATCCAGGGTATCGACATCTGCAACCACCCGGTTAAGCAGCTCGCCCTGACGAAAACGCGCCAGTCCGGCGGGGGAGAGCGGCAGCAGCTTACTGAAGGTAAAGACCCGCAGGTGCTGCAGAACGCGGAAGGTGGCGTCATGGCTGACCAGACGCTCAAAGTAGCGGCCAGCGGTGCGAATAATCGCCGCGCCGCGCACGCCCGCGGCTGGCAGCATATAGTTAAAGCTGTAGATGCCCGCCACGCCAACGACGGCTGATGCCGACAGGAACCAGCCGGACAGCGTTAATAAGCCAATGCTGGCCAGCAGCGTCACGATCGCCAGCACGATACCGAGCAGCAACAGCCATTTGTGTCGTTTGTACAGCGCCAGGTAAGGCCATAATGCGCGCATTTAAATCTCCTCCTGACGATGAGCGAGCAGGGTCGCGAAGGGGCCGCCAGCGGCCGCCAGCTGCGAATAGCTGCCTTGCTCAACAATTCGACCATCCTGCATAACCCAGATCGCATCCCAGTTCGCCAGTCCTTCCAGCTGATGGGTAACCATTAGCGTGGTTTGCTGCGTTGATGCATTGGTCAGCGCCTGCATCACGCGCTGTTCGCTATGCGCGTCAAGGCTGGCGGCAGGCTCATCAAGCAGCAGCAGACGACAGGGCACCAGCAGCGCTCGTGCGACGGCGACGCGCTGAGCCTGCCCGACCGACAGCCGGCCGGCCTGATCGCCAACAGGCGTATTAATACCCTGCGGCAGAAGAGAGACGAACTCGCTAACCCAGGCTTTATCCAGCGCAAGCTGCAGCTGCGCTTCGGTGGCTTCAGGGCAGGAGAGCAGGACGTTTTCGCGCAGCGTCGCCGCGGGCAGCTGTGGATTTTGCCCGACCCAGCTCAGGAGACGACGCCAGCGGTCCGCATCCAGACTCTTTAACTCGACGCCATTGACCTTGAGCGAGCCGTCATAGGGAAGAAAACCCGTTAACGTATTCAGTAGCGAGCTTTTGCCCGAGCCGCTTTGCCCAACCAGCACCACGCGTTCACCGGCGCGCAGGGAAAAATTCAGCGGCCCGGCCAGCACTTTCCCTTCGGGAGACTTAATCAGCAGGTCGCGAGCTTCAAGGCTTACCGTTTCATCATCTTTTAATGCCTTTTCCCCACGCTCTGCCTGCGCCAGCGGCGCTTCCATAAAGGTCTTCAGGCTATCGGCGGCGCCAATCGCCTGCGCTTTCGCATGATAAAAGGTGCCTAAATCGCGCAGTGGCTGGAAAAACTCAGGAGCCAGAATCAGGGCGAGGAAACCGGACATCAACGTCACCCCGGCGCCGTAATGGCCAAAGTTGAGCTCTCCCAGATAGGAAAAACCAAAGTAAACGGCGACCAGCGCAATCGACAGCGAGGTGAAAAACTCCAGGACACCGGAGGAGAGAAACGCCAGGCGCAGCACTTCCATTGTTCGCTGGCGGAAATCCTGCGAGGCCTCGCGTATGTTGTCCGTCTCCGCTTCGCCGCGATGAAAAATACGCAGCGTTTCCATACCGCGCAGGCGATCGAGAAAATGGCCGCTTAAACGCGCCAGAGCGAGAAAGTTGCGCCGGTTGGCATCAGCCGCGCCCATTCCCACCAGCGCCATAAACAGCGGAATAAGCGGTGCGGTACCCAGCAGAATCAGCGCCGCGGCCCAGTTGATGGGGAAAATCGTGATAACAATCAGCAACGGTACAGAGGCGGCCAGCGTCATCTGCGGCAAATAGCGAGCATAGTAGTCATGCATATCGTCGATCTGCTCAAGGATCAGCGTGGCCCAGCTACCCGCAGGTTTGCCCTGTATCCACGCCGGTCCCGCCTGCTGTAAACGATCCAGAACCTGACGGCGGATCTCAAGGCGGATATGTTGACCGGCCTGAAAACCCACTCTTTCACGCAGCCAGACCACCCAGGCGCGCAGCACAAAGACCAGCACCAGTAGCGTAAAGGGCAGCAGCAGCGCCGTCGCGGGGATATTTTCCATAATCATGCGATGGAGGATCCTCGCCAGGAACCAGGCCTGGGCGACGATCAACAGGCCGCTAACGACGCCCAATACGCGGGAAATCATCAACCAGCGACGGGAGATAATGCTTTGATCTTTTAACCAACGGGTTAACTCTTGTTGACGGGTTTTATTCATTGCGCGCTTAGCAGGTGTAGTTATGAGTTTTTTGGGCACGGCAATGTTACAACGAGGCAAAAATAAAGGCGACTTTTCGTCGCCTTCTTTACCTTTGTTACTGACTTGTAAAGATTATTTGCAAGCGTCGGCTAAACCATCCAGATAGCGCTCCGCGTCCAGCGCCGCCATGCAGCCGGTACCCGCAGAAGTAATCGCCTGACGGTAGATATGATCCATCACGTCGCCGGCGGCGAAGACGCCCGGGATGCTGGTCTGGGTAGCGTTGCCGTGGATGCCGGACTGGACTTTAATGTAGCCGTTTTCCAGCTCCAGCTGACCGGCGAAAATTGCCGTGTTCGGGCTGTGGCCGATAGCCACGAACAGCCCCGCAACTTCGAGGGATTCAACGTTATCCGCATTCTGGGTATCGCGCAGACGCAAGCCGCTTACGCCCATCTGGTCGCCGGTCACTTCTTCCAGCGTACGGTGGGTGTGCAGCACGATATTGCCGCTCTCCACTTTGTCCATCAGGCGTTTGATAAGGATTTTTTCCGCGCGGAAGCCGTCACGACGGTGGATCAAATGCACTTCGGAAGCGATGTTAGACAGGTACAGCGCCTCTTCGACGGCCGTATTGCCGCCGCCGATGACGGCAACCTTCTGGTTACGATAGAAGAAACCGTCGCAGGTCGCGCAGGCAGACACGCCGCGGCCCTTAAACGCTTCTTCCGAGGGAAGACCCAGATAGCGTGCTGAAGCGCCGGTGGCAATAATCAGGGCATCGCAGGTGTATTCGCCGCTGTCGCCGACCAGACGGAACGGACGGTTTTGCAGGTCGACGCTGTTGATATGATCGAAAATAATTTCGGTTTCAAATTTGGTGGCATGTTCATGCATGCGCTCCATCAGCAGCGGTCCGGTCAGATCGTTAGGATCGCCTGGCCAGTTTTCCACTTCCGTGGTGGTGGTCAGCTGACCGCCTTTTTCCATTCCGGTAATCAGTACCGGCTGCAGATTTGCGCGCGCTGCGTAGACCGCAGCGGTGTATCCCGCAGGTCCAGAACCAAGAATAAGCAGTTTACTGTGTTTGGCCGTGCCCATGAGATCCTCATAATTTATTGGCATACATGAGCTGGATTGTAGGGAATTTGTGGACGTAAAAAAAGAGCGCGGCGGTTTTGTTAACGATATGTGCAATAGAAGCTGCCGATTAATCGGCGATTTAACGAACGAAGAATATAACTAATTCTACTGTTAGCGAGACAATTATAAGAGGAAAACATGAGAATCAACCGGGGAGGATAATGAATATCTGGCATCTTGTACTAAAAATCGATGTTTTGCTTTGACAATCCCCTGTGCTTTTGCGAAAACATTCATGGAAGAAGAAAAGCAGTGTTTCGCGTGTGGCGAATTTTCATGCACGCAAATGCCATTTTTATCCGGGTTAGCGAAAT
Source organism: Klebsiella sp. CN_Kp113 (assembly GCF_040064585.1). NCBI lineage: Bacteria > Pseudomonadati > Pseudomonadota > Gammaproteobacteria > Enterobacterales > Enterobacteriaceae > Klebsiella > Klebsiella sp. CN_Kp113. Next base: position 1,988 of record NZ_JBEAID010000047.1, on the reverse strand, counting down.
CTACGCATGGTGTGGACAGACGCCATGCGTGATGTCGGTGACTGCCGTCAGGCAACGGGCTTCTCACGTACCCCTGGGTTACCCAACGTCGTACGGGTGATAACAGGATGGACTCTGGCAGTGAAGGCTCAGAGTCGGAACAGGAGTAGGGAAGGAATACAGAGAGACAATAATAATGGTAGATAGCAAGAAGCGCCCTGGCAAAGATCTCGACCGCATTGATCGTAATATTTTGAATGAATTGCAAAAAGACGGGCGTATTTCCAACGTCGAGCTTTCTAAACGGGTGGGACTTTCTCCGACGCCTTGTCTTGAGCGCGTGCGTCGACTGGAAAGACAGGGTTTTATTCAGGGCTATACAGCGCTGCTCAACCCGCACTATCTGGATGCATCACTTCTGGTATTTGTTGAGATTACTCTGAATCGTGGCGCGCCGGATGTGTTTGAGCAATTTAACTCCGCTGTGCAAAAACTTGAAGAAATTCAAGAGTGTCATCTGGTTTCCGGGGATTTTGACTACCTGTTGAAAACCCGCGTACCGGATATGTCAGCGTATCGTAAATTACTGGGCGAGACCTTGCTGCGCCTGCCGGGCGTAAATGACACCCGTACCTATGTGGTAATGGAAGAAGTCAAGCAGAGTAATCGTCTGGTAATCAAGACGCGCTAACACGGAACAGGTGCAAAATCGATGTAGTTTGATTACACTCCTGTTAATCCATACAGCAACAGTGCCGGGGAGACCCGGCACTGTTGTCCGTTTTAGCCGAAGGCAGGAAACAGCCTGATACCTGGAGAGCCTTTCTTGAGCCAGGAATACACTGAAGACAAAGAAGTCAAATTCACAAAGCTGAGTAGCGGACGCCGGCTCCTTGAGGCGTTACTCATTCTTTGCTCCCTTTTTGCCATCTGGTTGATGGCGGCCTTACTCAGCTTTAATCCCTCGGATCCTAGCTGGTCGCAAACGGCGTGGCATGAGCCTATTCACAACATAGGCGGGACGCCGGGAGCCTGGCTTGCCGATACGCTATTTTTTATTTTTGGCGTAATGGCCTATACCATTCCGGTCATCATTATCGGCGGCTGCTGGTTTGCCTGGCGTCATCAAGAAAACGACGAGTACATCGACTATTTCGCCGTCTCGCTGCGTTTAATTGGCGCGCTGGCGCTGATCCTCACTTCCTGCGGTCTGGCGGCAATCAACGCTGATGATATCTGGTATTTCGCCTCCGGCGGCGTGATCGGCAGCCTGCTGAGCACCACCCTGCAACCGCTGCTGCACAGCAGCGGCGGCACAATCGCGCTGCTCTGCATCTGGGCGGCAGGACTGACGCTATTTACCGGCTGGTCCTGGGTTAGCATTGCTGAAAAACTCGGCGGTGCGATTCTTTCTATTCTCACGTTTGCCAGCAACCGTACCCGTCGTGACGATACCTGGGTTGATGAAGGGGAATATGAAGATGATGAAGAAGAATATGAAGATGATGAACCCGTGAAGCAGCAGGGTTCTCGACGCGCGCGAATTTTACGCAGCGCCTTAGCTCGCCGCCAGCGTCTGGCTGAGAAGTTCTCTAATCCGATGGGGCGTAAGACCGATGCGGCGCTGTTCTCGGGTAAACGGATGGATGACGCCGAAGACGAGGTTCAGTACAGCGCCGGCGGTGCGCCTGTTGCCGCTGACGATGTCCTTTTTTCTGGCTCCAGCGCAGCGCGTCCGGCAAATGCTGATGATGTTCTGTTCTCCGGCGTCAGTGCGGCACGTCCCGGCGATTTTGACCCCTACGATCCTCTGTTGAACGGTCATAGCATTGCCGATCCGGTGGCTTTGGCCGCGCAGGATACCGCTGCGCCGCAGGCATGGTCTGAACCGCTGCCAGGGTATGAGGCTCAGCCGGTCTATCATCCGGAACAGGCACCGGTACAGCAGCCAGCATATCAGCCAGAACCGGCTTACCAGCCGCAGCATGCGTACCAGCCGGAACAGGCCC
>NZ_JBEAID010000046.1:0-34412 GCF_040064585.1 Klebsiella sp. CN_Kp113 | reverse complement strand
GGGGCGGCGCAAAGCGCCTTGCCCGGGCTACGGGTTCAGCGTTGTCTGCGGGCCGTGTAGCCCGGACAGATGCGCCAGCATCGCCTCCGGGAAAATACGCAGCTTGCTAAGAGTGTAAGAAAACGCCTCCACCCTCATTTCCTGGCGCCAATTCCCTATTTTGTGACATCTTCCATTGTATTTTTTTATATATACTCCGATCTTTTTTCGCGAAGCTTATGGATAACTTCAGCATTTTCCGCTGTGCGTTTTAACGTTCACGCTATTTATCGCTCACATATTGGTCACATCGCAAGAAATTTTTACCATTTACCATAATTGCTTATCACTGGCTGCTGGAAAATATTAAGGCGTTTATTCTGTCTATTGGCCGCTAGCATAAATTTCTCTGCTGGAAATAGCGCTTTGCACTTTTTTTAATCTTTGCCCGCCAATTCTCACACCGGATGTAAAACCAGGTTGGCTGTATTGACGTTTCCCCATTCTGTTGACAGATTGTAGGGCATGAGGGGCATTTCATGGAGAATCCGTACTGCAACTCAGTCGTTTTTGTGAAAGGAATCCCCATCTCTCTCAACGCTTTCGGGCACCACCGACCGGACCGGGTATATTCTAAATAGTTCGAGCTGCGGGAAGGCGGCAAGCGTGAGAATCTCCGGGAGCATAGATGACTATGTGACCGGGGTTATCGAGCGCAGCCAACGCATCCGTAGTTCGCAATATGACGAATAAAAATAAATAAAGGTCTGGCGGATATATGCAAACAACATCACATTTGGAGCAGAATAATGAGTATTTCCTTGAAGAAATCAGGGATGCTGAAGCTTGGTCTGAGCCTGGTTGCCATGACCGTCGCAGCAAGCGTACAAGCGAAGACCCTGGTTTATTGTTCAGAAGGTTCGCCGGAAGGCTTTAACCCGCAGCTCTTCACCTCTGGTACCACCTATGACGCCAGCTCAGTGCCGATTTATAACCGCCTGGTGGAATTCAAAACCGGCACCACGGAAGTCATCCCGGGCCTGGCTGAAAAATGGGAAGTTAGCGAAGACGGGAAAACCTATACCTTCCATCTGCGTAAAGACGTGAAGTGGCAGGATAATAAAGATTTTAAACCGACCCGCACGCTGAACGCCGATGACGTTGTCTTCTCCTTCGACAGACAAAAAAATACCAATAACCCGTACCATAAAGTGTCTGGCGGCAGCTATGAATACTTTGAAGGGATGGGATTACCTGACCTGATTAGCGAAGTGAAGAAAGTGGACGATAACACCGTCCAGTTCGTGCTGACCCGTCCGGAATCGCCGTTCCTTGCCGATCTCGCCATGGACTTCGCCTCTATTCTGTCAAAAGAGTATGCCGACAACATGCTGAAAGCCGGTACGCCGGAGAAAGTGGACCTCAACCCAATCGGTACCGGCCCGTTCCAGCTGCTGCAGTACCAGAAAGACTCCCGTATTCTCTATAAAGCCTTCCCGGGCTACTGGGGCACCAAGCCGAAAATCGATCGCCTGGTCTTCTCCATTACCCCTGATGCTTCCGTGCGCTACGCTAAGCTGCAGAAAAACGAATGCCAGATTATGCCGTACCCGAACCCGGCAGATATCGCGCGCATGAAGGAAGACAAAAACATCACGCTGCTGGAACAGCCGGGCCTGAACGTCGGCTACCTCTCTTTCAACACCGAGAAGAAGCCGCTGGATGATGTCAAAGTTCGCCAGGCGCTGACCTACGCGGTCAACAAAGAAGCGATTATCAAGGCCGTTTACCAGGGCGCAGGCCAGGCCGCGAAGAACCTGATCCCGCCGACCATGTGGGGCTATAACGACGACGTTAAAGACTACACCTACGATCCAGAGAAAGCGAAAGCGCTGCTGAAAGAAGCAGGCCTGGAAAAAGGCTTCACCATCGACCTGTGGGCGATGCCGGTACAGCGTCCGTATAACCCGAACGCGCGCCGTATGGCTGAGATGATTCAGGCCGACTGGGCGAAAGTCGGCGTCCAGGCCAAGATCGTGACCTACGAGTGGGGTGAATACCTCAAGCGCGCGAAAGCGGGCGAGCATCAGACCGTCATGATGGGCTGGACCGGCGACAACGGGGATCCGGATAACTTCTTCGCCACCCTGTTCAGCTGCGCGGCGGCAAAAGACGGTTCTAACTACTCCCGCTGGTGCTACAAGCCGTTTGAAGACCTGATTCAGCCGGCTCGCGCCACCGATGACCACAACAAACGCATTGAGCTGTATAAGCAGGCTCAGGTCGTGATGCACGATCAGGCTCCGGCGCTGATCGTCGCCCACTCCACCGTCTATGAGCCGGTGCGTAAAGAGGTCAAAGGCTACGTGGTCGATCCATTAGGTAAACACCACTTCGATAACGTCTCTATCGAATAATAACAGCGTGTTTCCCCTCTCCCCGCCTTGGGGAGAGGGAATTGACATTTGTGAGCAATACAGACGTCCTGTCACCAGGCGGGCCGTCTCCAGAGAGAATCCGGGTTATGTTGCAGTTCATTCTCCGACGTTTGGGACTTGTCATCCCAACATTTATCGGTATTACCCTTCTCACTTTTGCCTTCGTTCATATGATCCCCGGCGACCCGGTGATGATTATGGCGGGCGAACGTGGTATTTCCCCTGAACGTCACGCGCAGCTGCTGGCCGAAATGGGCCTCAATAAACCGATGTGGCAGCAGTACGTCAACTATATTTGGGGCGTGATGCACGGCGATTTGGGCATCTCGCTGAAAAGCCGTATTCCCGTTTGGCAAGAGTTTGTGCCGCGCTTTAAGGCCACGATGGAGCTGGGCGTTTGCGCGATGATTTTTGCTGTCATCGTCGGAATTCCGGTGGGCGTGCTGGCGGCGGTTAAACGCGGCTCTATCTTCGACCACACCTCCGTGGGCCTCGCGCTAACAGGCTACTCTATGCCCATCTTCTGGTGGGGCATGATGCTGATCATGCTGGTGTCGGTACAGCTTAACCTGACGCCGGTTTCCGGGCGCATCAGCGATACCGTCTTCCTTGACGATACCCTGCCGCTGACCGGATTTATGCTGATCGATACCGCGATTTGGGGCGAGCCGGGCGACTTTATTGATGCGGTAATGCATATGATCCTGCCCGCCGTGGTGCTGGGGACGATTCCCCTGGCGGTGATCGTGCGTATGACCCGTTCATCAATGCTGGAAGTGCTGGGCGAGGATTATATCCGTACCGCGCGCGCGAAAGGCCTGACGCGGATGCGGGTGATCATCGTTCATGCGTTGCGTAACGCGATGCTGCCGGTGGTCACGGTGATCGGTCTGCAGGTCGGTACGCTGCTGGCGGGGGCCATCCTGACCGAAACCATCTTCTCCTGGCCGGGCCTTGGCCGCTGGCTGATTGACGCGCTGCAGCGCCGCGACTATCCGGTGGTGCAGGGCGGGGTGCTGCTGGTGGCGACGATGATTATTCTCGTCAACCTGCTGGTCGACCTGTTGTACGGCGTGGTGAACCCGCGTATCCGGCATAAGAAGTAAGGGGCCATCATGTCACAAATTACTGAAAATAAAGTTGTCGCCGCGCCGGTGCCAATGACCCCTCTGCAGGAGTTCTGGCACTATTTTAAACGCAACAAAGGCGCCGTCGTGGGACTGGCCTATGTCGTGGTGATGATTATCATCGCCGTCTTCGCCAACTTCCTCGCGCCCTATAATCCGGCGGATCAGTTCCGCGATGCGCTGCTGGCTCCGCCGTTCTGGCAGGAGGGGGGCAGCGTGAGCCACCTGCTCGGCACCGATGACGTCGGCCGCGATATCCTGTCGCGCCTGATGTACGGCGCGCGCCTGTCGCTGCTGGTCGGCTGTCTGGTGGTGGTACTGTCGCTGATCCTCGGCGTGGTGCTCGGTCTTGTCTCGGGCTACTTTGGCGGCGTGGTTGACTCGGTCATTATGCGCGTTGTCGATATTATGCTGGCGCTGCCGAGTCTGCTGCTGGCGCTGGTGCTGGTAGCCATCTTCGGTCCGTCGATCGTCAATGCCTCGATAGCGCTGACCTTTGTCGCCCTGCCGCACTACGTGCGTCTGACCCGAGCGGCGGTGCTGGTAGAGGTAAACCGCGACTACGTAACCGCTTCCCGCGTGGCGGGGGCAGGCGCGATGCGTCAGATGTTCATCAACATTCTTCCTAACTGTCTTGCGCCGCTGATTGTTCAGGCGTCGCTGGGCTTCTCTAACGCCATTCTCGATATGGCCGCTCTTGGCTTCCTTGGCATGGGTGCGCAGCCGCCGACACCGGAGTGGGGCACGATGCTCTCCGACGTGCTGCAGTTCGCGCAGAGCGCCTGGTGGGTCGTCACCTTTCCGGGTGTCGCTATCCTGCTGACGGTGCTGGCATTTAACCTGATGGGTGACGGTCTGCGTGACGCGCTCGATCCCAAACTGAAGCAGTAAGAGGTTCGAGATGGCGTTATTAAATGTAGATAAACTCTCGGTGCACTTCGGCGACGAAGGGACGCCGTTCCGCGCCGTAGATCGCGTAAGCTACAGCGTAAATCAGGGCGAAGTGGTCGGTATCGTCGGCGAGTCCGGCTCGGGTAAATCGGTCAGCTCGCTGGCGATTATGGGGCTGATTGACTATCCCGGCCGGGTGATGGCTGAAAAGCTGGAGTTTAACGGTCGCGACCTGAAGCGCATTTCCGAAAAAGAGCGCCGCCAGCTGGTGGGCGCGGAAGTGGCGATGATCTTCCAGGACCCGATGACCAGCCTGAATCCGTGCTATACCGTCGGTTACCAGATTATGGAAGCCATTAAGGTGCACCAGGGCGGCAACAAGAAAACCCGCGTGCAGCGGGCGATTGACCTGCTGACGCTGGTGGGGATCCCCGATCCGGCTTCGCGTCTTGACGTCTATCCGCACCAGCTTTCCGGCGGTATGAGCCAGCGCGTGATGATTGCGATGGCCATCGCCTGTCGGCCAAAGCTGCTGATTGCCGATGAGCCCACGACGGCGCTGGACGTGACCATCCAGGCGCAGATCATCGAGCTGCTGCTGGAGCTGCAGCAGAAAGAGAATATGGCGCTGATCCTGATCACCCACGATCTGGCGCTGGTGGCCGAAGCGGCGCACAAAATCATCGTCATGTACGCGGGGCAGGTGGTGGAAACCGGCGATGCGAAGGATATCTTCCGCGCGCCTCGCCATCCCTATACGCAGGCGCTGCTGCGCGCGCTGCCGGAGTTCGCTCAGGATAAAGCGCGTCTTGCCTCGCTGCCGGGCGTGGTGCCGGGCAAATACGACCGTCCGAGCGGCTGTCTGCTCAACCCGCGCTGCCCCTATGCGACCGACAAATGCCGCAGCGAAGAACCTGAGCTGAACCTGCTTAACGGCGGTCGCCAGTCGAAATGTCATTACCCACTTGATGATGCCGGGAGGCCTGGGCTATGAGTACGCATGAGGCCACCACGCAACAGCCTCTGTTGCTGGCCACCGATTTGAAAAAATACTATCCGGTGAAGAAGGGGCTCTTCACGCCGGAACGCCTGGTCAAGGCGCTGGACGGCGTCTCGTTTACCCTTGAACGCGGTAAAACGCTGGCGGTAGTGGGGGAGTCCGGCTGCGGTAAATCCACGCTCGGTCGTCTGCTGACGATGATTGAAATCCCCACCGGCGGCGAGCTCTATTATCAGGGACAGGACCTGCTTAAGCACGATCCGCAGGCGCAGAAGCTGCGCCGGCAGAAAATCCAGATTGTGTTCCAGAACCCCTACGGTTCGCTGAACCCGCGTAAAAAGGTGGGGCAGATTCTGGAAGAGCCGCTGCAGATCAACACCAGCTTGAGCAAAGAGCAGCGCCGCGAGAAAGCGCTGGCGATGATGGCCAAAGTGGGCCTGAAAACCGAGCACTACGACCGCTATCCGCATATGTTCTCCGGCGGCCAGCGTCAGCGTATCGCCATTGCCCGCGGTCTGATGCTTGACCCGGACGTGGTGATCGCCGACGAACCGGTTTCCGCGCTGGACGTTTCGGTGCGCGCGCAGGTGCTGAACCTGATGATGGATTTACAGCAGGATCTGGGGCTTTCTTACGTCTTTATCTCCCACGATCTGTCGGTCGTGGAGCATATCGCTGATGAAGTGATGGTGATGTATTTAGGCCGCTGCGTGGAGAAAGGGACGAAAGATCAAATCTTCAACAACCCGCAGCATCCTTACACGCAGGCGCTGCTGTCGGCAACGCCGCGTCTGAATCCGGATGACCGCCGCGAGCGCATCAAGCTCACCGGCGAGCTGCCGAGCCCGCTGAATCCGCCGCCGGGCTGCGCGTTTAACGCCCGCTGCCGTCGCCGTTTCGGCCCGTGCACCCAGCTTCAGCCGCAGCTGAAGGACTACGGCGGCCAGCTGGTAGCCTGCTTTGCGGTCGACCAGGATCAGAACGGCGAGAAGCCCCTGAGCTGATTCAGGCAATCGATAATCAAAGCCGAAGCCTGTGCTTCGGCTTTTTTTTAACCATAACTCAGCACTGTTGGAACAACCGACAACGAACAATACTGGCATTTTACGCCACAACCATTGCTATCTCGGGAGTCCGGGATAACTACATGAATGTATTTTACTTTATCTTGATTGTTTCTTTAGCCGGAGCAAATTAACAGCAAAAGCGATGCATAAAACTGTTCCTTGTTGTTCGGTCAACGCTTTATATTCCTGGTTTTTGGCTAACATCCTGAGCTATTTATTTTGGACGGGAACAATATTTTATTATTTTAATTAAGCGCGGTAAGTGATTTCTAAACGCCTTAAAAAATATTAAAATGTATTCTCTTTAGCCTTCCCCTGGCGTGTATTACGCCATTTTTTAAAATTCAGACAGTATAAAAAACTACGATCTGCTAATAGCCTGGCAGGCTGCGGGGGGATTGACGGCGCAGCCGCCCAAAAAATGGGGCTATCATTTTGAAAAAGAACTGTTAGTGTAACCGCACTACCACTATGGAATCACACCAGCCTGACCTATCCAAAATAATCAAATCGCGACTAAAGTTAGCGTATTGTGACGGCCGTAACGCAGGGTAAATGCCCAAAAAACAACAAATTAAACTACGCTTTAGTGGCGTGGGATGACAATTAAAACAGATTAAATATGACGTATTTAAATCATGAGGTTATCTATGAACCATTATGATGATTTGCAGCGCTTCAAGGAAAAGACGCGGACACACAGTCTAAAATTCAAGGACCTCTCATCAGAAGCCGCCGCCGGTGAAAAAGGGGATTGGGTTATTCTCAATCAACTTATTCCGGCGGAGGAAGCGTCTTCTTTGGCCATGGGTGGGTCAGTTTCCTTACCTCTGCCGCAGCGGGTTCCTGCCGATATGTTTCACAAGGTGGAGCCTGCGGCCGTTCAGGCTCCCCCGGGGCCCTCTTTGGCTGCACCGTCCCTGATTATCCCGCCCTCCGCGCCGCAGCCCGCCCCCCTGACGGACATTGCTGCTGCGGCGGCCGTAGAGCCTGCGCTGCCGCAAAGCCTGGCAGCGGCTGCGCCCGCCCCCCAGCCGGCAGTTTCTCAGGCTGCTGCGCAGCCGGTACCGGTCAGCGTCCCTGCTCCGGCAGTCAGGCCTCGTCCGGCGGCCGCGCCGACGACGGAGGGTTTTGCCCATCTTTTTGCGGCCAAAACCGCGGAGCCGGTAGCAAAAGATAAAGATCAGTCACTGAAATCACTCCTGGAGAGGATTGCGACATGCCGTTGATCTGCGTATGTTCACCGAAAGGCGGCGTAGGAAAAACGACCCTGGCGGCAAATCTGGCCTGGGCGCTGGCCCGCGCAGGTAGCAAAGTTCTGGCCCTCGATTTTGATGTGCAGAACGCCCTGCGCCTGCATTTTGGCGTCCCCCTCAGCGACGAGCGCGGCTATGTCGCGAAAGCGCTGGAGCTCCATGACTGGAGCCAGTGCGTATTAAGCGCCGGCAGCAATATCTTCGTCTTGCCCTACGGCGACGTGAGCGACGCGCAGCGACAGGCCTTCGATGAACGCCTGAGCCATGACGAGCATTTCCTGACCCGCGGCCTGGCGGCATTACTCAATTATCCGGGACTGATTACGATTGCCGACCTGCCGCCGGGCCCTTCGCCCGCGCTAAAGGCGCTCACTTCGCTTGCCGATATGCATCTGGTACCGCTGCTGGCGGATACCGCCTCGATGTCCGCGCTGGCGCCCGTGGAAAAGCTGCGTCTGACCGGGGGCGAACTCAACCATAAACTCGGACACTATTTTGTGATCAACCAGAGCGATAACCGTCGCCAGGTCAGTCGCGATGTTACGGCGTTAATGGAAGAAAAGCTGGGCGATCGTCTGCTGGGCATCATCCATCGTGATGAAAGCGTGGTGGAAGCGAATGCTTCCCAGAAGTCGATCCTGGACTTTAACTCCTCCTCCGCAGCCGCCTTTGATATTGAAATTATTGCCAAAAAAATCTCTGCGCAGTTGGGTATCAATATTGGTGACGGCAAGGTGCATAGCCAGCCTCGCAGGTCAGGGCTTTAATTTAATTGCAGGGCTGCTGAATGAAAAAGACGCTTTTCTGGTTGCTGGTACTGGTACTTTCGCCCATTGCCGTGCTGGTGGTGATCACGCCGATGGACAGCCAAAAGCAGTATATTTTTGGCCTCCTGAGCATCGGTATTCTCTTTGTGATGGGGTTCAGTAAAAACCGCAGCGTTTCCGTCATCATGGTGGTGACATCGCTGCTGATGTCGACCCGTTATATGTATTTCCGTTTAACGCAGACCCTGCATTTTAACTCCACCATCGAAGCGATTCTGGGGATGGGGCTGTTTCTGGCGGAAGTCTATATCTGGGTGATGCTGCTGCTTAACTACCTGCAAACGGTCTGGCCGCTAAAGCGTGAAATTGTCCCGCTGCCGGATGATATGAGCAAGTGGCCGACGGTGGATATCTATATTCCCAGCTATAACGAACCGCTTGAGGTGGTGCGTGATACGGTGCTGGCTGCGCAGTGTATTGATTATCCAAAAGATAAATTAAAAATCTATTTGCTGGATGACGGTAAGCGCAATGAATTCGCGGTATTCGCCGCCGACGTTGGGGTTGGGTATATCACCCGTAACGATAACAAACACGCCAAGGCGGGCAACCTCAACCACGCGATGACGCTGACCCACGGCGAGCTGATCTGCGTTTTTGATTGCGATCACGTGGCAACCCGCGTCTTTTTGCAGGCGACGGTGGGCGGATTCCTCAACGATCCGATGCTGGCGCTGGTGCAGACGCCGCACTACTTCTATTCGCCGGATCCCTTTGAGCGCAACCTCTCCGTGGGCCGCAATATTCCCAACGAAGGGATGCTGTTTTATGGCCCGATTCAGCAGGGGAACGACAACTGGAACGCGACCTTTTTCTGCGGCTCCTGCGCCGTCATTCGCCGCGCCGCGCTGGAGCAGATCGGCGGCTTTGCGGTAGAGACCGTGACCGAAGATGCCCATACCGCGCTGAAGTTCCAGCGCCTGGGCTGGAAGTCGGCGTTTCTTGATATACCTCTGGCGGCCGGCTTAGCCACCGAACGTCTGGTGGTGCACGTGATTCAGCGTACCCGCTGGGCGCGCGGGATGACGCAAATATTCCGTCTGGATAACCCGCTACTGGGCCGTGGGCTGACGTTCCAGCAGCGCCTGTGCTATCTCAGCGCCATGCTCTATTATCAGTTCGCCCTGCCGCGGGTGGTCTTTGTCACCGCACCGCTGGCCTACCTGCTGTTCAACCTGAATATCATCTACTCCTCGGCCAGCCTGATTGTCTCCTATGCGCTGCCGCATCTGTTCCTCGCGATCTATGTCGGCTCGCGCATGAACGGCCGCTATCGTTACAGCTTCTGGGGCGAAATCTACGATATCGTGCTGGCGTTCCACCTGGTACTGCCGACGCTGGTGACCATGATTTTCCCCAAACGCGGGAAATTCAACGTGACCGATAAAGGCGGCCTGCTGGACGTGGGCTACTTCGACTTTACCGTCGTCAGACCGCACCTGGTCGTCGCCTGTCTGCTGGGCCTGGGGGTGGTGGTCGGTATCGTCCGCGCTATCGGTCACGACTACTTTGGCTCAGACCCGAACGTTATCGCGCTGAACGTCGGCTGGGGGATTTACAGCCTGATCTTCCTGCTGGCCGCCATTGCCGTGGCGCGCGAAACCCGTCAGGTGCGAAAAACGATTCGTATTGATGTCGATATTCCGGTGCTGATCCACTACACCAGCGGCATTGTCTCCCGCAGCCACACCGCGGACCTGTCCATGGGCGGCTGCCGCGTAAGCGCGCCGGATAAGCGTCACCTGCAGGATGAAATCGAAGAGATTGAGCTGACTCTCCAGTCCGGCGCGATTTCGATCCCGGTGCGCCAGGTCACCGCTGACGACCAGTTTATTCGTCTGCAATTTGATGAAAATATTCAGCTCTCCCGCCGCCGCGAGCTGGTGCGCGTGGTGCTGGCCCGCGCCGATGCGTGGATTAACCCGCCGCGCCCGCAGGACAACCCGTTCCGCTCTTTTGCCACCATTTTGCGCTGCGTATTCGAACTGTTCTGGCTGACGTGGAAGACGCGCCGTAGCCAGCGTCGTCAGCCGCCTGCGGCGAATCCCGCGCAGGAGGATGGCAGCCTATGAAACGTTTAACGACGCTTGCGCTGCTGGCCGGTATGCTCTCTGCGCCAGCGCTGCATAGCGAGGAAACGCCCCCGGACGCATTGCCGCCGCTTAATTTTCCGCTACCTGATGCGCAAGCCAGCGGCGCGTCGGCGCCTGCCAGCGAGTCGAATTCGCCCGCCACGACGGAGCCCGCGCCGGCAAACGTCCCTCAGCCGGCTTCGCTACCCGCGATGCCGTCGCCGGTTGCCTCTGGGGTCGCTGATACGGTGCCGCTAACGCCGATTGTCGGCGGAGACCTGAACCTCATGCAGATGGGCATGCCGGACGGCATCATCCTTAGCGGTGGACAAAACCAGGGCGGCGCCAGCTTTACGCTGCCCTCCGATCAGGTGGTCACCCACGCCCAACTGATGCTGGATGTTAAGGTCTCGCCGGAGATGGCGTCCCGCAACGCCACGCTGCAGTTAATGCTCAACGGCCAGCCGCTCGGCACGCTACCGCTGGGCGCGGACGGCGAGGAGATCTCGCACTATCAGCTGGATATCCCGGCGGCGCTGATGGTCTCCAGCAACAACCTGAGCTTTAAGATTAACGACGGCGATGCAATGCAGTGCCGGCTCGATATTCACGACACCTCGCGGGTGACCATTTTGCCCGCCTCCCACTTTAGCTGGGAGAGCCAGCAGCTTAATATCAGCAACGATTTAGGCCATTTCCCGCGCCCGTTTTTCGACAGCATGCAGATGACGCCGGCGGATATCGCTATCGCGTATCCGGAGAAACCAACGGCGGATATTTTCAGCGCTGCGGCGCTGGTGTCGTCATGGCTGGGTATTCAGGCCGATTATCGCGGTATCGCTTTTGACGCGCTGCGCGATCGCCTGCCCGAGAAGCACGGTATTATCATCGGCCACCCCGGCGATCGGGTGGGCGGCCTGACGCTACCGCAAACCGACAAGCCGCTGCTGCGGATCGTTGAGAACCCCGGCAATCCGGCCTATAAGCTGCTGCTCATCGTCGGCCAGAACGACGCGGCGCTGCGGATGGCCGCCTGGCGCCTGACCCGCGGCGATTTCGCCCCGCAGACGGCCAGCATGGATGTTGATCCGCAGACGATAGCCGTCAGCAAGCCGTACGACGCCCCGCGCTGGATCGCCACCGATCGGCCGGTAAAAATCAGCGAGCTGATCCGCCAGGATCAAAGTATGACCGTCAGCGGCGTATGGCATGAACCGCTACGCGTGGCCTTCCGCGCCGCGCCGGACCTCTACCTGTGGGATGGCGAAACCATTCCCCTGCAGATCGGCTACCGTTTCCCGTCGGAGAGCTGGATTAACGAGGATAAGTCGCTGTTGAGCGTGACGCTCAACAACACCTTCCTCAACAACCTGCCGATGAATAAACAGGGTCCGCTGGAGAAGCTCTGGCGTCACCTGGGCGGCGACGCGCGTCAGGAGCGTTTCACTATCCCGCTGGCGCCGTATCTGATTTACGGCGATAACCAGCTCTCGCTCTATTTCAATCTGGTGCCGAAGGACAGCGCGCCCTGTTCGGTTCTGCTGAACAGCACGATTAAAAGCCGCATCACCGACGACTCGTGGATCGATTTGAGCGGTACGCGGCACTTCTCGCTGTTGCCGAATCTTTCCTATTTTGTCGGCGCGTCGTTCCCGTTCTCCCGGTTGGCGGATTATTCGCAAACCACGCTGCTGCTGCCGGAACAGCCTTCGGAAACGCAGGTCGCGACGATGCTGAATCTGGCCGCCCGTTCGGGTAATTCGACCGGTAAAGCGCTGGCCAATAACCGCGTGATGCTGGGCGTTCCTGACGACGGCGCGAATGCGCTGTTCCTGCGCGCTCGCGATGTCCTGGCGGTGAGCGCCCTCGATCAGAAAGCGTTTAATCAGCGCCTGCTGGCCGATTCTCCCTATCAACCGGTCGATAACCTGCTGAGCGTACGTGAACCGGCGCTATGGACAAAAATTCAGCGCAGGCTGAGCGGCGACTGGGCCTCCGACGGCGTGGATGCCGATCGCTATTTCTCTTCCAGCAGCGCCTGGCGCGGGTTTATTAGCTATCGCTCGCCGTGGAACCCGCAGCGGGTGGTCGTGGTGGCGATGGCCAGCAGCGACGATCAGCTGGCGAAACTGGAAGACGATCTTAATTCACCGCGCATCAATGCCGGTATTCGCGGCGATACGGCGGTGATTACCAGCGATAACGGCGTGCGTAGCTTCCAGGTCAGTACGCCGTTCCCCAGCGGCCAGATGCCGTGGTACATGATGGCGGTGTGGTATGCCAACCAGCACTCCGGCCTGCTGGCGGTGCTGGGGTTAATCGCCACGTCCATTCTGGGTCTGGCGCTGACCGCGATGTTCAAACGTCATGCCCGCAAGCGCCTGGAGTCGGGAGATAGCCAATGAAAAGAGTCAGTAAAATGAATACGAAGGCGGCCCGTCAATTTTCCACGCTGTGCCTGTCCGGCGCGCTGACGCTTGGCGCCTTCGGCGAGGCGCAGGCGGCGGGTAACGATGCGGCGCTGCAGGCGCTGTTTGCGCAGGCCAACTACTGGCACGAAAAATCGCACGACGAGCTGGCGATGGAATCGCTGCAAAAAGTGTTATCGGTGGATGCCAACAACGCTCAGGCGCTGTACCTGATGGCGCTGTGGGCGCAGCAGGGGGGCAACCTGCAGGCCGCGGCCCAGTGGCGGGCGCGACTGGAGAAAGCGGCGCCCAACAGTCCCGGCCTGCAGGATCTGGATAGCGCCAAAAAAATGGCGCAGGTCCCGCAGGGGCAGCTCAACCTGGCCAGACAGCAGGCGCGCAGCGGCAACGTGCCCGCCGCGCTGGCGACCTGGCGGAGTATGTTCAACGGCAGCGTTCCGCCTTCCGGACTGGCGGCGGAATACTACATGACGATGGCCAGCGACAAATCGCTCTATCCGCAGGCGTTGAGCGAACTGCGTCAGTACGTCGCTCAGCATCCGCAGGAGAACGGGCCGCGCGTGGCCCTGGGTAAGGCGCTGACATGGCGCGAAGAGACCCGCCGGGAAGGGATCGCCATGCTGGAGCCGATGGCCAGCGGCAGCAAAGAAGCCGATGCGGGACTGCGTCAGGCGCTGCTGTGGATGGGGCCGCAGCCGGGAGATGAGCCGTTTTACGATACCTGGATGCAGCGCCACCCGCAGGATAGCGAAGTGCAGAACTACTTCCGCGAACGGCGCAGCGGCCAGGCGCGCGGTCAGGGTTACGCTGACCTGAACAGCGGCAATACCGCCGCGGCGAAGCAGCAGTTTGAACAGGTCCTGCAAACCAATCCGCAGGATGCTGACGCGCTTGCCGGGATGGGCTATATCGCCCAGCGCAGCGGCGATTTTCAGGCGGCCTCTCAGTATTTGGGCCGGGCGGCGGATCTCGGCGGCGAGGGCTCTGAAACCCGGCGTCAGCAGGCAGGGGATGCGCTGTTTTACGGCCAGCTTGCTCAGGCGCAGCAGGCCTATAAGCAAGGCAACATTAGCCAGGCGCTGGCGCTCTCCGCGCCGCTGGCGCAGCAGAGCGGGACGCAGGGCTCGGCGGCGAAGCTGTTCCGCGCCGACGTTCTGCGCCACAACAAAGACCTGCCCCAGGCCGAACAAACGCTGCGGGCGCTGCTCAACGAGCAGCCGCAAAATGGCCCCGCCCGGGAGAATCTCTATTACGTTCTGCGTGAACAGAATAAAACCGCAGAAGCCCAGTCGATGCTGCGAACGCTGCCGGAAAGCCTGCAGCAAAAGCTGCAGCCGCGCGTGGTCACCGGGACGCCGGGAGACTCCCTGCGTCGACAGGCCCAGGAGCAGGCCAGCGGCGGTAACGTGTCCGGGGCGATCGCCACGCTGCGCCAGGGCGTTTCTCGCTATCCGGACGATGCGTGGATGCGCCTCGATCTGGCCCGACTGCTGCAAAAATCCGGCAACGACGGCGAGGCGAATGCGATTATGGGCGCCGCGTATCGTCCCGGCGCCAGCAGCAGCTCGCTGTACGCCACCGCCCTTTTCGCCAGCGAGAACGGCGGCTGGCAGCAGGCGCAAACGCTGCTGGCAAGAATTCCCCCCGCCAGCCAGACCAGCCAGATGCGCGATTTGCACCAGCGGGTGAACTACAACCTGCAGCTGGCGACGGCCGAGGGGTATCTGGCGCAGGGTAATTCCGTCGCGGCGTCCAATACGCTGAGGGCGATGGCCGCGACGCCGCCAAAAGCCCCGGCGGATGTCGGTAAACTGGCGCGCCTGCTGGCCCAGAGCGGCGATGTCACTACCGCGGTATCGCTGGTGCGTAACAATATTAACGGCGGCATCTCCGGCAACGCCGGGGATTACGCCGATCAGGTGACGGTGCTTAACCAGGCTGGCCTGACCAACGAAGCGCAGAGGCTGCTCACCAACCCGCAGCTGCAGGCAAGCAGTACGCCGACGCAGCTGGCCAGCATTCGCAACGGCTATGTGATTAACGACGCGGATCGCCTGCGTGAGCAGGGTAACTACGCGGCGGCGTATGACAAGCTGATGGGCGCCATGCAGAGCGACCCGCAAAATACCGACCTGATGTTCGCCATGGCGCGTCTCTATCAGAGCGGCAAAATGAATAAAGAGGCCGGGGTCGTCTATGACTACCTGATGACCCGCGATACGCCGACCCAGGACGCGCGCAGCGGGGCTATTGATGTCGCGCTGTCGGCGGGCGATAACGACCGGGCGGCGCAGCTGGCAGGCGGGCTGCGCCCGGATAATTCGCCGGACCGTTTGCTGCTGCTGGCGCGCGTGGCCGAATCGCAGGGCCATCATCAGCAGGCGATGACCTATCTGCGCAGCGCTCGCGGCAGGCTGCTGGGGTTACAGAGCAGCAACGGTACGCAAACGCCGACCGTGGGCGGCGTGCTGGCGGCGGATAATCCGTTCGTCGGCGTCTCGCGCACGCCGGCGGCGACGCGTACCGCCTCCAGCTACGGGCAATATATGCCGTGGCAGGTTTCACAGGTATCGACGGGCGATGGCAGCACGCTGCCGGGGATCCAGCGCACCGATCTGCCGGTCGAAACCGCGCAGACCCGGATGCTGCGCCAGGTGGATACCATGATGGAGACGTTGCAGGAAAAAACCGGCACCTGGCTGCAGGGGGGCATGGAGGTTCGCGGCCGCGATGGCGAATCCGGCACCAGTAAGCTGACCGAAATCAAAATCCCGCTGACCTGGTCCTCCTCGCCGTTCGGTGATTCGCGTTTCGACTTTACCGTGACGCCGATTACGTTGAACGCAGGGACGGCAACCGGGGACGCCTGGCGGCGCTATGGCGCGAATCCGCTATCAAACGCGGTCTCCAATATGATCTCCACCGCCACCAGCGAGCAGGCGGCGATTGCGGCGATGACCGCTACCGAGCGCACGACGTACTTTGCCAACAATCCGGGGGCGGAGACCTTGAGCGGTCTCGGCACGCTGAATGCTTCAGACTTTAACGCCACCACCAGCAGCGGCATGGAGAATCTGGCGAAGCTGGGCGCTTACGATTCCGGGCAGGTCGCCAGCTATCTGGCTTCTTCAAATCTGAAACCTAACGTTGATCGGGCCAGCGGCTCAACCGATTCGCAAAAAGCCAACGGCGTGGCGCTGGCGCTGGCGCTGAGCGGCGACGAATATCGCGTCGATATCGGCAGCACGCCGCTGGGTCAGGATCTGAATACCGTTGTGGGCGGCGTGAAGTGGTCGCCGAAGCTGACTAACTATCTGTCGCTGATTTTTACCGGCGAGCGTCGTTCGCTGACCGACAGCCTGCTCTCCTGGGTGGGGCTGAAGGATTCCTACTCCGGCAAAACCTGGGGGCAGGTGACCAAAAACGGCGGTACCCTGCAGCTCAGCTACGACGACGGCGATGCCGGTTTCTACGTCGGCGGCGGGGGCTATAGCTACCTGGGACAAAACGTCGCCAGCAATACCAGCATCAACGCCAACGCAGGGGTTTATCTGCGGCCTTACCACGATGAGTATCGTCAGCTGCAGACCGGGCTGAGTATGAGCTACATGGATTACTCGAAAAACCTGAGCTACTTCACCTACGGACAAGGGGGCTACTTCAGCCCGCAGAACTACGTCAGCGTGTCGCTGCCGGTAAGCCTGACGGAGAAATATGATAACTGGACGATGAAGCTTGGCGGTTCGGTGGGGTATCAATCTTACAGCCAGGATAAGAGCGCCTATTTCCCGACCAACGCCGAGTGGCAGCAAACGCTCGAGACCGCTGTGAGCAACGGTTTTGCCAAAGAGGCCTACTATTCAGCCACCTCGAAGAGCGGCATCGGCTATACCCTGCGCGCCGGCGCGGATTACAAAGTCAATAAACAGATGACGCTCGGCGGCCAGGTGGGCTATGACACCTTCGGCGATTACAACGAGAGCACCGCCGGCCTCTATATCCGCTACATGCTGGGAGATCGCTGATCGTGACGGACAATAATAATGCGCTGGTAATGGCCTGGTTTCAGCAGCAGCAAACCCCTGCCGGGTGGTTCGATCTGCTGCTGATTATGGTTGATGGCATGGTCAATAACGCGGGCGAGCTGGAGAGCCAGCCCTTTCTGCGGCAAATGGGCGAGGCGCTGGCCGATGAGCATCCGCTACCGGAGTCGGAAACGCTCGGTGAGCTGGAAGCCAATATGAATGCGCAGCTAAGCCGTTTTCAGTGGGGCGTAGTGAGCGTTGAGGTTAGCGATGACGGCCTGCGGTTACGCCATCAGGCGCTGCCGATGAGCCGCGATGAAGCGCGCCGCGTCCGCTGGTGTAATGCGTTTTGTGCCATACTCGAGGGGCTTTATTCCCGCTGGCTACAGGGACAGGGCGGCGCGGCGCACGTGGTGTTACAGCGCGAGCGGCTGTTTTCGGTCTCTGACGTTCAGTTTCTTTACTTCCATCCCTGAAGGGTGAATTTATGTCCTTGCGTGCTTTAGCGACAGTCGTGGTGACGACGGTGATGATGCTTCCCCACGCGTGGGCCGATACGGCGTGGGAAAGCTATAAATCGCGTTTTATGATGCCGGACGGACGCATTATTGATACCGGAAACGGCAACGTCTCCCATACCGAAGGGCAAGGTTTTGCCATGCTGTTAGCGGTGGCTAATAACGATCGCCCCGCCTTTGACAAGCTATGGCAGTGGACCGATAAAACCCTACGCAACAAAGATAACGGGTTGTTTTACTGGCGCTATAATCCGGTGGCGCCCAATCCGGTGGCGGACAAAAACGATGCCACCGATGGTGATACCCTGATTGCCTGGGCGCTGCTGCGCGCGCAGCAGCAGTGGCATGAAAAATCCTACGGCAGCGCGTCGGATGCGATAACCGCTTCGCTCCTGAAGTCTACGGTGGTCACGTTTGCCGGTCGTCAGGTGATGCTTCCGGGCGCAAAGGGATTCTATCTCAACGACCACCTGAATCTTAACCCCTCCTACTTTATCTTTCCGGCGTGGCAGGCCTTCGCCGCGCGTACGCATCTAACCGCCTGGAGAAAGCTGCAGAGCGATGGCCAGGCGCTGCTGGGAAACATGGCTTGGGGGAAATCGCAGCTTCCCAGCGACTGGGTGGCCTTAAGAGCGGACGGTAAGATGGAGCCGGCAAAAGAGTGGCCGACGCGAATGAGCTTCGATGCGATCCGTATTCCGCTGTATGTCTACTGGAGTGACCCGAAAAGCAGCCTGCTGACGCCGTGGAAAAACTGGTTCCAGCGCTATCCGCGTCTGCAGACGCCGGCGTGGATAAACGTGAATACCGATGAAGTGGCGCCGTGGTTTATGACCGGCGGGCTGCTGGCGGTACGCGATTTAACCCTTGGCGAAGCGCAGGCCGATCCGCAGATTACGCCCCAGGACGACTATTACTCCGCCAGCCTGAAGCTGCTGGTATGGCTGGCAAATAAAGACCAGGCGTAAACTATGGAATGCGCCTCGAATAACGCAGTCGAGCCGGGTGCTGAAATCTGAAGGGCGCCGTAGAATCGTCGGCAAGCCGGGCTTGCCCGGTGAGGCGCAATGTTGCGGGGGCTTGAACCCCGGCGGCAGAGATGAATTGGTTGCTGGAAAGAGAAAACCCCCGCACGTTGTTTGGTATCAACCTGGCAACGTATCGGGGGCTACTCTCAAACCTGAACAATTTGAGGATAGCCGCGAACGGTTGCCATTGCAACAAGGCGGCTGTATGACGCTCGCTCAGTTGGGCCTGGTGCTGTGGGACGATCTGGCGGCTCCGGTGATTGCTGGCATTCTGGTCAGCATTATCGTGAGCCGGATGGATAACCGGAAGTAGCCGGCCGGTGGGTATCTGCCTGCCTTAGTGGCAGCATGCGCCCGAACGGGGCCGCCGGGGGTAACAACCTGCGGCCTTTTTCGTTGTATTGCTGCAACAAAAAATTTCCTGGAATGCGTCTCGCACCGCGCGTAATGGCGGAGTGCGGGTACCCGATCGGGCCAGTAGAATCGTCAGCAAGCCGGGCTCGCCCGGTGAGGCGCAATGTTGCGGGGGCTTGAACCCCGGCGGCATAGAGAGATGGTTGCTGGAAAGAGAAAACCCCCGCACGTTGTTGGTATAAACCTGGCAACGTATCGGGGGCTAACCTCGCATCTAGACCATTCGAGGATAGCCGCGAACGGTTGCCATTGCAACAAGGCGGCTGTATGACGCTCGCTCAGTTGGGCCTGGTGCTGTGGGACGATCTGGCGGCTCCGGTGATTGCTGGCATTCTGGTCAGCATTATCGTGAGCCGGATGGATAACCGGAAGTAGCCGGCCGGTGGGTATCTGCCTGCCTTAGTGGCAGCATGCGCCCGAACGGGGCCGCAGGGGTAACAACCTGCGGCCTTTTTCGTTGTATTGCTGCAACAAAAAAGTTTCCTGGAATGCGTCTCGCACCGCGCGTAATGGCGGAGTGCGGGTACCCGATCGGGCCAGTAGAATCGTCAGCAAGCCGGGCTCGCCCGGTGAGGCGCAATGTTGCGGGGGCTTGAACCCCGGCGGCATCGATGGATGGGTTGCTGGAAAGAGAAATCCCCCGCACGTTGTTTGGTATCAACCTGGCAACGTATCGGGGGCTAATCTCGAACCTCAACAATTCGAGAATAGCCGCGAACGGTTGCCATTGCAACAAGGCGGCTGTATGACGCTCGCTCAGTTGGGCCTGGTGCTGTGGGACGATCTGGCGGCTCCGGTGATTGCTGGCATTCTGGTCAGCATTATCGTGAGCCGGATGGATAACCGGAAGTAGCCGGCCGGTGGGTATCTGCCTGCCTTAGTGGCAGCATGCGCCCGAACGGGGCCGCAGGGGTAACATCCTGCGGCCTTTTTCGTTTATTGCGGATAAGGGACCCAACTGCCGCCGTTCAGCTGAACATACGGTTTCCCCTGGTATTGAATGACGATGGCGTTGGAGTTTTCCGACACCGCCGCGCTCTGCGGCAGGTTGGCAATATACTGCTGCCAGTTGATGTCGTTTTCGTCAAACATCTTGCCGTCGAGGGCGCGGACCACCAGCTCAGAAATCGCCAGGTAGCTGCTTGGCTGGTTGATGATAATCGGCGCATCGGGGTGTCTTGCCTTAATGCCGAAAAATTTCACCGCCGCCGGTACGTTAGTAATGGATGGGCTGGGAATATCGCGCAGGCCGGAAACCTGCATTTTGTCGCCTTTCAATGCCGCACCGTGTTCCGGTACGACGATGACCAGCACCTTACGCCCCGATCTCTCCAGTTCGGTGAAGAAATTATCCAGCTCATCGAAGAACTTCTGCGCACGGGCTTTATAGTCCGCGGTTTTGCTCTGGCCCGGATAGTGGTTACCGTCATGCAGCGGCAGCGTGTTGTAGAAGGTCGCCGTGCGCGGCGTATTCAGCTTATCCAGCGACTGCAGCCAGCGGTTCAGCGTCGCCTGGTCGTCATAGACCGGAGAGCCGTCAAAGCCCTGCAGAATGACCGGCAGGCCGCTTTGATCCATCAGCGGGCTCTGGATCCCGCCCAGCGAGCGAAGCTCCTTCAGGAAGTCGCCGAAGATACCGTTGTGGCCGAGCATCAGCTGCTGGGTGAAGCCCAGCTTCGCCAGGTTTTCAAACAGATAGCATTCGCTGCCCGATGGCTGATAAAGGTTCGCATGAGAGAGCTGGCCGCAGCTGGCGCGCAGCAGACGCGCCGCCGCCGGCCCGCTGTAAGAGGTCGCCGAGTTAAAGTTTTTGAACAGCAGGTCGAAATGCTTCCACAGCGGATGATCCATCAGCCCGGCCGCTTCAATATCCGACCATGAGAGCGAGCAGATGTTGATTATCAGCACATCAAACGGCTGGGCATCGGCCGGAAGCGCATCCGGGAAAGTGGTTTTACGTTTTTGCTCAGAAGCGTAAAAGGCATTCAGCCAGTTGGTGAGATTGGCCGACGTCGGCGGCTCGGTCTGCGGCGGAATATCGTTATTCGCCGGCGCAGTATTGGTCGCGATGGCCGTTCCGCCAGCCGTATTAACGGCGGTGTTCGCCGCCGCGGTCGTCGGCTGACCTGCCGGCCAAAGGCTGAAAGAGGGCAGCAGCGGACTGACCACCAGCCAGACCACGATCGCCGAGACGAAAACCGTCACTCGTAGCCACTGGCTGATAAACAGCCACAGGACCAGCAGCACGAAGAACGCGCCGACCATATTCCAGTTAATAAAG
This sequence comes from Klebsiella sp. CN_Kp113, assembly GCF_040064585.1. NCBI lineage: Bacteria > Pseudomonadati > Pseudomonadota > Gammaproteobacteria > Enterobacterales > Enterobacteriaceae > Klebsiella > Klebsiella sp. CN_Kp113. Next base: position 13,060 of record NZ_JBEAID010000046.1, on the reverse strand, counting down.
CGGGTCACCAGATCCCAGATATAGTCGGCGCTGAAGCCGGCAATCTGCGAGCCCTGGCTGGCAATGCTTTCCGGGCCGGGCAGCCAGGTGTCGTGCCAGAACAACATAAAACCCAGCGGGATCGCTATCCAGTGGCGGATACGGTGCAGCTTATACTGCGGAATTGGCACCAGCAGGAAGGCCAGAAACACCAGGTTTAACATGGGATGAAAATTGAGGTATCCGCCCCATAGCAATGCGAACTTCACCAGAAAGTAGAAGTTCCAGCCAGATAAGCCTCGCCAGTACCGCCAGAGCGGAAGCGACGCGGTGGGTGTTTTGGGTTTGGTCATTTCGTTGATTTGCCTTGCCTGGATGTCGCTTCCCGGCGCAGCACGCCAGCCGGTTTGACATAACGGGGTTTAAAGAACATCAGTCTTAATGTGGTGCGAATACGCCGCTGGTAGTGGCGCGTCAGGTATCCCAGCGGGAAGAACAGCAGGGCGCACAGGACGACCAGCTGAATAATATCGGCGATAGACATCATAAGGTTGGCTCCCCATCAATGGACAGACGGTGCGCCTCGGGGTTGCGCCGCCAGCTTCGCCCGTCATGGGTGGCGTTGATGGTTTCATTTTTGCCAAGCGAAATGGGCAGCGGCGTGTTCCAGTTCTCCGGCAGAATCCCGCGCATCTGCATGATTTCAGCCGTTATTTGCTTATCTTCAAACCAAATCATGCGGTTAGAAAAAATATCGCCGGTTGGTAAAGGGAAAATATGGTTTAACGCGGTATCCAGGTCGTTCACCCGGCAAAATGACAGAAACAGCACCAGGCGGTTGTTGCCGATGGTCATAATGTCGCCCATACGGTTGGGCTTACACAGCGTCAGCGCCTGCTCTACGCGCAGGCCGGGCGCCGGGCGCAGCGCCACCATTACGCCTTTGCCATCGGCGGGCAGCATGGTGTTGGCCATAATATTGTGCACCGCTTCGCAGAAGTCCCCCCATTTCTGGTAGCCGCGCAGTTTTAGCGGCTGGCTCCAGGTCAGCAGAGTATTAAAATCTTCCGGGATATGGCGAGTAAACTGCTGTTTTTGAACGCTTTCTATAAGCGTGAGGCAGCGGGATAACGGCGCGCCGCTGGGAATAACCATATTGGCGCCGCTGCTCAGCAGCAGGCGTTCATCGGTGGCGCGCAGGCTTGGCGTTTGTTCGCGGACGACGATTTTTAACGCGCTGCCGCGCTGGCGGCGCAGGGTATGGATATAGCGTCCCAGCTGTTCAATCTGTTCGTTCTGGGTAATGGAGAAGATCAGCGTTGCCGCCTGCGCCATCCTCCCGGCGTTGAAAACGGCGTCATTGGTATCGAACAGCGTCCAGTATTCGGATAGCGCGGGGGCACCTTCCAGTACGCGCAGATTGCTAAGAATGACTTTTTCGTCGCTGCGCGGTTGCACCACCGTTTCTTCATCCTGTGCCAGCCGCCAGCCGTTTTCATCCTGAAGAACAATGAGCTGCTGCCGGGCGCTGATGCCTTTTTCGCTCCCCCACCAGGCGATATCGAACAGGTGGTTATCCCCCTGGTAACGAATACTTGCCAGGCCGGAAAGCGAACGGTACTCGCGTAATAAAGGGGAGAGTTGCTTATCGATATCGTGCCCGGAATTAAGTACTAGTAATGAACAACGATGATAATTAGTCCATCGATACGATTTCTCAACCCAATTGCATAAATCATCGCTTTTTATATTCTGCCAGGCATTTTCAGCGCATAGCAGAATAAACAAATAATTGCCAGGTTCGAGGGAACAAACTAAATCGCGGTGCATTTCTTGCAGCCCCTCAGCACGGTTCGGCATGCTAAATAACGCCACCTTTTCTGGCCCGCAATTTTTCTCTAATTCAATGATTTTATTTGGGTTATCACCCATGACTATCGCCGCAACCTGGCTCTGTTTATCCTGGGCCGCCAGCGTATGGTTGAGCAGGCTTACCGCGTCGGCATAGCGGTCGACATTCAGCCACCATACTCCACCCACGGGCATATGGCGTACTTCGTCCCATAATGATGAAATACCCAAAGAATATACGATATCCACGGCGTCCCTCGTGAGACTTGATTTACACTTGATTAGTTTACTAGCGAAAGCGTCAGAGTAAACCTAACATTGAAATTAAAGGACATCAGTTTTAGCATGTAAACATATTTTAAGGATGATCTTACGCCTCTCGGTTTAATTTATTGTATTTTCCAACGGACAGAGAAATGCCAGCAAAAGAGCCTGCTGTACCCACCGATGCGACTTTGGGCTACACGTTTCAAAATGATTTCCTGGCGTTAAGCCGGGCATTTTCCCTGCCTGATATTCACTACCACGATATTTCCCGACGCGAGCAGTTAACCGCGGCGCTAAAACGCTGGCCATTACTGGCTGAATTAGCAGAGAAAAAGTAAGGAAGCCGTCGATGGCGATTCTGGGATTACAGGGGGTGCGCGGCGGTACCGGCACCACGTCGATTACCGCTGCGCTGGCCTGGGCGTTGCAATTACTCGGTGAAACCGTACTGGTGGTGGACGCCAGCCCGGACAACATGTTGCGCTTTTTTTTCAACGTCGATTTCAGCCACAAAGCGGGCTGGGCGCGCGCCACGATCGACGGCAGCGACTGGCGCGACGCCGGTCTGCGCTATACCTCGCATATCGATCTTTTGCCCTTTGGTCAGCTGACGCCGGGCGAGCGCGCGAACATTGACCAGCTTCAGCCGACGCTGGCGCCGATGGCCGGGATGGTGCAGAAGCTCCATCAGCAGGGCGATCACCGCTGGCTGCTGATTGACCTGCCGGACGGTTACTCGCCGCTGACCCGCTCCCTCATTGACGTCTGCGACCGCACGCTGGTCATCGTGCATCCGGACGGCAACAGCCATATTCGCCTGCATCAGCAGGCGCTGCCGGTCAATAGCGATATTTTGATTAACGATTTGCGCGTCGGCAGCCAGCTGCAGGAGGATTTGTATCAGCTGTGGCTGGAGAGCCAGCGCCGCATTCTGCCGGTGACTATCCATCGTGATGAGGCGATGGCGGAGTGTCTGGCGGCGAAGCAGCCGCTCGGCGAGTACCGGCAGGACTCTCTGGCCGCGGAGGAGATACTGACGCTGGCCAACTGGTGTCTGCTGCACTACGCCGGGAAGGGGGCGGAATGATTCGCCTGAGCACCTTACTGCTGGCGCCGCCGGTCGGGAAACGGCTGAACGAGCGCTATCGCGACTATCGCCAGCACGGCGCGTCGTGGCTGTCGGCCGCGCTGGGCTGCCTGTGGGCATCTCTGGCATGGGCGTTTATGCCGCTGGAAACGCCGCGCTGGCAGGCTATTCGCGAACGTCACGGCGAGTTTTTCCCGCATATTAATCCGCATCGGCCGCGCCCGCTGGACCCGATTCGCTACCTGCTGCAGTGCGTGTGGCTGCTGGCGACGCGGGTGCCGGAGCCGGATAAAAAGATCAACTGGCGTTCGCTGGCGGCGCTGGAAGGCGTCCAGGGGCGCTATGCCCAGTGGCTGGAAAAGCTGCCGGAAAAGGTTAACGCCCGCACCGGTCATCTGGATAAGCATAAAGAGCTGGCTCACCTGTCGCCAAAGCTGCGGCGGTTTATTCTGGGCACGATAACCTTTTTCTCGCTAATCCTCGCGCTGCTCTGTATTACCCAGCCGTTTAACCCGCTCTCGCAGTTTATTTTCCTGCTGCTGCTGTGGGGCGTGGCGCTGCTGGTGCGCCGTATTCCGGGACGCTTTTCGGCCCTGATGCTGATCGTGCTGTCGCTGACCGTCTCCTGCCGCTACATCTGGTGGCGCTACACCTCGACGCTCAACTGGGATGATCCCGTGAGCCTCGTGTGCGGGATAATTCTGCTGTTCGCTGAAACCTACGCCTGGGTGGTGCTGGTGCTGGGGTATTTCCAGGTCGTCTGGCCGCTGAACCGTCAGCCGGTCCCGCTGCCGGAGGATATGGCGCAGTGGCCGACGGTCGATATTTTCGTGCCGACCTACAACGAAGACCTCAACGTGGTGAAAAACACCATTTACGCTTCCCAGGGGATCGACTGGCCGAAGGACAAGCTCAATATCTGGATCCTCGACGACGGCGGGCGCGAAGAGTTCCGCCAGTTCGCCAAAGACGTCGGGGTGCACTACATCGCCCGCACCACCCACGAACACGCCAAAGCCGGGAATATCAACAACGCCCTGAAGTACGCCAAGGGCGAGTTCGTGTCGATTTTTGACTGCGACCACGTGCCGACCCGCTCGTTCCTGCAGATGACCATGGGCTGGTTCCTGAAAGAGAAAGAGTTGGCGATGATGCAGACGCCGCACCACTTCTTCTCCCCGGACCCGTTTGAGCGCAACCTGGGACGATTCCGCAAAACGCCGAACGAAGGCACGCTGTTTTATGGCCTGGTGCAGGACGGGAACGACATGTGGGACGCGACCTTCTTCTGCGGCTCCTGCGCGGTGATCCGCCGCGGCCCGCTGGATGAAATCGGCGGCATTGCCGTGGAAACGGTGACTGAAGACGCCCACACTTCTCTGCGCCTGCACCGTCGCGGGCACACTTCAGCCTACATGCGTATCCCGCAGGCGGCCGGTCTGGCGACGGAGAGCCTGTCGGCGCATATTGGCCAGCGCATCCGCTGGGCCCGCGGGATGGTACAAATTTTCCGCCTTGATAACCCCTTGTTTGGCAAAGGGCTGAAGCTGGCGCAGCGCATCTGCTACGTCAACGCGATGCTGCACTTTCTGTCCGGTATTCCGCGGCTGATCTTCCTGACCGCGCCGCTGGCGTTTCTGCTGCTGCACGCCTATATCATCTATGCGCCAGCGCTGATGATCGCCCTGTTCGTGCTACCGCATATGATTCACGCCAGCCTGACCAACTCGAAGATTCAGGGCAAATACCGCCACTCTTTCTGGAGCGAGATCTATGAAACGGTGCTGGCGTGGTATATCGCGCCGCCGACCTTTGTCGCGTTGATTAACCCGCATAAGGGCAAATTCAACGTGACGGCAAAAGGCGGACTGGTGGAGGACGAGTACGTCGACTGGGTGATCTCTCGTCCCTATATCTACCTCGTGCTGCTGAACCTGGTCGGCGTCGGGGTGGGGATCTGGCGCTTTATGTACGGCCCGGAAAACGAAATCCTGACCGTCTGGGTGAGCATTATCTGGGTGTTCTATAACCTGATTATTCTCGGCGGCGCGGTGGCGGTCTCGGTTGAAAGCAAGCAGGTGCGGCGATCGCACCGCGTGGAGATGTCGATGCCGGCGGCGATTGCCCGCGATGACGGGCACCTGTTCTCCTGTACCGTCCATGATTACTCAGACGGGGGCCTTGGGGTCAAGATTCACGGCGAGGCGCAGGTGCTGGAAAGCCAGCACGTCAAGCTGTTGCTGAAACGCGGGCAGCAGGAGTACGCCTTCCCGGTGCGGGTCGCGCGGGTCAACGGCAGCGAGGTTGGGCTACAGCTGCTGCCGTTAAGCAATCAACAGCATATTGATTTTGTACAGTGTACGTTTGCCCGCGCAGATACGTGGGCGCTTTGGCAGGATAGCTTCCCGGAAGATAAGCCGATGGAAAGCCTGCTGGATATCCTGAAGCTGGGGTTCCGTGGATATCGTCACCTGGCGGAGTTTTCTCCGCCGTCGGTGAAGGTTATTTTCCGCTCGCTCACCATGCTGGTGGCCTGGTTTGTCTCGTTTATTCCGCGCCGTCCGGAACGCGCAGCGGCGACACTCTCGGCAGAACCGGCGATGGCTCAACAATGATGATAATGCGATGAACAGAAAACTCTCTTTGATTTGTGCAGTAGCGGTGGGTATTAGCGGATGGTCTCCCTTCGCTTCGTATGCGGAACCGACGGCGGCGGCGACTCAGGCCGCGCCGACGACGACGGTCCCCGGTATCGCTGGTACGGTGGGGGACAGCCAGCCCACGGCGACGCTTGCCGATCCGGCAGCGCCGGTGGTGGTGCTGGATAACGCTCCGACCCGCGACGTGAAGCTGACCTTCGCCAAAATCGCCCCGCCTCCGGGCAGCATGGTGCTGCGCGGCGCGCGCCCTGAGGGGTCGGTAGAGTTCGGTATGCGCAGCGATGAAGTGGTGGCAAAAGCGCTGCTGAATCTCGACTACACGCCCTCTCCGTCGCTGCTGCCGGTGCAGTCGCAGCTGAAGGTGTATCTTAACGATGAGCTGATGGGCGTGCTGCCGGTCACCAAAGAGCAGTTGGGTAAAAAAGTCAGCGCGCAGATCCCTATCGATCCGCTCTATATCACCGACTTTAACCGCGTGCGCCTTGAGTTTGTCGGCCACTATCGCGATGTCTGTGAAAACCCGGCCAGCAGCACCTTGTGGCTGGACGTCGGTCGCGAAAGCTATCTGGATTTAACCTACCAGTCGCTGAACGTGCGCAACGATCTTTCGCATTTCCCGATACCGTTCTACGATTCGCGCGATAACCGCCAGCTGACGCTACCGATGGTCTTCGCCTCCGCGCCGGGTGTCCTGCAGCAGCAGGCGGCGGCCATCGTCGCCTCCTGGTTCGGCAGCAAGGCGGGCTGGCGCGGCCAGCAGTTCCCGGTGCAGTTCAACGCGCTGCCGGACCGTAACGCCATTGTGTTTGCGACCAACGATAAGCGCCCTGACTTCCTGCGCGAGCATCCGCCGGTTAAGGCGCCGACGATTGAAATGATCGACCACCCGGATAATCCGTACGTCAAGCTGCTGGTGGTCTTCGGGCGGGATGACAAAGACCTGCTGCAGGCGGCGAAGGGGATAGCCCAGGGCAATATTCTGTTCCGCGGCAGCAGCGTGACGGTTGACGATGTCAAACAGCTGCAGGCGCGTAAACCCTACGATGCGCCGAACTGGGTGCGTACCGATCGGGCGGTGACCTTTGCCGAGCTGAAAACCTACGAACAGCAGCTGCAATCCAGCGGCCTGGTGCCGGACTCCATCAACGTAGCGCTGAACCTGCCGCCGGACCTCTACCTGCTGCGCGCCAACGGCATCGATATGAACCTGAACTATCGCTACACCATGCCACCTATCAAGGACAGCTCGCGCATGGATATCAGCCTGAACGATCGGTTCTTACAGTCCTTCAGCCTCAACAGCTCGCAGGATGTGAATAAGCTGATTCTGCGCCTGCCGGTGCTGCAGGGGCTGCTGGACGGCAAAACGGAAGTGACGATCCCGGCATTGCGCCTCGGCGCCATGAACCAGCTGCGCTTCGACTTCCAGTATATGAACCCGATGCCGGGCGGCTCTATCGATAACTGTATTACCTTCCAGCCGGTGCAGAACCACGTGGTGATAGGCGACGACTCGACCATCGACTTCTCGAAGTACTATCACTTTATGGCGATGCCGGATCTGCGCGTATTTGCTAACGCGGGCTTCCCGTACAGCCGGATGGCCGATCTCGCCGATACCCTGGTCGTGGTGCCCAAATCGCCGACCGAGGGCCAGGTTGCCACGCTGCTGGAGACGGCCGGCGGCATTGGCGCGCAAACCGGCCTGGCGGCCATTAACCTGCGCATGACCGACGACGGCAGCCAGATTAAGGACAAAGACGCCGACCTGCTGCTGATTGGCTCCATTCCGCAGGCGCTGAAAGACGACACGAAAATCAACCTGCTGGTTGAAGCGACCAAAAGCTGGGTGAAAACGCCGATGCGCCACTACGATCTGGCCAGCATCTATCCCGATACCGAGGCCAGAACGCCGAATACCCGCACCGACGTCACGTCGACCGGGCCGATGGCGGCGATTATTGGCTTCCAGTCGCCGTACAACGATCAGCGCAGCGTCGTGGCGCTGCTGGCCGACAGCCCGCGCGGCAACGAACTGCTGACCCAGGCGCTTAACGACAGCGGTAAACGCGCGGCGATGTTTGGTTCCGTTGCGGTGATTCGTGAGTCGGGCGTCAATAGCCTGAGGGTGGGCGATATTTACTATATCGGGCACCTGCCGTGGTTCGAACGTATCTGGTTTGCGCTCTCCAGCCATCCGGTGCTGCTGGCTATTCTGGCCGCGGTCAGCATCGTCCTGCTGGCATGGGTGCTATGGCGCATGCTGCGCATTATCAGCCGTCGCCGCCTCGACCTTGATGATGAGTAATTGATGATGAACGCGGTGCGCGGTGTGGTGTTATCGGTATTGATGCTGGCGGCGGCGCAGGTGAGCGCCGCCTGCCAGTGGCCGGCCTGGGAGCAGTTTAAAAAAGAGTATGTCAGCGCCGAAGGGCGAATTATCGACCCCAGCGATGCGCGAAAAATCACCACCTCGGAAGGGCAAAGCTACGGGCTGTTCTTTGCTCTGGCGGCTAACGATCGCGACGGCTTCCGCAAGCTGTTCGAGTGGACGCAAAACAACCTTGCCGAGGGCGATTTGCGCGCGCATCTCCCGGGCTGGCTGTGGGGGAAAAAGAGCGATGACGAGTGGACGGTACTGGACAACAATTCAGCCTCGGACTCCGATTTGTGGATAGCCTGGGCGCTGCTGGAGGCCGGACGTCTGTGGGACACGCCTCAGTACACCGAGGTGGGCAAGGCGCTGCTGGCGCGCATTGCCGACGAAGAGGTCGCCACCGTACCGGGGCTGGGGCCGATGATTCTGCCGGGGAGAGTCGGCTTCGTCGATGACCGCGGCTGGCGTTTTAATCCCAGCTATCTGCCGCCGCAGCTGGCGACCTACTTTGCCGCGTTTGGCGCTCCCTGGCCGAAGATACGCGACGGCAATCTGCGTCTGCTGCTGGAAACCGCGCCGAAAGGTTTTTCGCCTGACTGGGTGCGTTACGAAAAAAGCAAAGGCTGGCAGCTGAAAGCGGATAAACCCATTATCGGCAGCTATGACGCCATTCGCGTCTATCTGTGGGTCGGTATGCTCGATGACGGCGATAAGCAAAAAGCTCGCCTGCTGGCGCGCTTTAAACCGATGGCGACCCGGACGATTGACCAGGGCGTGCCGCCGGAAAAAACCAACATCGCGACCGGTAAAACTACCGGCAACGGTCCGGTTGGCTTCTCCGCTGCGCTACTGCCTTTCTTGCAGAAGGAAGATGCACGCGCCATTCAGCGCCAGCGCGTCGCCGATAACTATCCCGGCGCGGATGCTTACTACAGCGCGGTCCTGACCCTTTTCGGCCAGGGATGGGATCAACACCGTTTTCGCTTCACCGCCGGTGGCGAATTACGGCCTGACTGGAACCAGGAATGCACAAGTTCTCACTAAGCTTATTCACCCTCTCCTTAGGCGTCGCGCTGATGCCGCTGGCGCACGCCGCGACTACGCCTGTTCAGGAACATCTACTGGAGCAGGTCCGCCTCGGCGAGGCCAGCAAACGTGAGGATTTGGTGCGCCAGTCGCTCTATCGCCTGGAATTGATCGACCCGAATAACCCGGACGTTGTTGCCGCGCGGATGCGCTATCTTCTCCGCCAGGGCGATACCGCCGGCGCGAAGCAGCAGCTGGAGCGTCTGGCGAAGCTGGCGCCGGAATCGCCCGAGCTGAAAGACTCGCGTGACGAAATGAAAAGCAGCACCGGCGATGGTCGCCAGGAGCTGCAGCAGGCTCGTCTGCTGGGCGTGGCCGGGAAGGTTGATGAGGCCATTGCCGCTTACGAGAAGCTGTTTAACGGCGTTCCTGATGATGATGACGCTGCGATTGAGTACTGGACGCTGGTGGCGCGGCTGCCCGCCCGTCATAACGAAGGCATCAATCAGCTGAAAAAACTCAACGCCCGCTTGCCGGGCAACGTCCCGCTGCAAACGGCGCTGGCGAAACAGATGTTTGGCGATAATAAGCCGGAAGAGGGATTTGCTTATCTGGAGCAGATGTCCCGCTCGGCGGCGGGCCGCGGTATCGCGGCGGACATCTGGTTTAACGAAGTGAAAAGTATGCCGGTCAGCCGGGCCAGCGTGCAGGCGCTGCAGCGCTTTCTCATGCAGTTTCCCACTGGTTCCACCTCGGCGAATGCCCGCGTCCTGCTCGCTCAGCAGCAGACGCAGCTAAAAGACCCGACGTTCCGCGATCGCGCGGAGGGGCTGGCGGCGGTGAAGGCCGGGAAAGGTTCGGTGGCCGTGGCCGATTTGCAGCAGGCTGTGCGGGCGGATGCCAAAGACAGCGACGCGGTTGGCGCATTGGGGCAGGCGTACTCCCAGCGCGGCGATCGGGCGCGGGCGGTTGCCCAGTTGAGTAAAGCCATCAAAATGGACCCGGATAGCCCGAGCCGCGATAAGTGGGACAGCCTGCTCAAGACTAACCGCTACTGGCTGCTGATTAAGCAGGGCGATAGCGCCCTCAAAAGCGGCCAGCTGGCGCAGGCGCAAAATCATTACGCCCAGGCGCAGCGCATAGACAATACCGACAGCTATGCGGTGCTGGGGCTGGGGGACGTGGCGGCGGCGCGTAAAGAAAACGCGGCGGCGGAGCGCTACTACCAGCGCGCGCTGCGAATGGATCGCGGCAACAGCCTGGCGGTGCGCGGTCTGGCGAATCTGTATCGCGCCGAATCGCCGGAAAAAGCCAGCGCGTACATCGCCAGCCTGTCGCCGGGCCAGCGGCGCAGCATTGATGATATTGAACGCAGCCTGACGAACGATCGGCTGGAGAAACAGGCCGAAGCGCTGGAGAGCCAGGGCAACTGGGCGCAGGCGGCGGAAGTGCAGCGCAGACGGCTGGCGCTGGATCCGGATAGCGTGTGGATCGCCTACCGCCTGTCGCGGGATCTGGTCAGCGCGGGCAGCCGCAGCGAAGCCGATGCCATCATGCGCGCGATGGTCAACCGCCAGCCCGGCGATGCCGACCGGGTTTACGCCTACGGCCTCTATCTATCCGGGAATAATCAGGATGAGATGGCGCTGGCGCAGATTAACGCTCTGCCGCGCGGGCAGTGGACGGACAATATTCGCGAGCTGGAGGCGCGCCTGCAAAGCGATAACGTGTTGCGCCAGGCGAATCAGCTGCGCGATAGCGGCCAGGAAGCCCGGGCGATCGCCCTGATTAACCAGCAGCCGACGTCGGTGCGCTACGCGCTCACGCTGGCGGACTGGGCGCAGCAGCGCGGCGACAGCCAGACGGCGATTGCTGAATATCAGCGGGTGCTGGGGCAGCAGCCTGACAACGGCGATGCGCGTCTGGGCCTGGCGGAAGTGTATCTTGCCGATGGCGATAAAAACGCCGCCCGCGCCCAGGTGGCGCAGCTCAAGGGCGAAGATATCGATTCTATCAATATGCAGCGGCGTATCGCCCAGGCGCAGGCCGGGTTGGGCGATCGCGCTCAGGCGCAGCAAACCTTCGCCCGCATCGTTCCGCAGGCGAAAGCGCAGCCGCCGTCAATGGAAAGCGCGCTGGTGCTGCGCGACGCCGCGCGTTTCCAGGCGCAGAACGGCGAGCCGCAGCAGGCGCTGGAAGGCTATAAAGATGCAATGGTGGCCTCCGGCGTCGCCCGCGAGCGCCCGCAGGATAACGACACCTTTACGCGGCTGACGCGTAACGACAGCAGCGATGACTGGCTGAAGCGCGGGATCCGCAGCGACGCGGCGGATCTTTATCGTCAGCAGGATCTTAACGTCACCCTCGAACATGATTACTGGGGCTCCAGCGGTACCGGCGGCTATTCCGACCTGAAAGCCCATACCACGATGCTGCATGTGGATGCGCCGCTGGCCGACGGGCGAATGTTCTTCCGTACCGATCTGGTTAATATGGATGCCGGGAGTTTTTCGACGAACAGCGACGGCAGCTATTCGCCGAGCTGGGGCACCTGCGGTGAAATCGCCTGTAGCGGCGGCAGCAAACATCAGAGCGATAGCGGCGCCAGCGTCGCGGTGGGCTGGAAGAACGATACCTGGAGCGGCGATATCGGCACCACGCCGATGGGCTTTAACGTCGTTGATGTGGTGGGCGGCCTGAGCTACAGCAGCGACGTTGGCCCGCTGGGCTACACCGTGAACCTCCACAGACGCCCCATCTCCAGCTCGCTGCTGGCCTTTGGCGGGCAGAAGGATAACCCTAACGACGGCCATACCGGCAAGACCTGGGGCGGGGTGCGCGCCGACGGCGGCGGTCTGAGTCTGAGCTACGATAAAGGCGAGGCCAACGGCGTCTGGTCTTCGCTGGGCGTCGACCAGTTGACCGGGAAAAACGTCGCCGACAACTGGCGCGTGCGCTGGATGACCGGCTACTACTATAAAGTGGTTAACGAAGATAACCGCCGGGTCACCGTCGGCCTGAACAATATGCTCTGGCACTACGATAAGGATCTCAGCGGCTATACGCTGGGTCAGGGCGGTTACTACAGTCCGCAGGAATATGTCTCCTTCTCGGTGCCGGTCACCTGGCGTCAGCGGACGGCGAACTGGTCATGGGAGCTGGGGGGCTCGGTGTCGTGGTCCCACTCGCGCACCAAAACCGAGGCGCGCTATCCGCTGCTCAATTTGATCCCTTCGCAGTATCGTCATGATGCCAGCCAGCTCACGGAAGAAGGCAGCAGCAGTTCTGGCGTCGGCTATACCGCGCGGGCGCTGATCGAACGACGGGTGACCAGCAACTGGTTTGTCGGGGCGGCGGTGGATATCCAGCAGGCGAAGGATTACACCCCGAGCCATGCGCTGCTGTACGTTCGCTATTCGGCTTCCGGCTGGCAGGGCGATATGGATATGCCGCCGCAGCCGTTGGTTCCTTATGCCGACTGGTAGCAGATTAGGCTGAATTATGCGACAGGGCGCCACTCCACGGCGCTCTTCGCGTATACTCGTTGCCTCCGGCCAGGCAGCCCGATTTCCCCTCCGGTGGCGCGGAAGCTGCATAGCGCGCTGCATCCCGGAGGCGGCGCCAGGGGCGCCTTGTCCGGGCTACCGGCCCGATGGTGGTTGTGAGCGTGTAGCCCGGGTAAGGCGTCAGCCGCCACCCGGGAATGTTCCCCGGTCGCGCTGTGCTTACCGGGGCTACCGGCCCGCGCCGCCTGCGGATTTTGTAGCCCGGACAGGCGCATTGCGCCGCCTCCGGGAAAGCGTCCCGATGGCG
>NZ_JBEAID010000045.1:0-34734 GCF_040064585.1 Klebsiella sp. CN_Kp113 | reverse complement strand
CTGGCGTTGAAATGTTCCGCAAACTGCTGGACGAAGGCCGTGCTGGTGAGAACGTCGGTGTTCTGCTGCGTGGTATCAAGCGTGAAGAAATCGAACGTGGTCAGGTACTGGCTAAGCCGGGTTCTATCAAGCCGCACACCAAGTTCGAATCTGAAGTGTACATTCTGTCCAAAGACGAAGGCGGCCGTCATACTCCGTTCTTCAAAGGCTACCGTCCGCAGTTCTACTTCCGTACAACTGACGTGACTGGCACCATCGAACTGCCGGAAGGCGTAGAGATGGTAATGCCGGGCGACAACATCAAAATGGTTGTTACCCTGATCCACCCGATCGCGATGGACGACGGTCTGCGTTTCGCAATCCGTGAAGGTGGCCGTACCGTTGGCGCGGGCGTGGTTGCTAAAGTTCTCGGCTAATTGCTGATAACATTTGACGCAATGCGCAATAAAAGGGCATCATTTGATGCCCTTTTTGCACGCTTTCACACCAGAACCTGGCTCATCAGTGATTTTTTGGGTCATAATCATTGCTGAGACAGGCTCTGAAGAGGGCGTTAAGTCCGAAACGCAGCAGAGCATTTCGGTTTGGTCGCCTCGCATTTCATGCGGGGTGAAGTTATTTGTCTGAATTCTTGTGACAGGTTGGTTTATGAGTGCGAATACCGAAGCTCAAGGGAGCGGGCGCGGCCTCGAAGCGATGAAGTGGACAATCGTAGTCGTGCTGCTGGTTGTGGCCATCGTCGGCAACTTCCTTTATCGTGACATTATGCTGGCAGTGCGTGCGCTGGCTGTAGTGATTCTGATCGCTGCAGCGGGCGGTGTCGCGCTGTTAACGACAAAAGGTAAGGCGACAGTCGCCTTCGCTCGTGAAGCGAGAACCGAAGTCCGCAAGGTGATCTGGCCGACTCGCCAGGAAACGTTGCATACCACGCTGATTGTTGCCGCAGTGACTGCCGTAATGTCACTGATCCTGTGGGGACTGGATGGTATTCTGGTTCGCCTGGTATCCTTTATCACTGGCCTGAGGTTCTGAGATGTCTGAAGCTCCTAAAAAACGCTGGTACGTCGTTCAGGCGTTTTCCGGTTTTGAAGGTCGCGTAGCTACCTCGTTGCGTGAACATATCAAATTACACAATATGGAAGAGTTGTTTGGCGAAGTCATGGTGCCGACCGAAGAAGTGGTCGAAATCCGCGGCGGCCAGCGTCGTAAAAGCGAACGCAAATTCTTCCCGGGCTACGTGCTGGTCCAGATGGTGATGAACGACGCGAGCTGGCACCTGGTGCGCAGCGTACCGCGTGTGATGGGTTTCATTGGCGGTACATCTGACCGTCCGGCACCGATCAGCGACAAAGAAGTCGACGCGATCATGAACCGTCTGCAGCAGGTTGGCGATAAGCCGCGGCCGAAAACGCTGTTTGAGCCGGGTGAAATGGTTCGCGTTAGCGACGGTCCATTTGCCGACTTTAACGGTGTGGTTGAAGAAGTGGACTACGAGAAGTCTCGTCTGAAAGTGTCCGTTTCTATCTTCGGTCGTGCAACGCCGGTTGAGCTGGACTTCGCTCAGGTAGAAAAAGCCTAACAGCCGATCAAAAAAGCAACGTTTTAATCGTTGCATGAGGCGCGGAATTGACATACAATTTCGCGCCTTTTGTTTTTATGGGTCTGATTCCCATAAAGCGATATTTATCACGGGGAGCCTTTTTAGGCGCTACACCCAAACGAGGAAATTTACATGGCTAAGAAAGTACAAGCCTATGTCAAGCTGCAGGTTGCAGCTGGTATGGCAAACCCGAGTCCGCCGGTTGGTCCAGCACTGGGTCAGCAGGGTGTGAACATCATGGAATTCTGCAAAGCGTTCAACGCAAAAACTGAATCCCTGGAAAAAGGTCTGCCGATCCCGGTTGTTATTACCGTTTACGCTGACCGTTCTTTCACCTTCGTTACCAAAACTCCGCCGGCAGCAGTTCTGCTGAAAAAAGCGGCTGGTATCAAGTCTGGTTCCGGTAAACCGAACAAAGACAAAGTAGGTAAAATTTCCCGCGCTCAGCTGCAGGAAATCGCGCAGACCAAAGCTGCCGACATGACTGGTTCCGACATTGAAGCGATGACTCGCTCCATTGAAGGTACTGCACGTTCCATGGGCCTGGTAGTGGAGGACTAAGAAATGGCTAAACTGACCAAGCGCATGTCCGTGATTCGTGACAAAGTTGATGCGACCAAACAGTACGACATCAACGAAGCCATCTCTCTGCTGAAAGAACTGGCTACTGCTAAGTTCGTTGAAAGCGTTGATGTTGCCGTTAACCTCGGCATCGACGCGCGTAAATCTGACCAGAACGTCCGCGGCGCGACCGTACTGCCGCACGGTACTGGCCGTTCAGTTCGCGTAGCCGTATTTGCCCAGGGCCCGAACGCTGAAGCAGCTAAAGCTGCTGGCGCAGAGCTGGTAGGTATGGAAGATCTGGCTGACCAGATCAAAAAAGGCGAAATGAACTTTGACGTTGTTATTGCTTCCCCGGATGCAATGCGCGTTGTTGGCCAGCTGGGCCAGGTTCTGGGTCCGCGCGGCCTGATGCCAAACCCGAAAGTGGGTACCGTAACGCCGAACGTCGCTGAAGCGGTTAAGAACGCTAAAGCAGGTCAGGTTCGTTACCGTAACGACAAAAACGGCATCATCCACACCACCATCGGTAAAGTGGATTTTGACGCTGATAAACTGAAAGAAAACCTGGAAGCTCTGCTGGTTGCGCTGAAAAAAGCAAAACCGACTCAGGCTAAAGGCGTGTACATCAAGAAAATCAGCATCTCCACCACCATGGGTGCTGGCGTTGCGGTTGATCAGGCTGGTCTGAGCGCTTCTGCGAACTAAGATTAGCTTTACGTGGGCGGTGAATTTGTCTACAATCTTACCCCCACGTATTCTGCTTATAGCAGACGTATAGCCGAGATATTCAGGCTGTGGCAAGGCGACAAATGAGTGAATCGCCAGGAGCATAGTTAACTATGTGACTGGTGGGAACGAAGGCAGTCAATGCCGCCACAGATTGAATAGCGACGGATAGACAAGATTTGTTCGTTGGAGCCTGGCCTATCCAGGCCTCCGTCGAAGACCGCAGGTGTTTCGCAAGAGACTTAATGCCCTGCGTAGACGGTGACAGAACGCTAAGATTATTTTTGGATACTCTGGCTTGTTTCTGCTCACCGTATTAAGACGCTCTTCTCTTTGAGTCGAGTGAAGTGAGTTCCGGAGCATGAGCTCTGGCAAACATCCAGGAGCAAAGCTAATGGCTTTAAATCTTCAAGACAAACAAGCGATTGTTGCTGAAGTCAGCGAAGTAGCCAAAGGCGCGCTGTCTGCAGTAGTTGCGGATTCCCGTGGCGTGACTGTAGACAAAATGACTGAACTGCGTAAAGCAGGTCGTGAAGCTGGCGTATACATGCGTGTTGTTCGTAACACCCTGCTGCGCCGCGTCGTTGAAGGTACTCCTTTCGAGTGCCTGAAAGACACGTTTGTTGGTCCGACCCTGATTGCATACTCTATGGAACACCCGGGCGCTGCCGCTCGTCTGTTCAAAGAGTTCGCGAAAGCGAATGCAAAATTTGAGGTCAAAGCCGCAGCCTTTGAAGGTGAGCTGATCCCGGCGTCGCAAATCGACCGCCTGGCAACTCTGCCGACCTACGAAGAAGCAATTGCACGCCTGATGGCAACCATGAAAGAAGCTTCGGCTGGCAAACTGGTTCGCACTCTGGCTGCTGTACGCGATGCGAAAGAAGCTGCTTAATCGCAGTTGTCTTTGTAAAGCATTCGCTTACGTATAAACTTATTCTGATATTCAGGAACAATTTAAATGTCTATCACTAAAGATCAAATCATTGAAGCAGTATCCGCTATGTCCGTAATGGACGTTGTTGAGCTGATCTCTGCAATGGAAGAAAAATTCGGTGTTTCCGCTGCTGCTGCTGTAGCTGTAGCTGCTGGCCCGGTTGAAGCTGCTGAAGAAAAAACTGAATTCGACGTAATTCTGAAAGGTATCGGCGCTAACAAAGTTGCCGTTATCAAAGCAGTACGTGGCGCAACTGGCCTGGGTCTGAAAGAAGCTAAAGACCTGGTAGAATCTGCTCCGGCCGCTCTGAAAGAAGGCGTGAGCAAAGATGACGCTGAAGCACTGAAAAAATCTCTGGAAGAAGCTGGCGCTGAAGTTGAAGTTAAATAAGCCAACCTTTCCGGTTGCAGCCTGAGAAATCAGGCTGATGGCTGGTGACTTTTTAGTCACCAGCCTTTTTGCGCTGTAAGGCGCCAGTAGAATTTCACACTGTTTGACTACTGGTTGTCCTGACAATGCTTGTTTCTATAGACGACTTAATATACTGCGACAGGTTAGGGCTCCTGAGCTGTGTAAATCGCAATGAAATGGTTTAAGCGTGATAGAAACAGGTATTGCGGAAAGTGTTCCATTTTCCGGTCAACAAAATAGTGTTGCATAAAAAACTGCCTTATGTGGGCAGATGGGTCGACTTGTCAGCGAGCTGAGGAACCCTATGGTTTACTCCTATACCGAGAAAAAACGTATTCGTAAGGATTTTGGTAAACGTCCGCAGGTTCTGGACATACCTTATCTCCTTTCTATCCAGCTTGACTCGTTTCAGAAGTTCATCGAGCAAGATCCTGAAGGGCAGTATGGTCTGGAAGCAGCTTTCCGTTCCGTATTCCCGATTAAAAGCTACAGCGGTAACTCTGAGCTGCAGTACGTCAGCTACCGTCTGGGCGAACCGGTTTTTGACGTTAAAGAATGTCAGATCCGTGGCGTGACCTATTCGGCACCGCTGCGCGTCAAACTGCGTCTGGTGATCTACGAGCGCGAAGCGCCGGAAGGCACCGTTAAAGACATTAAAGAACAAGAAGTCTACATGGGCGAAATTCCGCTCATGACCGACAACGGTACCTTCGTTATCAACGGTACCGAGCGCGTTATCGTTTCTCAGCTGCACCGTAGCCCGGGCGTCTTCTTTGACAGTGACAAAGGTAAGACCCACTCTTCCGGTAAGGTCCTGTATAACGCACGTATCATTCCTTACCGTGGCTCCTGGCTGGACTTCGAGTTCGACCCGAAAGACAACCTGTTTGTCCGTATTGACCGTCGTCGTAAGCTGCCGGCTACCATCATCCTGCGCGCGCTGAATTACACCACTGAGCAGATCCTTGACCTGTTCTTCGAGAAAGTGGTTTTTGAAATTCGCGATAACAAGCTGCAGATGGAACTGGTACCGGAGCGTCTGCGCGGCGAAACGGCCTCCTTCGACATCGAAGCGAACGGCAAAGTGTACGTTGAGAAAGGGCGTCGCATCACCGCACGTCACATTCGCCAGCTGGAAAAAGACGATATCAAACATATCGAAGTTCCGGTTGAGTACATCGCTGGCAAAGTTGCCTCTAAAGACTATGTTGATGAATCTACTGGCGAGCTGATCTGCCCGGCGAACATGGAGCTGAGCCTGGATCTGCTGGCCAAGCTGAGCCAGTCTGGCCATAAGCGTATCGAAACGTTGTTCACCAACGATCTGGATCACGGTCCGTACATCTCTGAGACTGTACGCGTCGACCCGACCAACGACCGTCTGAGCGCGCTGGTAGAAATCTACCGCATGATGCGCCCAGGTGAGCCGCCGACTCGTGAAGCGGCTGAAAGCCTGTTCGAGAACCTGTTCTTCTCCGAAGACCGCTACGATCTGTCCGCGGTAGGTCGTATGAAGTTCAACCGTTCTCTGCTGCGCGACGAAATCGAAGGTTCCGGTATCCTGAGCAAAGAAGACATCATCGAAGTGATGAAGAAGCTCATCGATATCCGTAACGGTAAAGGCGAAGTCGATGATATCGACCACCTCGGCAACCGTCGTATCCGTTCCGTTGGCGAAATGGCGGAAAACCAGTTCCGCGTTGGCCTGGTCCGCGTAGAGCGTGCGGTGAAAGAGCGTCTGTCTCTGGGCGATCTGGATACCCTGATGCCTCAGGATATGATCAACGCCAAGCCGATTTCTGCGGCAGTGAAAGAGTTCTTTGGCTCCAGCCAGCTGTCTCAGTTTATGGACCAGAACAACCCGCTGTCTGAGATTACGCACAAACGTCGTATCTCCGCACTCGGCCCGGGCGGTCTGACCCGTGAACGCGCAGGCTTTGAAGTTCGAGACGTACACCCGACCCACTACGGTCGCGTATGTCCAATCGAAACGCCTGAAGGTCCGAACATCGGTCTGATCAACTCCCTGTCCGTGTACGCACAGACGAACGAATACGGTTTCCTCGAGACCCCGTACCGTAAAGTGACTGACGGTGTTGTAACCGACGAAATTCATTACCTGTCTGCTATCGAAGAAGGCAACTACGTTATTGCTCAGGCGAACTCCAACCTGGATGACGAAGGCCACTTTGTAGAAGATCTGGTTACCTGCCGTAGTAAAGGCGAATCCAGCTTGTTCAGCCGCGACCAGGTTGACTACATGGACGTATCCACCCAGCAGGTGGTATCCGTCGGTGCGTCCCTGATCCCGTTCCTGGAACACGATGACGCCAACCGTGCATTGATGGGTGCGAACATGCAACGTCAGGCCGTTCCGACTCTGCGCGCTGATAAGCCGCTGGTTGGTACCGGTATGGAACGTGCTGTTGCCGTTGACTCCGGTGTAACTGCGGTCGCTAAACGTGGCGGTACCGTTCAGTACGTGGATGCTTCCCGTATCGTTATCAAAGTTAACGAAGACGAGATGTACCCGGGCGAAGCCGGTATCGACATCTATAACCTGACCAAGTACACCCGTTCTAACCAGAACACCTGCATCAACCAGATGCCGTGTGTCTCTCTGGGTGAGCCGATTGAGCGCGGTGACGTGCTGGCTGACGGCCCGTCTACCGACCTCGGTGAACTGGCGCTCGGTCAGAACATGCGCGTCGCGTTCATGCCGTGGAACGGTTACAACTTCGAAGACTCCATCCTCGTTTCCGAGCGCGTTGTCCAGGAAGACCGTTTTACCACCATCCACATTCAGGAACTGGCGTGCGTGTCTCGTGACACCAAGCTGGGGCCGGAAGAGATCACCGCCGACATCCCGAACGTGGGTGAAGCTGCGCTCTCTAAACTGGATGAATCCGGTATCGTTTATATCGGCGCGGAAGTGACCGGTGGCGATATTCTGGTTGGTAAGGTAACGCCGAAAGGTGAAACCCAGCTGACGCCGGAAGAGAAACTGCTGCGTGCGATCTTCGGTGAGAAAGCGTCTGACGTTAAAGACTCTTCCCTGCGCGTACCAAACGGTGTCTCCGGTACCATTATCGACGTTCAGGTCTTTACCCGCGACGGCGTAGAAAAAGACAAACGTGCGCTGGAAATCGAAGAGATGCAGCTCAAACAGGCGAAGAAAGACCTGTCTGAAGAACTGCAGATCCTCGAAGCTGGCCTGTTTGGTCGTATCTACGCGGTGCTGGTCTCCGGCGGTATCGAAGCTGAGAAGCTCGATAAGCTGCCGCGCGATCGCTGGCTGGAACTGGGCCTGACCGACGAAGAGAAACAGAATCAGCTGGAACAGCTGGCTGAGCAGTATGACGAACTGAAACACGAGTTCGAGAAAAAACTCGAAGCGAAACGCCGCAAAATCACTCAGGGCGACGATCTGGCACCGGGCGTGCTGAAGATTGTCAAAGTGTATCTGGCCGTTAAACGTCAGATTCAGCCTGGTGACAAAATGGCAGGTCGTCACGGTAACAAGGGTGTTATCTCTAAGATCAACCCGATCGAAGATATGCCTTACGATGAAAACGGCACGCCGGTTGACATCGTACTGAACCCGCTGGGCGTACCGTCTCGTATGAACATCGGTCAGATCCTGGAAACTCACCTGGGTATGGCTGCGAAAGGTATTGGCGAGAAAATCAACGCCATGCTGAAACAGCAGCAGGAAGTCGCCAAACTGCGCGAATTCATCCAGCGTGCCTACGATCTGGGCACCGACGTGCGTCAGAAGGTTGATCTGAATACCTTCACTGACGAAGAAGTTATGCGTCTCGCTGAAAACCTGAAAAAAGGTATGCCGATCGCAACGCCGGTCTTCGACGGTGCGAAAGAGTCTGAAATCAAGGAACTGTTACAGCTTGGTGGCCTGCCGACTTCCGGCCAGATCACCCTGTTCGACGGTCGTACCGGTGAGCAATTCGAGCGCCAGGTTACCGTTGGCTACATGTACATGCTGAAACTGAACCACCTGGTTGATGACAAGATGCATGCGCGTTCTACCGGTTCTTACAGCCTGGTTACTCAGCAGCCGCTGGGTGGTAAGGCGCAGTTCGGTGGTCAGCGCTTCGGGGAGATGGAAGTGTGGGCGCTGGAAGCATATGGCGCAGCATACACCCTGCAGGAAATGCTCACCGTTAAGTCTGATGACGTGAACGGCCGTACTAAGATGTATAAGAACATCGTGGACGGCAACCATCAGATGGAACCGGGCATGCCGGAATCCTTCAACGTACTGTTGAAAGAGATTCGCTCGCTGGGCATCAACATCGAACTGGAAGACGAGTAACTCTCGCTCAAACAGGTCACTGGTGCCGGGGTAAGACCCGGCGCCAGATTGTGCTAACTCCGACGGGAGCAAATCCGTGAAAGACTTATTAAAGTTTCTGAAAGCGCAAACTAAAACCGAAGAGTTTGATGCGATCAAAATTGCTCTGGCATCGCCAGACATGATCCGTTCATGGTCTTTTGGTGAAGTTAAAAAGCCGGAAACCATTAACTACCGTACGTTCAAACCTGAGCGTGACGGCCTTTTCTGTGCGCGTATTTTCGGGCCAGTAAAAGACTACGAGTGCCTGTGCGGTAAGTACAAGCGCCTGAAACACCGCGGTGTGATCTGTGAGAAGTGCGGCGTTGAAGTGACCCAGACTAAAGTGCGCCGTGAGCGTATGGGCCACATCGAGCTGGCGTCTCCGACCGCCCACATCTGGTTCCTGAAGTCTCTGCCGTCCCGTATCGGCCTGCTGCTCGATATGCCGCTGCGCGATATCGAACGCGTGCTGTACTTCGAATCCTATGTGGTTATCGAAGGCGGTATGACCAACCTGGAACGCCAGCAGATCCTGACTGAAGAACAGTATCTGGACGCGCTGGAAGAGTTCGGTGACGAATTTGATGCGAAGATGGGTGCGGAAGCTATCCAGGCCCTGCTGAAGAGCATGGATCTGGAGCAAGAGTGCGAAACTCTGCGCGAAGAGCTGAACGAAACCAACTCCGAAACCAAGCGTAAGAAGCTGACCAAGCGTATCAAACTGCTGGAAGCCTTCGTCCAGTCTGGCAACAAGCCGGAGTGGATGATCCTGACCGTTCTGCCGGTTCTGCCGCCAGATCTGCGTCCGCTGGTTCCGCTGGATGGCGGTCGTTTCGCGACTTCTGACCTGAACGATCTATATCGTCGCGTCATTAACCGTAACAACCGTCTGAAACGTCTGCTGGATCTGGCTGCGCCGGACATCATCGTACGCAACGAAAAACGTATGCTGCAGGAAGCGGTCGACGCCCTGCTGGATAACGGTCGTCGCGGTCGTGCGATCACCGGTTCTAACAAACGTCCTCTGAAATCTTTGGCCGATATGATCAAAGGTAAGCAGGGGCGTTTCCGTCAGAACCTGCTCGGTAAGCGCGTTGACTACTCCGGTCGTTCTGTAATCACCGTAGGTCCATACCTGCGTCTGCATCAGTGCGGTCTGCCGAAGAAAATGGCGCTGGAGCTGTTCAAACCGTTCATCTACGGCAAGCTGGAACTGCGTGGCCTCGCCACCACCATTAAAGCCGCTAAGAAAATGGTTGAGCGTGAAGAAGCTGTCGTTTGGGATATCCTGGACGAAGTGATCCGCGAACACCCGGTACTGCTGAACCGTGCACCAACCCTGCACCGTCTGGGTATCCAGGCATTTGAGCCGGTACTGATCGAAGGTAAAGCTATTCAGCTGCACCCGCTGGTTTGTGCGGCATACAACGCCGACTTCGATGGTGACCAGATGGCTGTTCACGTACCGCTGACGCTGGAAGCCCAGCTCGAAGCGCGTGCGCTGATGATGTCTACCAACAACATCCTGTCTCCGGCGAACGGCGAACCAATCATCGTTCCGTCTCAGGACGTTGTACTGGGTCTGTACTACATGACCCGTGACTGTGTTAACGCCAAAGGCGAAGGCATGGTGCTGACTGGCCCGAAAGAAGCTGAGCGTATTTATCGCGCTGGCCTGGCCTCTCTGCATGCGCGCGTTAAAGTGCGTATCACCGAATACGAAAAAGATGAAAACGGCGAGTTCGTTGCGAAAACCAGCCTGAAAGATACGACCGTTGGTCGCGCCATTCTGTGGATGATCGTACCGAAAGGTCTGCCTTTCTCCATCGTCAACCAGGCGCTGGGCAAGAAAGCCATCTCTAAGATGCTGAATACCTGCTACCGTATTCTGGGCCTGAAACCGACCGTTATTTTTGCGGACCAGACGATGTACACCGGCTTTGCTTATGCAGCGCGCTCAGGTGCATCCGTTGGTATCGATGACATGGTCATCCCGGAGAAAAAATACGAGATCATCAGCGAAGCGGAAGCGGAAGTTGCTGAGATTCAGGAGCAGTTCCAGTCGGGTCTGGTTACCGCTGGCGAACGCTACAACAAAGTTATCGATATCTGGGCCGCGGCGAACGATCGTGTATCCAAAGCGATGATGGACAACCTGCAAACTGAAACCGTTATTAACCGTAACGGCGAAGAAGAGCAGCAGGTCTCCTTCAACAGCATTTACATGATGGCCGACTCCGGTGCGCGTGGTTCTGCTGCACAGATTCGTCAGCTTGCCGGTATGCGTGGTCTGATGGCGAAGCCGGATGGCTCCATCATCGAAACGCCAATCACCGCGAACTTCCGTGAAGGTCTGAACGTACTCCAGTACTTCATCTCCACGCACGGTGCGCGTAAAGGTCTGGCGGATACCGCACTGAAAACGGCGAACTCCGGTTACCTGACTCGTCGTCTGGTTGACGTTGCGCAGGACCTGGTCGTGACTGAAGACGACTGTGGCACCCTGGAAGGCATCACCATGACCCCGGTTATCGAGGGTGGCGATGTTAAAGAGCCGCTGCGCGATCGCGTACTGGGTCGTGTGACCGCTGAAGACGTTCTGAAGCCGGGTACGGCGGACATTCTGGTTCCACGCAACACGCTGCTGCACGAGCACTGGTGCGATCTGCTGGAAGAGAACTCCGTTGACTCCGTCAAAGTGCGTTCCGTTGTATCCTGTGACACCGACTTTGGTGTATGTGCGCACTGCTACGGTCGTGACCTGGCGCGTGGCCACATCATCAACAAAGGTGAGGCTATCGGCGTTATCGCGGCACAGTCCATCGGTGAGCCGGGTACACAGCTGACGATGCGTACGTTCCACATCGGTGGTGCGGCATCTCGTGCGGCTGCTGAGTCCAGCATCCAGGTGAAAAACAAAGGTAGCATCCGTCTGAGCAATGCGAAGTCGGTTGTGAACTCCAGCGGTAAGCTGGTTATTACTTCCCGTAATACCGAGCTGAAGCTGATCGACGAATTCGGTCGTACCAAAGAGAGCTATAAAGTGCCTTACGGCTCCGTTATGGCGAAAGGTGATGGCGAGCAGGTTGCCGGCGGTGAAACCGTAGCAAACTGGGATCCGCACACCATGCCGGTTATCACCGAAGTGAGTGGTTTTGTCCGCTTCACTGACATGATTGACGGCCAGACCATTACTCGTCAGACCGACGAGCTGACCGGTCTGTCTTCTCTGGTGGTTCTGGATTCTGCAGAGCGTACCACTGGCGGTAAAGATCTGCGTCCGGCGCTGAAAATCGTTGATGCTCAGGGCAATGACGTTCTGATCCCTGGCACCGATATGCCTGCGCAGTACTTCCTGCCGGGTAAAGCGATTGTTCAGCTGGAAGATGGCGTCCAGATCAGTTCTGGTGACACCCTGGCGCGTGTACCGCAGGAATCCGGCGGTACCAAGGACATCACCGGTGGTCTGCCGCGCGTTGCCGACCTGTTCGAAGCGCGTCGTCCGAAAGAGCCGGCAATCCTGGCTGAAATCAGCGGCATCATTTCCTTCGGCAAAGAAACCAAAGGGAAACGTCGTCTGGTTATCACCCCGGTAGACGGTAGCGATCCGTACGAAGAGATGATTCCTAAGTGGCGTCAGCTCAACGTGTTCGAAGGTGAACGCGTAGAACGTGGTGACGTGGTTTCCGACGGTCCGGAAGCGCCGCACGACATTCTGCGTCTGCGTGGCGTGCATGCTGTGACTCGTTACATCGTTAACGAAGTTCAGGACGTATACCGTCTGCAGGGCGTTAAGATTAACGATAAGCACATCGAAGTTATCGTTCGTCAGATGCTGCGTAAAGCGACCATCGAAAGCGCCGGTAGCTCCGACTTCCTGGAAGGCGAACAGGTTGAATACTCTCGCGTTAAGATTGCTAACCGCGATCTGGAAGCGAACGGCAAAGTGGGTGCAACATTCTCCCGCGATCTGCTGGGTATCACCAAAGCGTCCCTGGCAACCGAATCGTTCATCTCTGCCGCATCGTTCCAGGAGACCACCCGTGTCCTGACCGAAGCAGCCGTTGCGGGTAAACGCGACGAACTGCGTGGCCTGAAAGAGAACGTTATCGTGGGTCGTCTGATCCCGGCCGGTACCGGTTATGCGTACCACCAGGATCGTATGCGCCGTCGCGCAGCGGGCGAACTGCCAGCAGCGCCGCAGGTCAGCGTGGAAGAAGCTTCTGCTAACCTGGCAGAACTGCTGAACGCGGGTCTGGGCGGTTCTGACAACGATTAATCGTTGATTCGCTAAACGCTCAAAAAGCCAGTCAGGTCACCTGACTGGCTTTTTTATTGCCTGCCAGTTTATTCCGTCTACTTTTTTATTACATTTTATTGATGTAATAGCTGCAATTAATTAGCAAATATAAACCACTCCTATAATGATTTATTTCCATGACTGTTTTTCATCTTCAATGAAAGGGTGAAAATTCTACGCGTGTCAAAAAATAAGCACCGCAAACGCTATATAGTCAAAAAACTAAAATAATCATGTGATTACTTTCCCGGTTCTTTTCGGTTTACCGCAGCCGAGGGGATTGTTACGCCTGTTAAAAGGCGATGGAGGAGGTGAACTAATAAAAACAAAGCGGAGAGTATTGTCGTTATTTAATGGATAGCTTCTGGGGGATGTATGGAATTTGCTATACAACTTATCATTATCTTAATGTGTTTGTTCTATGGTGCGAGAAAGGGCGGCATTGCGCTCGGTCTTTTAGGCGGCATTGGGCTAGTTATCCTGGTCTTTGTTTTTCACCTGAAGCCTGGAAAACCGCCCGTCGATGTCATGCTGGTCATTATCGCCGTCGTGGCGGCATCGGCGACGCTGCAGGCTTCTGGTGGTTTAGACGTGATGCTGCAGATTGCCGAGAAACTCCTGCGGCGAAACCCGAAATATGTCTCGATCGTCGCGCCATTCGTCACCTGTACGCTGACGATTCTTTGCGGCACGGGGCACGTGGTATATACCATTCTGCCGATTATTTATGATGTCGCTATCAAAAATAACATCCGTCCGGAGCGACCCATGGCCGCCAGCTCGATCGGCGCGCAGATGGGGATTATCGCCAGCCCGGTTTCCGTGGCGGTTGTCTCGCTGGTGGCAATGCTTGGCAACTTTACCTTTAACGGCAAGCACCTTGAATTTCTCGACCTGCTGGCGATAACCATTCCGTCCACGCTGCTGGGGATTCTGGCCATTGGTATCTTCAGCTGGTTTCGCGGCAAAGACCTCGATAAAGACGAAACCTTCCAGGCCTTTATTGCGGTACCGGAAAACCGTCACTACGTGTACGGGGACACGGCCACGCTGCTGGATAGAAAGCTTCCGACCAGCAACTGGATTGCGATGTGGATTTTTCTGGCCTCAATCGCGGTTGTCGCCCTGCTCGGCGCCTTCTCCGAACTGCGTCCGGCATTCGACGGTAAGCCGCTGTCGATGGTGCTGGTGATCCAGATGTTTATGCTGCTCTCCGGGGCGCTCATCATCATCATTACGAAAACGAATCCGGCTTCGATCTCCAAAAATGAGGTGTTCCGTTCCGGGATGATCGCTATCGTTGCCGTGTACGGCATCGCGTGGATGGCGGAAACGATGTTCGGCGCGCACATGACCGAGATTAAAGGCGTGCTCGGGGAGATGGTGAAGGAGTACCCGTGGGCCTACGCTATCGTTCTGCTGCTGGTATCGAAGTTTGTCAACTCCCAGGCGGCTGCGCTGGCGGCGATCGTTCCGGTGGCGTTGGCGATCGGCGTCGATCCGGCCTACATCGTCGCTTCCGCGCCCGCCTGCTACGGCTATTACATTCTGCCGACCTACCCAAGCGATCTGGCGGCGATTCAGTTCGACCGCTCAGGTACCACGCATATCGGCCGCTTTGTGATTAACCATAGCTTTATTCTGCCAGGGCTCATCGGTGTCAGCGTCTCTTGCGTCTTTGGCTGGGTATTTGCGGCGATGTACGGATTTCTTTAAGAGGATACGGGCGCCGGTAGCGGCGCCTGTTAAGTCGTTGACGTTATTGTGCGAGCGGAATTCGGCGATAGAGCTCAATCATGTCGGTAGCCAGATCCTGAATGACCATCGCGTTCATCAGGTGGTCCTGAGAGTGTACGGTAATCAGGTTAACCGGAAGCTTGCCGCTGCCTTCATCCATGCCAATCAGCTGGGTCTGGATTTTATGCGCATGCTTGACGAATTCATGGGATTCCGCCATTGCCTGTTCGGCCGCAGCAAAATCGCCTTTACGCGCCAGCTGCAGAGCGGTTAACGCCGAGCTGCGCGCAGAACCGGCGTTAACCAGCAGCTCCATGATGATCGTTTCTAAATCTTCCATCTCTTACTCCATCAGCTTCAGGGCTTTATCAAGCACGGCATCGCCTTTCATCATGCCGTAATCCATCATATCGATGACGGCGACTTTTTTACCAAACGGGTCGGCCATTGCCTGTAGCTTGGCCTGCTCGTACTTCACCTGAGGGCCGAGCAGGATAATATCGGCAGCGGCAAGATTATCTTTAAACTCGGCAACCGGTACGGCTTTGATGGAGACTTCCACGCCTTTTTGTTGCGCAGCGGCCTGCATACGTTGAACCAGCATGCTGGTGGACATTCCTGCGGCACAGCATAAAACGATATTCTTCATAATTGTTGGCCCTTATGTTCCTTGATGTACCATCTTTATCGCGGGCAGGCGGGCGGGACAACCGCTTTACGGTGATTGTGTGTAAGTCATCACAAAATAATGAAACCGGTTTCGGTTCTGGGGGAGAAAACGCTAAAAGCCGCGTCCGACAGGCCTGAAACGGTGGGCTCTGTTAAGCGCGGACGATGCGATTCTTGCCCTGCTGCTTGGCTTTATACAGCGCTTCATCAACGCGTACGACAAGCTGCTCCAGGGGCTCCATATTCCATTCCCCCAGTCCCGCGCTGAAGGTGACCGTTAGCCCTTCTTCACGCCAGGAGCGCTGCGCAACGCGGGCCCGCCAGCTCTCCAGCAACATCAGGGCGTCATCGCTATGTCCGGTGGTAAAGATCGCCGCAAACTCTTCGCCGCCGTAGCGGTAAAGCGAAATTTGCAGGGGCTGGAGGATTTGCAGCCCTTCCCGGGCGACATTGCGCAGCACGATATCGCCGTTGAGGTGACCCCAGGTGTCGTTTATCGTTTTGAAGTTATCAATATCAACCAGCGCAAGAGAGAAGGGCTGATGATCGTTCATCAGCGCGGCGATATCGCTGTCAAAGGCGCGGCGGTTCTTGCAGCCGGTTAGCGCGTCGATGGTCGCCTGGCGAACGTAGGTTAACTCGCGCTGCTTATTGCTCTCGATGGCTTTGCTGAGCATCGCTTCCAGCCGCGGGGCGCGCTTTACATCCCCGGTTTTGATGGCATTGATGATGTTCATCAACACCGTACGTGAAGCATGGCGCAGATACAGTCCAAACAGCACGATAACGATCGCGGCCAGGGCAAAGCTCCAGGCGACGATATCCGTTTCATGGCGCGTTAAGTTGACCAGCGTCGAGTTATCGACCCGATAAATAACAAACCAGTCGGGGTTAGTAAAGGAGTAGTAATAGTACCAGGTGTCCATATGGGTATCGTAAAGCTGGCCTTCGCCGCTGGTCATTCTGTCCATCAAGGCTTCACTGACGTAGGGTTTAAATAAAGCGCCGGGGTCGGGGTGGAGAATGACTTTACCATCGCGTTGCACCACAAAAAATTCTCCCTGGACGGGTGCAACCATCTGCCGTAACGCGTAGCCCATTGAGGTGAGATCGAGATGAAACGCGAGACTGCCCTTTAGCCGTCCCTCTGGAGAAATTATGGGTTTGTAGACGGTAATCGTCGGATGATGCGTGAAGTAGTCGTTGTACGGGCTGGTATACCGACTGAAGGTACTGGCTTCCGCTTGCTTAATAAACCACGGCCTTGTTTTGGCATCGAAGGACTGGCTATCTTCGGTTTCCAGAACCTCGGGCGCGCGCAGATAGTGCCCATTGGTATCCGCCAGCGAGATGGACGAAACGGTCTGCATCATATTTTGCAACTGCATAAGCTGCATCAACCCTTTTTCCGGATTGACGTTAACCGCCTCATTCAGCGCATCGTTGCGGGCAAAGAAAGTGGCGGCACGGGTGAGGATAAAGTCGTTGCCCTGCAGCAGCGTCTCCGTGTAGTTGGTCGCCATATTGTGGGTAAAATTGCGATTAATATGATGATAATCTTCGAGAAAATCATTCCTCTGCGTCGTCGTGGCAAACACCGCTATCAGCAAGAAGCTGAATAAAATACCCGCAAATCCGATGATAATCGGCGTGGTGAAAGAGAGCTTTCTATTATGACGAGCCATGAGTCGTAAATCGTTCCAGAAGCGTTAAACCGTGGGTGGAGACGCAGGTTTAGCCAGCATGCCTGCTGAGCGAATCAGATAAAACTCCGGTAATTATAACGCTGACGTTGTGATATGGACTGATTAATATTCGATATTGATGGAATTACCGTTGCCGCAAAGAGGCGGAAGCAGGGCGAAAAGGAGGAAGAGTGAATATTCGCCCTGGTCAGCGTCCGCTGCTGACAGGGGCAGAATAGAGAAACGGGAACAGGGCCACAATCTCCCGTTTCTCTTATTACGATCGTGCATGAAGAACGTTTAAGAAATTACATTCGTTATCATGACGATTGGGAGGCGCGTCCCAGCCAGCTGTCCCAATCCTTCCATACCGGCTGTAGACCACTGGCCACCAGCGCGCTGGCGACCTCTTCCGGGCGGCGGTCATCGTGAGGCGCGAACTGCTCCAGCTCCGGATGGTTATCGGCATACCCGCCGGGCTGGGTTTTCGAAAAGGCGCTGACGTTGTTGATGGCCAGCGGGATCACCCGATCGCGGAACCAGGGGGATTCGCGGGTGGAGAGCGAGAGTTCCACTTCCGGAGCCAGCAGGCGGAAAGCGCAAATAGTTTGCACCAGCTGCCGTTCATCCATTAATGAGGCGGGCTCGATACCCCCCGCGCAAGGCCGCAGTCGTGGGAAGGAGATGGAGTAGCGGCTGCGCCAGTAATGCTGCTGGAGCCACAGCAGATGCTCCGCCACCATAAAGCAGTCCACCCGCCAGCTGTCGGAAAGGCCAATAAGTGCGCCAAGGCCAATTTTATCAATCCCCGCCTGCCCAAGCCTGTCCGGCGTATCCAGCCGCCAGAAGAAGTCCTGCTTTTTCCCTTTCAGATGGTGTTTCGCATACATGCTTTCATGATAGGTCTCCTGATAGACCATCACCCCGTCCAGACCGAGGGTTTTCAGCTCGGCATACTCTTCCATCGCCAGCGGCTGGACCTCCATATGCAGCGAGGCGAACTGGCGGCGAATCGCGGGCAGATGTTGACGAAAGTAGTCCATGCCGACCTTGCCCTGATGTTCGCCGGTCACCAGCAGCAGATGCTCAAAGCCCATTTCGCGGATCGCCGCGCATTCACGGGCTATTTCCGCCTCATCCAGAGTCTTGCGCTTGATGCGGTTACTCATTGAGAAACCGCAGTAGGTACAGTCGTTGGCGCAGAGATTAGAGAGATACAGCGGGACATAAAAGCTGACGGTATTACCAAAACGCTGGCGAGTCAGGCGCTGAGCGCGCTGGGCCAGAGGCTCCAGATAGTCCGCGGCGGCGGGGGAGAGCAGGGCCATCATATCGTCGCGGCTGAGCTGTTTGGCTGCCAGGGCGCGTTCAACGTCGGCGGGAGTTTTCCCGTTGATTCGCAGGCGAATATCGTCCCAGTCCAGCTGCCGCCAACGGTCAGTGAAGGTGTTCATATCCGCGCCTCCAGAAAGCCGGTCAGCGGGCTGGTGGCCTGCGCCTGCGCGCTGCGCGCGCCCGGGCCTGCCTGTCGGGCCAGCAAGCCGGCATCGATTGCTAAACGGAAGGCCCGCGCCATGGTTACCGGATCGTCGGCAACGGCGATGGCGGTATTCACCAGTACCGCGTCAGCGCCCATTTCCAGCGCCTGCGCCGCGTGACTCGGCACGCCAATACCCGCGTCAACGACTACCGGCACCGTGGCCTGCGCGATAATAATCTCCAGCATTGCTTTGGTTTCCAGTCCCTGATTGGAGCCGATGGGCGCGCCCAGCGGCATCACCGCCGCGCAGCCCGCTTCTTCGAGGCGCTTGCACAGCACCGGGTCGGCGCCGCAGTAGGGCAGCACCACGAAGCCTTCCCGTACCAGAATCTCCGCCGCTTTCAGCGTTTCGATCGGATCGGGGAGCAGCCAGCGGGCGTCCGGGTGAATTTCCAGCTTTAGCCAGTGGGTGCCCAGCGCTTCCCGCGCCAGACGGGCGGCAAATACCGCCTCTTCCGCCGTTTTAGCGCCGGAGGTGTTGGGCAGCAGGCTAACGCCGGCCGCCAGCAGCGGCGCGAGGATCGCGTCATTATGCTGACGGAGATCGACGCGCTTCATCGCCAGCGTCACCAGCTGGCTGCCGGAGGCGCGAATGGCCTCCACCATGACGTCGGGGGCGGCGAATTTACCGGTGCCGGTGAAAAGATGTGACTCAAAGGTTTTATCCGCAATACGTAACATGTCAGCCTCCAGCGATAACCTGAAAAAGCAGGATTTGATCGCCTTCCTGTAAGAGATGATCTTGCCACTGTTCACGCGGCAGGATGCGTTGATTGAGCGCCAGCGCGACGCCCGGCTGCTGCTGTTCCAGCTGCGTGAGCAGATCGGCGACGGAGGTCGCTTCGGCGCACTGCAACGGTTCATCGTTAAACCATATCCGCATGCTGCCCTCCGCATACCGGACAGCCCTGAGCCCGCTGGAGCGCGAGAGTGCGCCAGCTGCTGGTTCGGGCATCGAACAGGCGCAGCGCGTTACGCGGGGCCATCATGCCGGCGAGCAGCTTGATGGCCTCCAGCGCCTGTAGGGTACCCATCATGCCAACCACCGGACCGATAATGCCCGCCGTACGGCAGTTGCGCTCAGGCTCGTTAGCGTCCGGCCACAGACAGCGATAGCAGCCCTGCTCCCACGGCGGCGTCAGTACCATCAGCTGCCCCCCAAGCCCGACGGCGCTGGCGGTAATCAGCGGCGTTTTAAGCGCGACGCAGGCGGCGTTGATCGCCTGACGAGTCGCCATGTTATCGGTGCAATCCAGTACCACATCGGCCTTCGCCACTTCATCCCGCAGGGCCTTTCCGCCTAACCGCTGCTTCAGCGCAATCAGTTCAATCTGCGGATTTAACTGAGCCAGCCGGGCCCTGGCGGCCGTGGTTTTAGGCTGAGCGATATCCTCGCTGGTGAACAAAATTTGTCGCTGCAGGTTACTGACGTGCACGTCGTCGTCATCGACCAGCACCAGCGTGCCGACGCCAGCGCCGGCAAGATAGAGCGCGGCGGGAGAGCCCAACCCGCCGAGACCCACGATCAACACCCGGCTGGCCAGCAGCATTTGCTGGCCTTCAATGGCGATATCCTCCAGCAGCAGCTGGCGGCTATAGCGCATAAAATCGCTGTCATTCATCACCGGCTCCCGCTATCTCGAGCAGCCGGGCCGTTGCCTGTCGCCAGTCGGCCGCCTGGGTAATGGCGCTGACCACCGCAACGCTGCCGACGCCGGTCGCCAGTACCGCCGGGGCGCGCTCAAGGCTGATGCCGCCAATCGCCACGGTTGGATAAACCCCGAGTCGCTGAATATGCTGCGCCAGCTGATCCAGCCCCTGAGGGGCGGAAGGCATCTGCTTGGTTTGCGTTGGAAAAACGTGCCCAAGCGCGATGTAAGAGGGACGCGCCGCCAGCGCGATATCAATTTCCATATCATCATGCGTCGAAACGCCAAGGCGCAGCCCGGCGTTGCGGATGGCGCTGAGGTCGGTGGTTTCCAGATCTTCCTGGCCTAAATGCACCCCGTAGGCCTGATGTTTGATGGCCAGACGCCAGTAATCGTTAATAAACAGCCGCGCATCATATTTGCGCCCCAGGGCGATCGCGGCAACCACATCGTCTTCGACTTCGCTATCGCGTTTATCCTTGATACGCAGCTGGATAGTGCGAACGCCCGCGGCCAGCAGGCGTTCGATCCACGCGACGCTATCGACGACTGGATAAAGCCCCAGGCGGAAAGGGACG
Source organism: Klebsiella sp. CN_Kp113 (assembly GCF_040064585.1). Taxonomy (NCBI): domain Bacteria; kingdom Pseudomonadati; phylum Pseudomonadota; class Gammaproteobacteria; order Enterobacterales; family Enterobacteriaceae; genus Klebsiella; species Klebsiella sp. CN_Kp113. The sequence continues at coordinate 13,987 of NZ_JBEAID010000045.1, read as the reverse complement.
GATGGAAAATCGGGTTGATACATCAGGCTTCCTCCTTACGTAGATAGATTTCACCGCCGCGGGCGCGAAAGTTATCCGACATATCGGCCATCCCCACTTCGATGGTCTGCGCGGCGGCGTAGTCGCGAACTTCCTGGCTTATCTTCATTGAGCAGAATTTAGGGCCGCACATGGAGCAGAAGTGGGCCACTTTGCCTGACTCCTGCGGCAGGGTTTCGTCGTGGTAAGCGCGCGCGGTGAACGGGTCGAGCGCCAGATTAAACTGATCTTCCCAGCGGAACTCGAAGCGCGCTTTCGACATGGCGTTATCGCGGATCTGCGCGCCGGGGTGGCCTTTGGCGAGATCGGCGGCGTGGGCGGCAATTTTGTAGGTAATCAGGCCCTGCTTAACGTCTTCTTTATTCGGCAGGCCGAGGTGCTCTTTTGGCGTCACGTAGCAGAGCATCGCGCAGCCGAACCAGCCGATCATGGCGGCGCCAATTCCCGAGGTGAAATGGTCATAGCCCGGCGCGATATCGGTGGTTAGCGGCCCTAAGGTGTAGAACGGCGCTTCGTGGCAGTGCTCCAGCTCTTCGGTCATATTGCGCTGAATCATCTGCATCGGCACGTGGCCCGGGCCTTCGATCATCACCTGTACGTCATACTCCCAGGCGATTTTGGTCAGTTCGCCCAGGGTGTGCAGTTCGGCGAACTGCGCTTCGTCGTTGGCATCCTGAATCGAGCCGGGACGCAGGCCGTCGCCCAATGACAGCGAGACGTCATAGGCGGCGCAGATTTCGCAGATTTCGCGGAAATGCTGGTAGAGGAAATTCTCTTTGTGATGGGACAGGCACCATTTCGCCATGATTGAGCCGCCGCGGGAGACGATGCCGGTCAGGCGCCTGGCGGTCATCGGCACGTAGCGCAGCAGCACGCCCGCATGGATGGTGAAGTAGTCCACCCCCTGTTCCGCCTGCTCGAGCAGCGTATCGCGGAAGGCTTCCCAGGTGAGATCTTCGGCGATCCCGTTGACCTTCTCCAGCGCCTGGTAGATCGGCACCGTACCGATCGGTACCGGACTATTGCGCAGGATCCACTCGCGGGTCTCGTGAATATAGCGGCCGGTGGAGAGGTCCATGACCGTATCCGCTCCCCAGCGCGTCGCCCACACCAGCTTCTCGACCTCTTCTTCAATCGACGAAGTGACCGCCGAGTTGCCGATATTGGCGTTAACCTTCACGAGGAAGTTGCGGCCAATAATCATCGGTTCGGATTCCGGATGATTAATATTGGCCGGGATAATCGCGCGCCCGGCGGCGACTTCAGCCCGCACAAACTCCGGGGTGATATTCTCCGGCAGCCGCGCGCCAAACCCAACGCCCGGATGCTGCTGGCGCAGCACTTCGCCACGAATACGCTCGCGGCCCATATTCTCGCGAATGGCGATGAACTCCATTTCCGGGGTGACAATCCCCTGACGGGCGTAGTGCAGCTGCGTCACGCATTTCCCGACGATGGCGCGCCTGGGCGTGAGCAGGCCGGTAAAGCGCAGTTCGTTGAGGCCATCATCCGCCAGCCGCTCTCTGGTATAGGCCGAGCTGCGATCGCTGAGTGCTTCGCAGTCGCGGCGCGCATCAATCCACGGCTGACGCAGTTTTGCCAGACCCTGCTGAACGTTAATCGCGACGTGCGGATCGCCATAGGGGCCGGAGGTGTCATAGACCGGAATAGCTTCGTTCGCTTCGTACTGAGGATTATCTTTGCTGCCGCCAATAAGCGTCGGGCTCAGCTGAATTTCGCGCATCGGTACGCGAATATCTTCCTGCGAACCGGGGATATAGATGCGCTGCGAATTGGGAAATGCGGTACCTTCCAGGGTGTCGATAAAGCGCTGGGCGCGTTCGCGTTGCTCTCGACGCGTGAGTTTGGTTGTAGACATAGCTCATTCCAGTTAAACAGGATATGGCTTGCCAGACGACGGATGGAGTAACAGATGCGATCGGCCCTGAAGAGGCAGATGCTAAACGCAGTTTACTCTTGTTCCCTTCGCAGGTATTAGCCTGATCAGGTTCCGCGGATCCCGAATTAACGGTCTCAGCCTTTTCCAGTGTGGAAAATGGGCACTCCGACAAGATGACATCCCCTCTCCGTGAGGGGGAATGTATGTAAACTACGCGTTAATGGCTCACAACTCAAGCGGTCGGCGCGATATTGTCGCTGACGTTGTCTTTGCGGCTGTGGGCGACGTCGAGGGCGATCAGGTTATCTTCCAGCGCAAAGCGCGCTTCCAGCGCTTCGCCGATGTCCGACAGCGCCTGCTGGAACTCAAGGTAGTTATCGTGATCGATGGCGTTTTCGAGGCAGGAGTCGTAATAATCCATGATCTGCTGGGTATTGGCCTGCAGCTGTGGATAAATCTTAGTGGCGGCTAAAAGTGGCGTATCGCCTTCCAATTCGCCGATAAAGCGTTCATAAATATTAAAATGGCCGGAGGAGAGGTAGTCCACCAGGCTTTGACAAAAATCATCCAGCGCTTTCTCATTAAGCCGCATAAATGATTCTTTGCCGGGCTTCAGGCCAACCAGGTTGTAGTAAGCCACAAGCAAATGCTTACGTACTTGTAGCCAGCGATCGACCAGTTTATTGCTGCCTCCAACACGTTCCGTCAGGTTTTCCAGCTGGTTTAACATGGTTGACTCCGCAAGGTTTTAAGAGAAATACGTTGCTCACCAAAATGTAAATTTAATGTTAAAAGTGCCAGTAAAATAAAGGTAGTGCAATAGATATGGATCGTATTATTGAAAAATTAGATCGCGGCTGGTGGATCGTCAGCCACGAACAGAAATTATGGTTGCCCGACGGAGAATTGCCCTACGGCGAAGCGGTAAATTTTAATCTTGCGGGGCAGCCCGCGCTGCGAATCGGAGAATGGCAGGGCGATCCGGTGTGGCTGGTCCGCCAGGATCGCCGGCATGAGATGGGATCGCTGCGTCAGGTGCTCGATCAGGATGCTGGCCTTTTTCAACTGGCGGGACGCGGGATCCAGTTGGCGGAATTCTACCGCTCGCACAAATTCTGCGGCTACTGCGGCCATCCTATGCACCCCAGCAAAACCGAGTGGGCAATGCTGTGCAGCCACTGCCGCGAACGCTACTACCCGCAAATCGCCCCGTGCATTATCGTCGCCATCCGTCGGGATGATTCTATCCTGCTGGCGCAGCATACTCGCCATCGTAACGGCGTGCATACGGTGCTGGCCGGGTTTGTCGAAGTCGGCGAAACCCTGGAGCAGACCGTTGCCCGCGAGGTGATGGAGGAGAGCGGCATTAAGGTGAAAAACCTGCGCTACGTGACCTCTCAGCCCTGGCCGTTCCCACAATCGCTGATGACCGCGTTTATGGCCGAGTACGATAGCGGCGAGATTGTCATCGACAAGAAAGAGCTGCTGGAGGCGGGATGGTATCGCTATGACAATCTGCCGCTTTTGCCGCCGCCGGGCACCGTGGCGCGCCGTCTGATTGAAGATACCGTGGCGATGTGTCGGGCAGAGTATGAGTGACATGTTACATATACTTTATCCTTCAAATTGCCTCTTTGTTGGCTGCTTTCACTTACCCCAGTCACTTACTTGAGTAAGCTCCTTGGGTTCATTCAATTGCCGCCTCGATCCACTTTGAATGATTTTGTGTATAAACTTGGCGCATCAACGCTAAAGGAATGTAAAAATGACCGAACTGAAGAACGATCGCTACCTGCGCGCGCTGCTACGCCAGCCGGTTGATGTCACCCCGGTATGGATGATGCGTCAGGCGGGCCGCTATTTACCGGAATATAAGGCCACCCGCGCCGAGGCGGGCGATTTTATGTCGCTGTGTAAAAACGCCGAGCTTGCCTGTGAAGTGACGTTGCAGCCGCTGCGCCGCTATAAGCTGGATGCGGCTATCCTCTTCTCGGACATTCTCACCATCCCGGATGCGATGGGGCTGGGGCTCTATTTCGAAGCCGGGGAGGGCCCGCGTTTTACCTCACCCATTACCGGCAAAGCGGATGTCGATAAATTACCCGTCCCCGACCCGGAAGATGAGCTTGGCTACGTGATGAACGCCGTGCGCACCATCCGCCGTGAGCTGAAGGGAGAAGTGCCGCTGATTGGCTTTTCCGGCAGCCCGTGGACGCTGGCGACCTACATGGTGGAAGGCGGCAGCAGCAAAGCGTTTACGGTGATCAAAAAGATGATGTACGCCGAGCCGCAGGCCCTGCATGCGCTGCTCGATAAGCTGGCGAAAAGCGTCACGCTGTATCTGAATGCGCAAATCAAAGCGGGCGCGCAGTCGGTGATGATCTTTGATACCTGGGGCGGGGTGCTGACCGGCCGGGATTATCAGCAGTTCTCGCTCTATTACATGCATAAAATCGTTGATGGGCTGCTGCGTGAGAACGATGGCCGCCGCGTGCCGGTGACGCTGTTTACCAAAGGCGGCGGGCAGTGGCTGGAAGCGATGGCGGAAACCGGCTGCGATGCGCTGGGGCTCGACTGGACGACCGATATCGCCGATGCGCGGCGTCGCGTCGGCCATAAAGTCGCCCTGCAGGGCAATATGGATCCCTCGATGCTCTATGCTCCTCCGGCGCGCATCGAAGAAGAGGTGGCGACCATTCTCGCCGGGTTTGGCCAGGGCGAAGGCCATGTCTTTAACCTTGGGCACGGCATTCATCAGGACGTCGACCCGGAACATGCGGGCGTATTTGTGGAGGCAGTGCACCGGTTGTCGGCGCCATACCACCGTTAAGGAGTGAATATGGATTTGTCATCGCTACGCACCCAGCAGCTCAGCCTGGCGGCATCGGTTGAACGAGGCGATCGGCTGGACCAGGATCCGCCGACGCTGATCGGCGGAGCGGATGTTGGATTTGAGCAAGAGGGAGAGGTGACCCGGGCGGCGATGGTGCTGCTGAGCTATCCGTCCCTGGAGCTGGTGGAGTATCAGGTCGCGCGCGTCGCGACCACGATGCCCTATATCCCCGGCTTCCTCTCCTTTCGCGAAACCCCCGCGCTGCTGGCGGCCTGGGAGCAGCTTTCGCAGAAGCCAAATCTTTTATTTGTTGATGGCCACGGTATTTCCCACCCGCGCCGCCTCGGCGTCGCCAGCCATTTTGGTCTGCTGGTGGATGTGCCGACCATCGGCGTGGCGAAAAAACGGCTGTGCGGTAAGTTCGAGCCGCTGGGCGATGAGCCCGGCGCGCTGGCGCCGTTGTTAGATAAAGGCGAGCAGCTGGCGTGGGTTTTGCGCAGTAAAACGCGCTGTAATCCCCTGTTTGTGAGTACCGGGCACCGCGTGGGCCTGGATAGCGCGCTGATGTGGGTGGAGCGCTGCCTGAAAGGCTACCGCCTGCCTGAACCGACGCGCTGGGCTGATGCCGTGGCGTCCCGGCGTCCGGCGTTTGTGCGTTGGCAAGCAAATCACGACTGATTCAGGTACACTGCGGCTAATTTCTGACTTCGAGATTTCATCATGTTACAAAACCCGATTCATCTGCGTCTGGAGAAGCTGGAAAGCTGGCAGCACGTGACCTTTATGGCCTGCCTGTGCGAGCGGATGTACCCCAACTACGCCATGTTCTGTCAGCAAACTGAGTTCGCCGATGGCCAGCTTTATCGCCGTATTCTCGATCTGATCTGGGAAACGCTGACGGTAAAAGATGCGAAGGTGAATTTCGACAGCCAACTGGAAAAGCTGGAAGAGGCGATTCCGGCCGCTGATGATTACGACCTGTACGGCGTCTATCCGGCCATTGATGCCTGCGTGGCCTTGAGTGAGCTGATTCATTCGCGGCTGAGCGGCGAAACGCTCGAACATGCTATTGAAGTCAGCAAGAGCTCGATCACCACCGTTGCGATGCTGGAAATGACCCAGGCTGGTCGCGAAATGACCGACGAAGAGCTCAAGGAAAACCCGGCAGTCGAACAAGAATGGGATATTCAGTGGGAGATTTTCCGTCTTCTGGCCGACTGCGAAGAACGCGATATTGAACTGATCAAAGGGCTGCGTGCAGACCTTCGCGAGGCCGGTGAGAGCAATATTGGTATAAATTTTCAGCAATGAGACCAGAAAACGTGATTTACCGCCTGAATTGTAGCGTCTGAAGGCTTCCATTCCGCCCCCCGTCTGGTCTACATTTGGGGGGCGAAAAAACGTGGCTATCGGTGCGTGTATGCAGGAGAGTGCTTTTCAGGCATTTCCGTCGCACTCGATGCTTAGCAAGCGATAAACACATTGTAAGGATAACTTATGAACAAGACTCAACTGATTGATGTAATTGCGGACAAAGCTGACCTGTCCAAAGCACAGGCGAAAGCTGCCCTGGAATCTACCCTGGCTGCAATTACCGAGTCTCTGAAAGAAGGTGATGCTGTTCAACTGGTTGGTTTCGGTACCTTCAAAGTGAACCACCGCGCTGAGCGTACTGGCCGCAACCCGCAGACCGGTAATGAAATCAAAATCGCCGCAGCAAACGTACCGGCATTTGTTTCTGGTAAAGCTCTGAAAGACGCAGTTAAGTAAGACCGCGTGGCAGTGTACAGTTTTATCGAAGGGGCTTGTCGGCCCCTTTTGTCTACCTGGCGCCGCACGCTGGCGCTGGTAGGCGTATTGCTGCTCACTGCCTGCAGCCATGATTCCTCTCTCCCGCCGTTTACCGCCAGCGGATATGCGGATAACCAGGGGGCGATGCGTATCTGGCGCAAAGATTCTAACGGCGAGGTCCATCTCCTTGCCGCCTTCAGTCCATGGCGTCATGGTAATACTTCGACCAGCGAGTACCGCTGGCAGGATGGCCAGCTCGCGCTGATTGAACTCAACGTCTACGGTAAACCGCCGGAACATATTCGCGCCCGGTTTGATGCGCAGGGCGAACTCAGCTTTATGCAGCGTGAAATCGATGGGCAGAAGCAGCAGCTTTCCAGCGATCAGGTCGCGCTATACCGCTATCGCGCTGAGCAAATACGCCAGACCAGCGACGCTCTGCGTCAGGGACGCGTTATGCTGCGCCAGGGGCGCTGGCATGCCAACAGGACGGTGACCACCTGTGAAGGTCAGACCGTGAAGCCTGACCTCGATACGCAGGCGCTGGCGCATATTGAGCGACGTCAGAATCACTCATCCATTGAGGTCAGCGTGGCGTGGCTGGAAGCGCCTGAAGGCTCTCAGCTGCTGCTGGTGGCAAACGAAGATTTCTGCACCTGGCAGCCGACCGAAAAAAGCTTCTGAGCCTTACCAGTGGCTCATCCCCATATGACCGCGGCCTCCGCCGCAGCTCCCTGGTCCCATACCCACACCGCGAGAAATACCCGCCTGCGCTAACGCGAGATCGAACTTCACCCGCTGCTGGGCCAGCTGTTGACCGAGAACCTCCATCTCCTGGGCAATGGATTCGACTTTCGCGCTGTCAGGCTTATCCGCGGTTAACAGCGCATGGTATTCGTAGCGTTTTGATTGAAGCTGCTGACGTAAAACGCGGGTTTGTTCATAGAAATCGTTATGCAGCTTCCGGGCAGTGGCCTGCTGATCGGCGGTGAGCTGGCTGTAGCCCTGGGGGCCCATTCCGCTGCCGTTATTCCAGTGGTGCCTTGCCCAGGCTGAACTGCTGCCGAAAGTCAGCGCGGCGAGGGCAATCAGCGTCAGCGTCATTTTTTTGTTCCGTTTCATAGTTTATTCTCCTGGCTTATGGTTTCTCAATGATTTGCATCTTCTGTGCCAGAATGGAAAGGCCGCAGGATATCGGGCATTGAGCGCCTTCCAGCCAGACGAGAGCGAGTAAAAATGACTCGCGGTCAAGGAGGCTGCGGGTCATTTTTACTCGATCGCCTTCCCGGTTTGCGCATGAGAAGCGGTTAGACGGGACGGAAAAATGGCATGATTTCTGCTGAGCGATACGGTGTCTGAGGAAAGGGAGTTGTCATGAACGCGATGCGGTTGTCTAAGGATTCCGTCGCCGTCTGGCTGAGCTGGTTGTTAACCGGCCTTATCTTGCTGCTGGTGTGCCTGTTCTCTGCGTTAATCGTGCGTGATTATGGCCGTGAAAATGAAGCCGCGCGCCAGACTATCCAGGAAAAGGGCAGCGTGCTGATTCGCGCCCTTGAGTCCGGCGCCCGGGTGGGCATGGGAATGCGTATGCATCATTCCCAACTGCAGGCGTTGCTGGAGGAGATGGCCTGGCAGCCAGGCGTGCTGTGGTTCGCTGTGACGGATGAGAGCGGTAAAATCATTGCCCATAGCGACCCGCAGCGGGTTGGTGAGTCGCTCTACCCTGCCAGCACTCTGCGTGAGCTGAATATTGGGAGCGAGGAGCGCTGGCGCCGGCTCGAAAAACCGGAACCGGCGCTGGAGATTTATCGTCAATTTCGCCCGCTTAACGGCGGCGGGCATCATATGCGCATGATGATGCGTCGCGAAGCTGCCGGGCTACGTACCCAGGCTCCCCAGGTTATTTTTATTGCTTTTGATACCCGCGAGCTGGATGCCGACCATGCCCGTAGCCTGCGTAATATGGTTATCATGCTCTGCGCGGCGGGCGTAGTGATGGCGGCAACGTTGCTGGCGCAGTTCTGGTTCCGCCGCTATCAACGTTCGCGCAAGCAGCTGCAGGAGGCGACGGCGCGTAAAGAAAAGCTGGTGGCGCTTGGTCATCTGGCCGCGGGCGTCGCCCATGAGATCCGCAACCCGCTGTCATCTATAAAAGGGCTGGCAAAGTATTTTGCCGAGCGAACCCCAGCCGATGGCGAAGCGCATCAGCTGGCCCAGGTGATGGCGAAGGAAGCCGATCGCCTGAACAGGGTCGTCAGCGAGCTGCTGGAACTGGTGCGTCCGGCGCATTTAACGTATCAATCGGTTGATTTGAATGACGTGATTATGCACTCGCTTCAGCTAATTAGCCAGGATGCCGCCAGCCGGGCAATAACGCTCGCGTTCACCGCGCAGCCCGCGCTATGCCGCATTCAGGCCGATCCGGATCGTTTGAAACAGGTGCTGCTGAACCTTTATCTCAATGCCGTCCACGCTATTGGCCGCGATGGCGTGATTACGGTGGCGGTGAGGGAATGCGGCGACGGGCGAGTAAAGGTGAGCGTTGCGGACAGCGGCAAGGGGATGACGGCGGAACAGCTACAGGCCATTTTTACCCCGTACTTCACGACCAAGGCCGACGGCACCGGGCTGGGCCTGGCGGTGGTGCAGAACATTGTCGAGCAGCACGGCGGAACGATTCACGCCGAGAGCGCCCCCGGCGAAGGCGCGCTATTTACTCTCTATTTGCCGGTCAACGGGCAACAAAAGGATGAACAAGGATGAGTGGCGAGCAGATCGATATTCTGGTGGTGGACGATGACATCAGCCACTGCACTATCTTACAGGCGCTGTTGCGGGGCTGGGGATACCGGGTTGCGCTGGCCTACAACGGTGTACAGGCGCTGGAACAGGTGCGCCAGACGGTGTTTGATCTGGTGCTTTGCGATATCCGCATGGCCGAGATGGACGGCATCGAAACGCTGAAAGAGATCAAAACCTGGAATCCGTCGATTCCGGTATTGATCATGACCGCATACTCCAGCGTCGATACCGCCGTGGAGGCGCTGAAATCCGGTGCGCTGGACTACCTGATTAAGCCGCTGGACTTTGACAAGCTGCAGCAGACGCTGTCTGAGGCGTTGGCCCATACGCGGCTGAGCGAGTCACCCGTCGCGGGTAGTCCCCCCGCGGCCCAGTTTGGCATGGTGGGCGATAGCCCGGCGATGCGGGCGCTGCTGAATAATATTGCCCTGGTTGCCCCCTCTGATGCGACGGTATTAATTCACGGCGAGTCGGGCACCGGGAAAGAGCTGGTCGCGCGGGCTCTGCACGCCAGCAGCGCCCGCAGCCGCAGGCCGCTGGTGATCCTCAACTGTGCCGCACTCAACGAGTCGTTGCTGGAGTCGGAGCTGTTTGGTCACGAGAAAGGCGCCTTTACCGGCGCGGACAAACGGCGAGAAGGGCGTTTTGTTGAAGCGGACGGCGGTACGCTCTTTCTCGATGAGATTGGCGATATTTCACCGCTGATGCAGGTGCGCCTGCTGCGGGCGATTCAGGAGCGTGAAGTGCAGCGCGTGGGCAGCAATCAGACCCTTTCGGTAGATGTACGGCTAATTGCCGCCACCCACCGGGATTTAGCTGAAGAGGTCAGCGCCGGACGTTTTCGTCAGGATCTCTACTATCGCCTGAACGTCGTGACTATCGATATGCCGCCGCTGCGTCAGCGCAAGGAGGATATCCCTCAGCTGGCGCGCTATTTCCTGCAGCGTTATGCCGAGCGTAACCGCAAAGCGGTGCAGGGGTTTACGCCGCAGGCGATGGACTTACTGATTCACTACGCATGGCCGGGGAATATTCGCGAACTGGAAAATGCGGTAGAGCGGGCGGTGGTCCTGCTGACCGGAGAGTATATCTCGGAACGCGAGCTGCCGCTGGCGATTGCCGGTACGTCGGTTTCGGACGCGCCGCACGGCGAGGATATTATTCAGCCGCTGGTGGAAGTCGAGAAAGAAGCGATCCTGGTGGCGCTCGAAAAAACGGGCGGCAACAAAACTGAAGCCGCCCGTCAGCTGGGCATTACGCGCAAAACGCTGCTGGCAAAGCTCAGCCGTTAGCTGTTTTGCTCACGCTCAATAGCGCGCCAGCCGATGTCGTTACGGCTAAAGCTGCCGTCCCAGCGGATATCGCTCATCAGGGCGTAAGCGCGCTTTTGCGCTTCAGCGACGGTGTGACCCAGCGCGGTAGCGCAGAGCACCCGGCCGCCGCTGGTCAGCACGCGATCGTCATCAGCGAGTCTGGTACCGGCGTGGAAGACCTTGCCGTCAGCCGCTTCTTCCAGAGGCAGGCCGTGGATCTCATCACCGGTGCTGTAGTTGCCCGGATAGCCACCGGCGGCGATCACCACGCCCAGCGAGGCGCGTTCGTCCCACTCGGAGGTTTTCTCATTCAGCTTGCCGTCGCAGGCGGCGAGGCACAGATCTACCAGATCCGATTTCATGCGCAGCATGATCGGCTGGGTTTCCGGATCGCCAAAGCGGCAGTTGAACTCGATAACCTTCGGGTTTCCCTGTTTATCGATCATCAGGCCCGCATAGAGGAAACCGGTGTAGGTGTTCCCTTCCGCTGCCATACCTTTTACGGTTGGCCAGATAATGCGTTCCATGGTGCGCTGGTGAACCTCATCGGTTACCACCGGCGCCGGTGAGTAAGCGCCCATACCGCCCGTGTTCGGGCCGGTATCGCCATTGCCCACGCGTTTATGATCCTGGCTGGTGGCCATCGGCAGGACGTGCTCGCCGTCGACCATCACGATAAAGCTCGCCTCTTCGCCGTCGAGGAACTCTTCAATGACGATGCGGTGTCCGGCGTCGCCAAAGGCGTTACCTGCCAGCATGTCGTGAACGGCGGCTTCCGCTTCTTCCAGCGTCATGGCGACAATCACGCCCTTGCCGGCGGCCAGGCCGTCGGCCTTGATGACGATCGGCGCGCCTTTCTCACGCAGGTACGCCAGCGCGGGCTCGACTTCGGTGAAGTTCTGGTATTCCGCCGTCGGGATGTTATGACGCGCGAGGAAATCTTTGGTGAAGGCTTTGGAGCCTTCAAGCTGCGCCGCGCCTTCCGTTGGGCCGAAGATTTTCAGCCCTGCGGCACGGAACGCATCGACAACGCCAATTACCAGCGGCGCTTCCGGGCCAACGATGGTCAGGTCAATCTTCTCGCTTTGCGCAAAGCTCAGCAGCGCCGGAATATCGGTGACGCCGATAGCCACGTTCTGCAGCGCCGGTTCCAGCGCGGTGCCCGCGTTACCCGGGGCGACAAAAACGGTATCAACCTGCGGTGACTGTGCGGCCTTCCAGGCCAGCGCGTGTTCGCGTCCGCCGTTGCCAATAACTAATACTTTCATCGTCTGCTCCGTGAATTAATGGCGGAAGTGGCGCATGTCGGTGAAGATCATCGCGATGCCGTGCTCATCGGCGGCGGCAATCACCTCTTCGTCGCGAATAGAACCACCGGGCTGAATGACGCAGCTCACGCCAACGGCAGCAGCGGCATCAATACCGTCGCGGAACGGGAAGAAAGCGTCAGAGGCCATAGCCGAACCTTTCACTTCCAGACCTTCATCACCGGCTTTAATCCCGGCGATTTTGGCGGAGTAAACGCGGCTCATCTGGCCTGCGCCTATCCCGATGGTCATATTCTCTTTGGCGTACACAATGGCGTTGGATTTAACGAATTTCGCCACTTTCCAGCAGAACAGCGCATCGCGCAGTTCCTGCTCGGTCGGCTGGCGTTTGGAAACCACGCGCAGTTCGCCTTCCGTAACCATACCCAGATCGCGATCCTGAACCAGCAGGCCGCCGTTAACGCGTTTGAAGTCCAGACCAGGTACGCGCTGCGTCCACTGACCGCAGGTCAGGACGCGGACATTCTGTTTCGCGGCAGTGATCTTCAGGGCTTCTTCCGTCGCAGACGGTGCGATGATCACTTCAACAAACTGGCGGGAGATGATCGCCTGCGCGGTTTCGGCATCCAGTTCGCGGTTAAACGCGATAATGCCGCCGAAGGCAGAGGTCGGGTCAGTTTTGTACGCGCGGTCGTAGGCGTCCAGAATAGAGGTACTTACCGCTACGCCACATGGGTTGGCGTGCTTCACAATAACGCAGGCCGGCTCGCTGAATTCTTTGACGCATTCCAGCGCGGCATCGGTGTCAGCGATGTTGTTATAGGAGAGCGCTTTACCCTGAACCTGCTGTGCAGTGGCGACAGAGGCTTCTTTGACTTCTTCTTCTATATAGAAGGCCGCCTGCTGGTGGCTGTTTTCACCATAGCGCATATCCTGCTTCTTAATGAAGTTCAGATTCAGGGTGCGCGGGAAGCGACCCGCGGCTTCTTTGCTCTCGCCGTGATAGGCCGGAACCATGCTGCCGAAGTAGTTGGCAATCATGCTGTCGTAGGCGGCGGTGTGTTCGAATGCCTTAATGGCGAGGTCGAAGCGGGTGTCGAGGGTCAGGGAGCCTTCGTTGGCATCCATCTCTTTAATAATGGCATCGTAGTCGCTGCTCTTCACCACGATGGCGACGTCTTTATGGTTCTTCGCCGCTGAGCGAACCATGGTTGGGCCGCCGATATCAATGTTTTCTACCGCATCTTCCAGCGAGCAGACCTCGCGGGCAACGGTTTGAGCAAACGGATACAGGTTAACCACCACCATATCAATAGGCGCGATACCGTGTTGTTCCATAATACCGTCATCCTGGCCGCGGCGACCGAGAATACCGCCGTGAACTTTCGGATGCAGGGTCTTCACGCGTCCGTCCATCATTTCCGGGAAACCGGTGTAGTCAGAGACTTCGGTAACCGGCAGACCTTTCTCAGCCAGCAGGCGTGCGGTACCACCCGTAGACAGTAGCTCGACACCACGAGCGGAAAGCGCCTGCGCGAATTCGACGATACCGGCCTTGTCAGAAACACTGAGCAGGGCGCGGCGGACTGGACGACGTTGTTGCATGGTATTAAATCCCCAGGATTTGAATATTACAGAGAGCGTTAGGTGAATTTTTGTCTAAAAACTCACCTAACGCACCCAACCGGGCATCCTTGTTATAGCGCGGCATTGTAACGAAAACGTTTGCGCAACGCTCGCGAATTTTTATCTTTCTCTTTTTAGCCCAGGATCGCGCCCTATAGAGAGAAGAGAGCGGGCCTTTATAAGAGGGTATCGGCCGCCACCTGTGGATAATTCTGTGCGTAACAGGGTATAAAGCGGGGTTTTGCTGGGGAATGCAGCAGTCAGTCATTTTTCTGCAATTTTACTATTGCGGATGCTCGGGAACTCCCTATAATGCGCCTCCATCGACACGGCAGATGTGAATCACTTCACAAACAACCCGGTCGGTTGAAGAGAAAAAATCCTGAAATAACGGGTTGACTCTGAAAGAGGAAAG
>NZ_JBEAID010000044.1:0-38248 GCF_040064585.1 Klebsiella sp. CN_Kp113 | reverse complement strand
TGAAAACCAGTATTATCAACGGCTCGGAAGTGTCTAGATTATCCGTGGCGATTCATTTCAACTGAGATTGGTGACGGGAAGCAGTACGGTAGTAGTCGTGATTTTGCTGCGGCAACAGGGCTGGTTCCCCGGCAGTACAGCACTGGTGGCCGGACAACATTGCTGGGCATCAGCAAGCGAGGTAACAAAAAGATTCGAACATTGCTGGTTCAATGTGCCAGGGTATTCATACAAAAACTGGAGCACCAGTCTGGTAAATTGGCCTACTGGGTAAGGGAGTTACTGTGCCGGTAAAGTAACTTTGTTGTAACCTGTGCACTGGCAAACAAGCTGGCCAGAATAGCCTGGGCGCTGACGACACGACAGCAGACTTACGAAGCATAACGGCAAATACACCAGCTTAAACAATCACTCATCGGTTTTGCGGATACTGATTATTGATGATACGAACGGCCCACTGGCCTGTTGAGGAACCTGTAAAACGGAAAGGCTCATCGAAGCCGTATATTTTCTGGAGGTTCATCAGGCGCGGAACTCATCGGGGCGCGGGAATAAACTCCCATTCAGACGCCGGATAGATTCAAGCAAGCCAACTTATCGTCAAAATCGGTGTTGGAAAAACGGGAGTGACCATGGATTCCGTTTTCCAAGCGGCCCCTTACTGAGGAGGCTGCACGTCGCACTCTTTGTCCTTGCTTGCCGCAATTTGGCAGAAGTCAGCAACGCGAGCGTGATAGGCGTTGCTGCCCCGGTGTTCTGCTTACATGTCAAAACATTATCGACCAACACTGCATATCTATGTATGTCGGTACCTTCTGCACGGCCTGTCAGATCACATAGGCCGTGGTGATATTTTCAACCCACAGAGGCGGATTAACGGGTCTATGATAATCCGGACACGACGCATTTTACCTTTACAGACGAACTACATGGTCGTGTCTCATCACTTAAGGGGGTTCTCTCGGTCAAGATCCCTGACGTCCGGGATAGCCCCGCTGCAGCGACTGAACGGGTGAATGCGTTACGTCAACACCTGCATCCTGGCGTAACAATGGGTATCAGTGGTGATGCTGATTAAACGCGTGTTGTGAAGTCTGGTACTCTGTGTGTGGTGGGCTGTTCCCTGAAATGGCGAAACAAATCACTGAAGCAGCGGCGGCAAACGCTCATCAACGCGTTACTACCCTGACAACCCGCGTTGAAACGTTGTAGTCGCTGTTCCGTACACATGGCGCAAGCATTCGCGTTATAGCCGCAGCCGCTGGTGTGCCTGGGCTTACTGCCTGCCTCTACCTCTGCAACCGTTGTCAGCTGGCGATATAAAGTAATCTCTCCGCAGGACTGGCAGTCTACCGGTCTCTTTGAAACCTGACTTGTCAATAATTTTCATGACTCCCGTTCGGTGTACAAATGCTCCTGTTAGGCAGGTCTTGCCTGCTAAGCCTGTGCTGCAATGCTTGCACGCATTGCTGATGGCGGCGTGATACTGTCGGAGAACACCACCGCATCCGCTTCGATGAACGTCAGTACCAACCTGCTGCAAAGCAGATATATGATCTCTTTTCTTTCTTTACGACTGGCACAACGCTACGCCAACCTGGGACAGTTGGGGATCCAAAACCTGCCGAAAATAGTTCAGAAAATAGGCGTCGGTGTTTTCTGGCGTAATGATGAAACACCTTCCGCTGCGTTAAACCGCTTTTTGTACTTTCTAGCACAGGTTTAGCGCGCGGAGTTATTTAGTAGGTACGGAAATAGTGTTGAATCAGCTCAGGATTTTTTGTTTGCGTCAGTGCAGTCATTAGTAATATCCGGGCTTTAGCAGGATTCAATGAATCCGCGACCAGGCCAGGTTGGCCTTTATCGACGGGTACAACACCATTCCCTGTGCGGGATGAACGTATCACTATAATTCCAGCTTCCTCTGCTTTCCTGATCCCTGCCTCGCTTCTGACAGAAACAGAACCCGCCCCGGTGCCGGCATAAATGATCCCGTCAACATGATGTGAAATTGCTGCATCATACATATATTCCGGATCGTCCTGATAACCATAAATAACCACGACTTCTGGTAATTTTCGCAGGTTACGCACATCAAATACTGAACGCAGGGTATGCACCTTTTCCACTCGAGTCTCAAATTGCGGTGTACCGTTTACAATGATCCCCAGATACCCCTGCTCGGTCGCTTTGAATGTATCCAACGTGGTCGCGTTAGTTTTAGTGACAAATCTTGCCGAACCAATACGATCATTTAATACCACCATCACCCCGCGGCCCCTGGCATTGGGGTCTGCTGCCACAGTAACGGCTTCCAACAGGTTCATCGCACCATCCGCGCTAATCGCTGTCGCTGGTCTCATTGCGGCAGTGAACACCACGGGCTTGTCGCTCTTGACCGTCAGATTCAGGAAGTATGCTGTTTCATCCAACGTATCTGTACCATGAGTAATCACCACACCATCCACATCATCCCGCGCCAGTAGCGTATTCACCTGCTGGGACAGTTTTAAAATAATATCGCTGGTCATATTTTCACTACCAATATTAGCAATTTGTTGACCATCAACACGTGCAATATTTTTTATCTCTGGTACAGCATTAATTAATGTCTGAACACCAATCTCGCCAGATTTATAACCCGATGTTTGTGTTGTATTTGCTGCCGTCCCAGCAATAGTGCCACCTGTCGCAAGAATCACAATATGAGGTTGTGTAGTAGCGCTAAATATACTTTGACTGATAAAAAGCAAAGCCACAGCAATGAGTATTCTTATATTCATTTTATTTTCCTCTGAATTTAATTGAACAAGGTGAAAACTGTCAGACTTATTAAATAATCAGGCCAGCACCATTTTACCAATAATTAAGCCAACGGTAACCGAGACAATGACGTTGACTAAGCCTGGTCGCATAAAGCTATGATTAAGTACGAACTTACCAATCCGCGTGGTTCCGGTGTCATCAAAAGCTAATGCTGCAAGACACTGACCTGCCACGGGAATAAAGAAATAGCCATTGACCGCTGGCCATGATCCAATCAGCGCATAAGCGGGCAGTCCTAACGCCAACCCCAGGGGCAATAAAATGAGGGTTGTTGCGGCCTGACTGCTGACCATCGCGGAGACAAAAAACATCATGATAGCGATGAGCCAAGTATGCTGTTGTAAAAGTGTCTGAACTTCCGCTTTGATCAATTCGATATGCCCGTTTACAAAGGTTTCGCTCATCCATGCAAGCCCGAAAGCACAGACAATCGCGAGCGCTCCGGCGCGGAAAACCGTACCGCTAATGATTTGATCCACTTGCGGGCGACACAACAATACAATCAGACAAGCAAAAGAGAGCATAGTAATCTGGATTGCTGCTGACATTGAAAGCGGTTGTAGCCCTTTTGCTGTTTCGACAATTGGACGCAGGGCCGGAATAAGCCCCAATAATACAATCACAACCGCACTCATTAAAAAAAGCACAACTGAGAGCCTGGCGCCCGACGTAACTTCTGTTTTTTTGCTTTCCTTCTGAACCGGTTGAATTACCCCTTCAGCCAGTCGGCGCTGATACTCCGGGTCTTCTTTTAATTCTTTGCCTTTATTGAAGGTTGCGATTGCCCCCGATGCCACACCGATCAATGTTGCAGGGACACAAATCATCATGATGGTGGAAATTGAAATACCTAAAGGCGCCATCAGACCGATCATTGCCGCCATTGCGGCTGATATCGGGCTGGCGGTGATTGCCTGTTGTGAAGCGATGACAGAAATGGATAGTGGACGTTCAGGGCGGATCCCTGAGTCACGAGCAACTTCAGAGATAACTGGCAACAAGCTGTACACCACATGCCCCGTTCCAGACATAAAGGTAAAAAGATAACAAATAAAGGGAGCCAGCAACGTAATATAACGTGGGTGCCGTCGCAGAATTTTTTCTGCCAGTTTAACCAGTAAATCCAGCCCTCCGGCAGCCTGCAATGATGAGGCGGCTAATACAACAGAAAGAATAATAAGAATAACATCAATAGGCGGAGTTGAAGGTGTCAGACCGAATACGAATACCATGACGCCCACACCCAACCCACCGACCATCCCTAAAAATGCGCCGCCGATTCTGGCACCAATCATCAAAGCAATAAGAATAAAACACAATTCCGTCCAAAACATACTTCCTCCTGACCTGTGTGGAGTGAATGCTGGGTTAATTTAATGGAACAGCGTTAGCAGGCAGAATAAGGTTTGCCAAAACCGAAAGCGCCATAATGTGATAAGACCTGCGCAGCAGATTGCCCTCCTACTCGCATAGCTGACATCACCATTTCGTTATCAGGTTCCTCTGTACCGGATTGCAAAATGGAGAGCATAAAGCCGGTCAAAAACGCGTCACCAGCTCCCAACGTATCCACTGGTTCGATATACTGAGGATGCCACTCAAGATAACCATTGGCAGAAAAATAATAAACACCCTCATGTCCACGGGTCGCGATAACATGCCGGCAACCGTAATGATATATTTTCTCAATCTTTTCTTTTATTTCATCTGATGATAAGCCACTGCAAGAAATAAAACCGTAGCTTATCCATGGACATACGCTTTCGAAATATTCATCAGTACCACGCCCTGAAAAATCATACGAAATAATATTATTATTCTGTTTTATCTTTTTCAGCTCTGGCTCCAGAAATCCGTTGATGCTGGAGTGTACTAAATTGAATTGAGAAATATAATGGAGATCGTCTTGTGATAGTATCAAAGGATGCTCGCGCAACACCCCATTTTTGTTACTGGTAACAAATTCCCGATCACCATTTTTCAGCCGAATACAAGCGTATCCATTCTCACCAGCATAATGCCGACAGTGGGTAGTATCTATCTTTAACTCATGCAAGACATCCTGCACATGTCTTGCAGCCTCATCATCGCCAAAGACTCCCATGAAGGCAGCAGGTACTCCAGTGAGTTTTGCATACACGGAAAAATTTAATGCATTCCCTCCCGGATACATCACTCCGGAATGGAGGTATTTATCGACAACGTTGTCACCAATACCTATAACGCTGATGCTCATAACTAATCCTTGATTTATACATAGAATAAAAAGCTTCCCTGCTTTTTCGAAATCCCTTGTTATTAATACTCAACTTTCCACATATAGCGACGCGTGGTCAACGGGTGCTGACGAGCCCTTGCAAGTGCGCGATTGTAGACAGGATAAACGTTATTAAAGAGAGAGTGATTGAAGTAATCTATCACCGTCGTGTTGATAGTAGATAACCCTAACTCTTTAGCATCGACAACTACAATCCGACGGCCATACTTTTTCAGGAAGTTTAGAGCGCGCTCATCCACAGGCCGCGCGCTGCCCTCAGATAACTGGAAGAAAAACGGCGTGTTCGCATCAGTGATCTCAAAAGGTCCATGGAAAAATTCACCGCTGTGGATACATGCTGAGTGAATCCACTGCATTTCCATAAAGATACAAATACTCTGAAGATACGCCGCGCCGTAACCGGCGCCACTCGCGACGGTATAAATAACGTTGTCGTCTTTGTATTCCTGCGCAAATGACACAGCCCGCTCTGCGACATGCTCACAAGCACGATAGACAATGCGGTTAATTTTACTTACCCCGTCAAGGAAGTCATCGTAATGAATATAGCCTTCAGTCTGCTGCAAGAACTCGACTGCGCTCAGCAAACCTTTCATTGTCTTTTCTTCAGCAATGTCTTTGTTGTCGCCGAAAGTGTAACTTTCCACATAGTCGCAATGGGCGACTAATGGAGAATCCATCACCCACGTTAACCCAATAACCGGCGCGCCATGTTGACGTGCAAGCTCGGCCGCCTTAATGGTCTCCGGGGTATTCCCTTTGTGCGAAGCCACAATAACAACCGCGTTCTCCCCCAGTGCCGATGGCAGGTTGTTAATGAATTCTCCGCTGTTGTAAAGGCCAACGGTAAGACCTTTCGCCTCTTTCTCTAAAAAAGCTTTCGCCGGATAAAACGCGGCATATGAGCCACCACAGGCCACGTAATAAACGTATTTTACGCCCCCTTTATCCTCCTGGCTGACCAAAATTTCGCTAACAATCTCTTTCATACTCATCATACATCCCTCTGGTTCTTACTTTGACCGGGCGAGCTCTGTCGCCACAAATGACTTTCAATGTATTGTTATTTTTATATGACATTTTGATACATTTATTCAAGATAAAAAACAAAAAAATCGGGATCCGCGACGCAGATCCCGATCTGGATGAATCAGCTTGTTAGCTGAAGAGAGAAAACTACACCGTGAAGCGAATTTTGTCGCCGACAATCAGTTGCTTGGAGACACAGGACAACTCGCCTTTGTTGTCGATCATTTCACTCTTGATGAGGATGAGAGGATAACTCTCTGCCACGCCAAGATAATGAGCGACCTCAAAATTCGCATAAACCAGTTCGATCATTTTACGTGAGTGGGTAAACCACAAACCGTATTTCTCACGCAAGCACTCATATAGGGATTGATTGTTAAGCTCTTCCTGTAACAGAAAGGCAAAGCGTGGTGGCATCTGGACGGTTTCCAGTGAGACGGGAATGTCATCAGCATAGCGAATACGTTCGATGACAACGGCTTTTTCTTCGGCAGCCATGCCCAGCAAGAATCGTGTTTCATCATCAATAGACTCGAATACTGATTTGATAGTACGTGAACCGGGCCGTCGCCCCTGCGACTGGCATAACTCGGTGAAACTCATTATCCCTGTCATACTACGCTGAAATTTTTCACTGGAAACAAATGTTCCCTTACCCGACACGCGGGTCAGGAGATTTTCACGCGTTAATGCGTCCAGTGCTTTTCGCACGGTCACCCTACTGACCTCCCATTGTGCGCTTAGCTCATTTTCAGTTGGGATCTGCTGTCCAGGTTGATATTCGCCACACAAAATAGCTTCTTTGAGGGAGGCTTCAAGCTGTTTATAGAGTGGCTTCGCGCTTTTGCTGTCAGGCTGCTCCATTACTTGTATCTCTTTGTATTATAAAATACCCGCTATGTATTATAACAATTTACCGGACATTTGCTCGCTGGCATAGTGACCTGCCCCCAGTATTCAATACAACCATCAGTTAGTAATATCTCTTTTCTGACCCTGACCCCGAACATGTTCCAGTCGTAATCAGGAATAACCAGCCATCATGCTGGCTACATATTCTGCCAACCGGCAGACTTCTCAGCGAATTCGGATGGCGTTATCCAGCCCAGTGCAGAATGGAGACGCCTCTGATTATAGTGTATGCGCCAAGCCTCGATTTTGCACCGTGCATCCTCCAGAGACTTGAACCAGTTCTCGTTCAGACATTCCTGTCGCAGCCTGTCATTGAATGACTCCACTGTGGCATTGTCCATCGGTGTTCCCGGCCGGAAAAATCTACGACGCCCGTCAAATAAGGCGTCAGAGACAAAGTCCATGCCCCAGACATGATTCGGATACAGCCCCTGCTCACTGTAGAGTCGGTAAATGCGTTTATGATTATCCCGACTGAGCATCACGTGAACCCTGCTGTAGGCATAGTGACCCCGGGTTTCGGAGATCTCCCTGATACGCAGGCGCAGCGCACTGTCGTCTGCTTCTACAGAACGGTAGCGGAAAGAGCTACGGCTGACCCGTAGCGCAAAACAGACCTGCCTCTCACTGGCTCCGTAGCGTGTTTGCAGGTCCCGGCCCAATTCATGTAGACGCGCCAGCGTCAGTTCTTTTTTGCCAGCACATCCTGCAGCATGGCCTTGTCGAGGCTCAGATTGGCAACCAACTTCTTCAACCTGAGACTCTCTTCCTCATGCTGCTGCATGTATTTCAGCTCCGAGGGAGAAATCCCGCCGTATTTCTTGCGCCAAGGTTTCGTCAGCTGAGGCCCGCTAAAGTGGGAAGGTCAAAAAAATAACCTTGACGGACAATAATTTTCGATATTCAAACTGCCCCCTTTATGATCGAGCTGGAAGGGAAACGGTTCAACAGCGACGTGATAGTGACAATACCGGGCAGTTATTTACGATTTCATCCAGGGCATATAACAGTCTGGGAGAGATGGATTCCGGCCCCCGTGCCGACTGGGAGAGGTCTGCCGCGGCGCAGTTCCATATTGGTATGAACGTGTCCCGGGACGGGTGGGGGACGCCAGTGAAACGGCGTTCGCGGACGGTACCCGGAGCCGTCAGAATACCTGTCCGGTAACGCTGAGTCGTACCGTCTATATGACCGGAAATGCCGCCTGACCCTCGCCCGCAGGCGAGGGTCAGGCGCTGACGTGACGCTCTCTGGCGACCGTCAGCGCCAGCAGGATAAGCAGCGCGCCGCCCACCTGCGACAGCGTCATCACTTCGCCATACCATAGCGCCGAGAAAATGGCCGCCCACACTGGCTCCATCAGCATGATGAGCCCTCCGTTGGGCGTATAGGCTAGCCGCTGCGCATAGTTTTGCAAAAAGAATCGCAGGCAGGTGGGAATGAGAATGCTGAGCGCAAGCCATGTCCAACCAGCCGCGTTGAGCTCGCCAGGCCACGGCTCCAGCCACAGGCTCACCGGCAACGCCAGCAGGCCCACCGCGATCATCTGCATGGCGGCGAATAGCACCACCGGCTGGTCGATGGCGAAGCGGTTATTCAGGCTGAAGTAAAAGGCGAAAATCGCCGCCGCACCAAAAAACCAGAACTGGCCCGCCTCGAACCGCCACTGGAGAAAGCTGTTGCCCACCAACAGCGCAATGCCGGGTAGGGCGAGCAGCATGGCGAGCCCGATGCGCTTCGACAGCGCCTGGCGGAACAGCAGCCATCCTGCGAACGGCACCAACAGCGGCCCGAGGCAGGTGAGAAAGGCGCCAACGCCCAGCGCGGTGGTAAGATGCAGCGCCACAATCCAGCACATCATCGAGCCGCAAATCAGGCTGCCGATGGCGAAGGCTGGCCACAGGCTGCGCCGCCATTCGCGTCGGTCGGCTGCGGGCACCGCCAGGCCCAGCAGCAGACCGCCCGCCAGAAAGCGCACGGCGATAAAAAAGACCGGAGGCAGCGCGCCAAGTGCCTCTTTAGAGAAGATCCAGCCTGCCCCGGCACAGAGCGTTACCAGCAACAGCAGGCTCTCGCTTTTGCGTGCAGGCAGCATGGCCGCGCCGCTTCGCGCTATCATGCGAGCGCGTCGCGCAGGAACGTAATGCTCTGGCGCATCGGCTCCAGCGGCTCCTGCCAGTAGCGCCCACCAGCTATCTCAAGCGACAACAGACCGTTATAGCCGCCTTCACGAAGTTCGCTGAGGTAGCTTTTCAGTGGTAGGTTGCCGTCGCCGAGCGCCAGATGGCCCGCTGGGGTGCCGTCGATAAAATGGCAGTGGCGCAGCTTTGGCCCAAAGGCGTTGAGGTAATCGGTCACGCTGTCGCCGCCCACCGCCATGCCGACGATATCCAGCGCCGCGTCGAGCGCAGGCGAACTGACTTCGTTAACCAGAGACGCCAGCTCATGCACGGTGCTGGCGAGGTTGCTTTCGCGCGGCTGCAACACTTCCAGCACCAGCGTCACGCCACGGCTTTCCGCGAGGTGCGCCAGTTGTGCCAGGGCGTCCACCGCGCGGCTGCGCGCCTCCGCGGGCTTATCCTCTTCATAACCCCAGCCTGGCGTCATAAACAGTAGAGGTGACTCAAGGCTTTCGCATATCTCCAGGCTGCGGCGGAAATAGTTAATGCTGTACTCCCGCTGCAGCGGGTTTTCGGCGGCGATATTAACCGGGTAGACACACTGCTCCGGCGTGAAACAGGCGAGCTTAAGCTCGCGCTCCGCCAGCTCCCGCCTGAGCGCCTGCAGGTCCGCTTCCTGCACGGTGTCGATATGCAGGTGTGGCGCAACGCCCCATAGTTCAAACCACTGCACGCCGAGCGCGGCGACATCGTCCAGGCAGTGGTTCAGCCGATAGTGCGAATAGGTAAAGTTGGTGGCGCAGATATGGCTGGCGTTAAGCATCATTATTCCTCGCTGATGGGGTTGAGTACACGTTGTAAAAACTCGCGGGTGCGCGGGTGGGAAGGGTTGGTAAGCACCTGGCGCGCCGGGCCTTCTTCGGTCACCACACCGCCGTCGATAAACACCACGCGGTCGGCCACTTCGCGGGCGAAGGCGATTTCGTGGGTCACCACCACCATCGTCCTGCCCTGATTCGCCAGCTCGCGCATCACTTTCAGCACGTCGCCCACCAGCTCCGGGTCAAGCGCCGAGGTGGGTTCGTCGAACAAAATGGCTCGCGGGCGCATCGCGAGCGCGCGGGCTATCGCCACGCGTTGCTGCTGGCCGCCGGAAAGATCCTGCGGGTATGAATGCGCCTTGTGGTCCATCCCCACCTGTTTAAGCAGCTCCATGCCATATTCCCGCGCGGGGCCGGGGCGCTCGCCTTTGACGTAAATCGGCCCTTCGGTGACGTTCTCCAGCACCGTGCGGTGCGGGAAGAGGTTAAAGCGCTGGAAGACCATCGCCACCTCGCCGCGCACCTGACTTAGCGCGCGCTCGCTGCCGTCCACCTGCACGCCGTCGAAAATAATCTCGCCGCTCTGGTAGTTCTCAAGCCCGTTGATGCAGCGCAACAGGGTCGACTTGCCGGAGCCTGAAGGGCCGATGATGCAAACCACCTCCTGGCGGTTGATGGTCAGGTTGATGCCGTTCAGCACGTGTACCGCACCGTAACTTTTATGGACATTGCGATATTCAATCATCAGTGGCTCCGACGCTTGTTCATGGCGTGTTCCACCCGGCGGCACAGCCACATCAGCGGCCAGCACATTACCAGATAGAGCAGGGCGACCAGCGTGAAAACGGTGGTGTTCTGAAATGTCGCCGAGGCGAGCAGCTTCCCTTGCAGGGAAAGTTCCGCCACGGTGATGGTGGAGGCGAGCGAACTGTCCTTGAGCATCATCACCATGGTGTTGCCGTATGAGGGCCAGATAATCTTGATGGCCTGCGGCAGGATAACGCGGCGCATCATCAGGCGCTTAGACATGCCAAGCGTCTGCGCCGCCTCGATCTGCCCCTTGTCGATAGCCTGAATGCCGGCGCGAAAATCCTCCGCCTGGTAAACTGAATAGGCGATGCCGAGGCCGATAATGGCGGCAGTCAGCGCCGACATTTCGATACCGATATCGGGCAGTACAAAGTAGATATAGAAAAGCTGAACCAGCATCGGGATGCCGCGCAGCACGTTAACCACCGCACCGCTCACCAGGCGCAGCGGACGGTGGGCCGATAGACGCATCAGCGCCCACGTCAGCCCGAGCAGGGTCGAGAGGATAAGCGAACAAAAGGTAACCAGTACCGTGTATTTCACCCCCTCCACCAGGATGGGGAGGGCGGTGGCGCTGAAGGTAAAAAAGTCGTTCATCGCAGTTCCTGTCACGGGGTATCAGGGGCTACGCCCCCTTGTTTTAATTAAGCTTCCACTTTTCCAGCAGCGCCGTAATCTCGCCGTTGCTCTGCATGGTGGCGATAGCTTCGTTAAGCTTCGCCAACTGCTGCTCTTCGTCCTTACGCACGCCAAGCCCGAGCGAGCCTGGCAGTACCGGCTTGTAGCTCTTCACCAGCCGCACGTTGGGATATTCGCCAAGCGAGAGGTAATAGGCCATGGAAGGGGTATCGCCAAAGCCCGCTTTGATGCGCCCGGCGTTCACGTCTTTCATGATGCCGGTGAGGGTGTCGTAAGCTTTCACATCCTTGAAGATGTTGGCCTGCTTAAGGGGCTCGATAAAAATCGTGCCCATCTGCGCGCCCACTACCGCACCAGGCAACTCTTTAAAGGAGGTGTAGTCTTTAGTGTCCTCTTTACGCACGATCATCCCTTCGCCGTAGCTATACACAGGCGTGGTGAAATCGATCACTTTCTTGCGCGGCTCGGTGATATACATGCCGGTGGCGATAAGGTCTATCTTGCCGGTGCGCAGCGCCGGAATAAGCGCTGAGAAATCCATCGCTTTAAACTCCACCTCATAACCCGCGTGCTTTGCGGCCTGGCGGGCGATATCCAGCATAAAGCCGTCCAGCTCATGGGTTTTCGGGTTCAGAAAGGAGATGGGAATGCCGTTGGCTTCGGTGCCGACCACCAGCTTTTCGGCGGCCCCGGCGGGTAAGGCAAGCGAGATTGCGGCCAGCAGCGCTACTGAACAGGCTAAGGTTTTCATCTTCATGTCTTGCTCCACGTAAAAAAGGTTGGATTGCAGCCCGCCTGCGGCGGTGCGTTATAGCATTGCGACTACGGTTGTTGTTTTGCCTCCTGCGGTAGCGGCGTTAGCGGCACGCCGCTGCCGAATGCACCGAGGCGTTCGCAAACCCTCGCCGAGGCAAGGGCCGCATCGTTCGCTGCGTCGGCAAGCGTTGATCCCTGACCAAGCTTCACCAGCAGTGTGGCGATAAATGCATCCCCCGCGCCGAGGCTGTCGACAATCTGCGTCGGCAGCGCGGGCTGGCGGTGGCGTTTGCCCCGGTGGCTGATAATCGCGCCGTCCGCGCCCTGCGTGACCAGCACGGTGGCGACACCCGCCGCGTGCGCGTTGGCGATCAGCGTTTCAATCGCCTGCGGCGCGCTGCCACTGCGCGAAAAGGTGGCGACCTGCACCCAGCGCAGTAGCGGCTCGGCCCAGGCGTCGTCGCGCGAGCCGAAGTCGAACGAGAGCGGCGCGCAGGCGGCAAGCTGGGGAAGCTGTGCTTCCAGCCCGCTGTAATCGCTGGTGTGCAGCAGGTCGAAGTCCGCAAGCCACGCCAGGTCCGCCTCGCTCAGCCGCAGCTGGTAAGGCGGCGGCACGGAACCGACGAAAAAGCGGTTGCCGTCGGCGTCGATATCGATTTGCGAAAGCGCGTTAAAGCTTTCGTTGATCCGCACGCGACTGATGTCTACTCCTTCAGCGCAAAGCGCGTGGCGAATCACGCCCGCCGGAATATCGTTGCCGGTGATGCCGAGGTAGGCGGCCTGCGCCCCGGCCTGGCGGCCAAAAACCGCAAAGTTAAGCGCGTTGCCGCCCGCGAACATCAGGTCGCAGTGCAGGTAGCGGTCAATCACGTTGTCACCCACTCCACAAATTCGCATAGTTATCAATATTCCACTTTGTACATGTAACGGCGGTCATCGAGAGAGTGGCCGGTGTGATGCTCCAGGTGATCTGCAAGACGCGTGCCCATCAGGCCCAGCGCGATGGCGGCAAAGCGTGCTTTCACTTCTGGCGCTGCGCCCGGCAGGCTAAAGCCAGCGGCGTCAAACACATGGACGTTTTCGGTATAGCGGCGGGCAAAGTCGATGGCTCGCTGCGTCATGGCGCGACTGTCGTCATCGGCGTGGAACACCACCAGGTGTGCGCCCGGCAAAATCATCTCAAATGGGCCGTGGCAGAAATCACCCGCCAGCACCGGGGTGGCGTTGCGCCACTGCATCTCCATCAGATAACAGTAGGAAAGCGTGTAGGCCGCGCCGTAGTTAGCGCCAGCGGCGGTCACGTAAATATCGCCGCCCTGAGCGATGGATTTCGCAATGGCGTCGCCGACGGCTTCTTGTTTATCGAGGTACTGTTGCAGCGCCGCAGGCAGGGCGGGCAGGGCGTCGCGCCAGGCGCTGACGTCTAGGTTATCCACGTGCTCCAGCAGTTCAATCACCAGTTGCAGCAGCAGAAGCTGTTTGCCCGGCGTCACGGTACGCGGGCTGTAGTA
Organism: Klebsiella sp. CN_Kp113; assembly: GCF_040064585.1. Lineage (NCBI taxonomy): Bacteria > Pseudomonadati > Pseudomonadota > Gammaproteobacteria > Enterobacterales > Enterobacteriaceae > Klebsiella > Klebsiella sp. CN_Kp113. The sequence goes on along the minus strand of NZ_JBEAID010000044.1, from coordinate 24,546 downwards.
AACCAGCGCGGTGTCGGCGGTATTGGCGAGCGGCGTGTTCAGCTCCTGGCTTAGCGAGACCACATACGCGTCGTAAGATTTCGCAAAGAGCGCCGCCTGCGCCGTTTCCGGCGTGGCGCCGGAGTGCGATGAGAGGATCACCAGCGACGACGCTCCCAGACGGGCAGGGGGCTGCGCCATAAACTCCGCCGCGTTCAGGTTCCACGCCTGTAGCTTTTTGCTGTGGCGGCAGAGCAGGGCGTGGGCATGCACGGAAGAAGAGAACGAGCCGCCGCAGCCGACGAAATAGATATCTTTCAGCGGGCGGGAGGCGGCGGCCTCTGCGATGCCAGCGATGGCGTTTTTCTGTCCCAGCACTTTCTCAAGTGTCGGGATGAAGTCCGCTTCCAGCGGGCGCAGCGGCAGTGAAACTGTGGTGTTTTGCGTCATGTTGGTTTACCTGTCCGTCTCGGTTGTAATGGATGTGATAACGTTATCAGTTCATCTGCAAAATAAACCCGTGATTTGCAGCAGCGGGTGGATTATCCTAAAATGAGAGAACGTTATCACACGGTGAATAATTCGCCGGTGTTAAAAAATTGTCAATGATCTTTTTCTTATGATTTTGCCGGAAATCGATAACCTCCGGGAACTGAAAAGCGGAGCAGACAAAACTTCTTATGAACAAAAAAAATAACCGAATCACCGTGAAAGACGTGGCGCGCAAGGCGGGGGTTTCCACCGCGGCGGCTGGCCGGGCGCTGGGAGGTTACGGATATGTCAGCGAGGAGCTGCGTGAAAAAATCATACGCGCTGCTGAAGAGCTGGGCTATGTGGCAAACCAGGTAGCGCGGGCGATGATCACCGGCAAAAGCCAGACCATCGGCGTGGTGGGCGCTGACATCAGCAACCCTTTTTTCGCCGAGGCGTTGCGCGGCATCAGCGATATCGCCCGTCGCCACGAGTTCGGCGTGCTTATCACCAGCAGCGACGAAGACGTGCCGCGCGAGCAGGAGGCGGTGCGCATTCTGCTGGAGAAACAGGTGGACGGGCTTATCGTCTCGCCTGCTGATATAAACAATTGCCACCACCTAGACCAGGCTATCGCCCAAGGTATTCCGGTGGTGCTGCTCGACCGTAAGCTGCCGACGCTGGCCGCCGACGCGGTGCTTATCGACAACGTACATGCCAGCCGCGAAGCTACGCGCTACCTGCTAAGCTGCGGCCATCGTCGCATCGCCATCATCACTGAGTTAAGCTCGGACTACGATACGCAACTGGCGCTGGAGCCGCAGAAGTTTTCGACGATCAACGCCGACCGGCTTAACTCAAGCGGCGCGCGCCTGCTCGGCTACCTGCTAGCGCACCATGAAGCGGGCGTGGCGGTGGAGAAAACCTTAATCCGCCGCACTGGCAAATATTGCGCCCAGCACGCGTTTGAAGAGACACTGGCTGTGCTGGACGCCGCCGCGCCCACGGCAGTTTTCGCGGTGGATAACGTCATGACCCAGGGCGCCTGGCGCGCGGTGCGTGAGCGCGGCATCGCTGTGCCGCAAAAGCTCTCTTTCTTCGCCTTCGACGAACTCGACTGGCTGACGCTCACCACCCCGCGCATTTCCACCGTTGCGCAGCCGATTCACCATATGGGCGTACATGCAGCCGAGCTGCTTTTCAGGCGCATACGTGAGACAGATTTACCTGTCTCGTGGCAAACGTATCAGGTGGAGATGAAGCTGCGCGAGTCGGTGGCGACGATCGCGGAGAACGTGAAAGGATAACGTTCTCCGACACGCTTAGCTCCGGTGCGTGTTCACTACCTGGCCGATGTGTTCACCTTCCAGCGCGTGTGCCGGGTCGCGAAGAGGTCGGTGTTGAAGGACGTATAACTGCGCAGGAGTCGTTATCGGGGTTTGAGGGGCAATCGTGTAAAAACCACGCTAAGGAGATAATTCATTCTTTTTTAAACGCATAGTTTTTCTGTATTCGCTGAGTGTGAGGCTTTTAATACGGCGAAAGGAATAGGATAGCGTTGCATCGACCTGTTGAGCTCACAGCACGAAGCGGACTGTTAACTTTGAAATCCACCGCAATTATCGTGCACCCAATGCCAGCGGGCAGACAGGCCTCCCTATGCCAAGGCTCTTTTTGTTGGTATGTTTCTGGATAGGGAAAACCGCTGCGGAGAAACCAATGGACCTGCCTGCTCTGGAAGAATTACTGACTCGCCTCAAATCACTGCCTGTTGCTGAAAAAAGTGAGACCAATATATTTTCGGTTGGTGCCCGTGGACACTATGAAAACCCTGTCAGCGATTTACTCGCTTTCTTTATTGATCCGGATGCGCCCCATGGACTGAATACACTGGTTATTGGGGCCCTTCTGGAATTCCTGCCAGCCCATGTTGATGCATCACTTCTCTCTCCACCAGCCCGTGAGGTTATGACCCAGAAAGGAACTCGAATCGATTTGCTACTTGAGTCGAAAGAATGGGCCATGGTGTTGGAGAATAAAATCTGGCACCAATTGAACAATCCTTTCAATGATTACAGTGGGTATCTGGAGCAAAAACATCCAGATAAGAAACCGTTCCTGGTGGTTCTGTCGCCGGAAGGACTGGCTCCAGCCGGTTGGACAGGAATAAGCTACAGTATGTTTATTTCTGTTCTGTCGCCCAGGCTCGGCATGGCATGTATTTCTTCCCCGCTCAATAAATGGCAGGTTTTGCTGCGCGAATTCATTCTACATCTGGAGACACTGATGGGTAAAAATACGATTGCAGCAGAGACAGAAACCTTCGTTCTCGAAAATTTGCGTAATATTCAGGAAGCGGTGTTACTGAAAAATGCTGTGGTGAAATCACTTCAGGAGGAAGGCCTACGGTTTCTGACAGAGCACTTTTCTGATCGTGGTTATGAGGTCACAACGGCACTTAATCATTGGGAAGGTTATCCGGCACTGCGCTTCGGATTGTCGCACTGGGTGAGTGAATCTGATGTGGTACTTTTTCTAGACAAAACACCTGGAAGACAGTTTGAAGTACGAACGTACATCTGTAGTCTGACGACTCCTGCATTGCAGCATCAAGCAAGAAAGATGTTGATACCTGCACTTTATGACGACTGCTGGCCTGAGAGAAGCGGAAGTGTGTTTACCTTCGTTTCTCGGCTGTCACAGAAGCATGAGGAAAAACATCTGATGTTCCAGAGTGTGGCGAAAGCGTTAGAGCAGTTGAACGAATTTGAACTGCGCCATGAGAGATAGCGGCCATTTTTACTTGATGTAGCCCCCTGAAACACCGGACAGTAGCTGTATCTCCAGATAAGAGATAGGCTTGAATATATGTCTAACACTAACGCCAATTTTGAGATGACCGGGATCCTGTTAGGGCAAGAAGTCCGTAAACGTAAAACTCCTCAGGAGAAGATCGCCATTATCCAGCAGACGATGGAGCCGGGTATGAATGTCTCCCATGTCGCCCGCCTGCATGGTATCCAGCCCAGCCTGCTGTTTAAGTGGAAGAAGCAATATCAGGAAGGCAGCCTCACCGCCGTTGCGGCTGGAGAGGACGTCGTTCCTGCTTCTGAGCTTACTGCTGCTCTGAAGCAGGTCCGGGAGCTTCAGCGCCTTCTGGGCAAGAAGACGATGGAAGTTGAGATCCTGAAAGAAGCCGTGGAGTACGGTCAGTCGCGAAAATGGATAGCGCACGCGCCCTTGTTGCCAAAGGACGGGGAATAGCCCTGGTCAGCCGGACCATGGGCGTGTCGCGTGCGCAACTGTCACTGCGGATTAACCGTTCTGCCGACTGGCAGGACAGGCGCTGTAACCGGCGTAATGAAGAAGCAGACGCAGAAATACTGTCGGCTATCCTCAACATTATCAGCGATATGCCGAGTTATGGTTATCGACGCGTGTGGGGCATCCTGCGCAAGCAACGTCGCACAGAGGGACAGCCACCTGTGAATGCCAAACGGCTTTACAGGATAATGAGCGAGCATAACCTGTTGTTGTTGCATCACAAACCAGAGCGACCGAAGCGTGAACATAAGGGCAAGATAGCGGTGGCAGAAAGCGATATGCGCTGGTGTTCAGATGGCTTCGAGTTCGGCTGCGACAACGGCGAAAAACTGCGGGTAACGTTCGCGCTGGACTGCTGCGACCGTGAGGCCACAGACTGGGCAGCAAGCACGGGAGGCTATGACAGTTCGACCGTGCAGGATGTGATGCTGAGGTCGGTGGAAAAGCGCTTCGGCGACAGGTTGCCCGACACAGCGGTGCAGTGGCTGACGGATAACGGTTCAGCGTATACCGCGTATGAAACGCGGAGGTTCGCGAGAGAGCTGAATCTGGAGCCCTGCACAACAGCGGTGAGCAGCCCGCAGAGTAATGGCATGGCCGAACGGTTCGTGAAAACGATGAAAGAAGACTATATCGCGTTCATGCCAAAACCGGATGTGAGAACAGCACTGCGAAACCTTGCAGTAGCGTTCACGCATTACAATGAAAACCACCCGCACAGCGCGCTGGGATATCACTCCCCGAGGGAATACCGGCGGCAGCGGACATCGTTAACTTAAGATACAAAAGCTGTCCGGAGATGGAGGGTCAAGATCAAAAGTTTTTTCTCCCTTTGATGAGAAACATGAGACGAAATAGGGCCTGTGCGTGGTGATATCTAGTTGAGTCGTCACACTGAAAAACAGGCTTGACCTGCTCACCGTTGAGTAACAGACCACAAATTAAGTTGACTCTCAACTGTTGTGACAACGACTGTGATTTCCTCTTCTCGCTTAGAGCGGACCAGCCTACCCCAACTCTGGCTGCTATGTGTCAGATATAGTCATTCGAACCCTGAGAGTTACACTTTGAAGTGATTCAGGTTATGCGCGGCCCCCTGCAGCGAATCCAGAAAATGATAGATATAACGTTCAATCATTTACTTTATTAATGCTTCTCGCTGAACGTTGCCTCATAGCGCCCGGTGGATACCTGTTTCTTCTGCCAACTCTCTTGCAGCAGCACAGGAAAGTGTTTCACCATATTCAAGCCCACCGGCAGGCAAGCTATAGCACCCGTCCATCCAACCGGTATTAGCTCGTCGCAGCATGCAGATTTCATTTCCCCTGAGCACTAAAACGAAAACTGCGATAGAAAGGTTATATCTTTCCCTGCTCATGATTTGGTTCCTGTTAATCAATATAACTGTATTTATATGGGGCTTCCCTTGTTGTGGTGGCTGAAGGCATGATAATGGCGTATTAAATCGCCAGAGGTCACCACCATGGACGAAAAGTCCCTCTATGCACATATCCTCAACTTGTCAGCTCCGTGGCGGTAAAGTCTCTTTCTCTCGATGAAAATGCCGCTTCTGTTACCGTTACTGTCGGGATCGCTGAAAATACTCAGTTAACCTGTCCAGCCTGCGGGAAATCCTGCCCCGTTCACGATCACCGGCATCGTAAATGGCGCCACCTCGATATCTGCCAGTTCGCCACAATAGTTGAAGCCAGTGTGCCCCGTGTTATGTGTCCGAAGCATGGATGTCAGACTTTGCCTGTTCCGTGGGCGGAGCCCGGCAGCCGGTATACGCTGCTGTTCGAATCATTCGTGCTTTGATGGCTGAAAATCAGAACTGTTGATGCAGTCAGGAAACAACTCAAACTGAGCTGGAATGCCGTTGACGGCATTATGACCCGCGCGGTTAAACGAGGTCTTGCACGGATAAAAAAGCCGTTAGCAGCCCGGCATATGAATGTGGACGAGGTCGCTTTTAAAAAAGGACATCGTTATATAACGGTAATCTCCGATCGTGACGGGCAGGCGCTGGCTTTAACGGATGATCGAGGTAAGGAAAGTCTTGCCGGTTACCTCATAACCCTGATTGACGGACAGCTGCAGGCCATTAAAACGCTCTCAATGGACATGAATGCGGGCTATATAAGAGCCGCGCGCATCCACTTACCGTGTGCAGTTGATAAAATCGCCTTTGACCGCTTCCACGTAGCGAAACAGCTGGGTGAGGTGATGGATAAAACCCGCCAGAATGAACATCCCCGTCTTCCGGTTGAAAGCCGCCGTCAAGCCAAAGGTACCCGCTTCCTGTGGCAGTACAGCGGCAAATGGATGACTGAGTCCCGGCAGGAAAAGCTGATGTGGCTGCGGGAACAGATGCAGCAGACAAGCCAGTGCTGGACACTGAAAGAGCTGGCCAAAAATATCTGGGATCGCCCCTAGAGCACAGAACGCAGGAATGACTGGTTGCAGTGGATATCGCTGGCGTCTGAATGTGATGTGCCGATGATGAAAAACGCAGCGAAAACCATCAAAAAACGGTTGTATGGAATACTGAATGCGATGCGTCATCGTGTCTCGAATGGTAATGCAGAGGCGCTGAACAGCAAGATCAGACTGCTGAGAATAAAAGCCAGAGGATACAGGAACCGGGAGCGCTTTAAGCTGGGAGTGATGTTCCACTATGGAAAACTGAATATGGCGTTCTGAGTCTTCCCACCATGATCGGGGAAGACCCATCTATATAATGTATATCGGCGTTTAAGTGAATCGCCAAATTTCAGGATCTGACGAGAAGCGGGAGGCTGAAAGGCGGCCGCCGGGGCAGGGGTATAAATCGTCCCTCACGGTCTGTTCAGGGGCAGATTGGCGCCAGGAGCGGAGTTGAATTCAGGAAGCAGCGCGTCTGTCGCGATTGCACTCTTTTTAATCAAAAAAGCACCATTTGAGTGCATGATAACCATACATATCCCCATCACCAAAAAACCAGCACAGAGCACATCCAGTGCTGCATCATAAAATAAATATTATTTTTCATAGTGATAAAAATTTTACGGCTGATTTTAACGTCATTGGCATGCTTCATGCTTTCATTAAATTCAAGTAACTTTCATGTAGTTCATATATCTTTATTGGAGCATGCCATGAAGCTAAATCGTTTTTCTTTACCCGTGCTTATTTCCACCTGCCTTTTTTGCTCTACGGCTTTCAGCGCCGATCTGCTTGAACGAATTAAAGAAGCAAAAGAGATCACCGTTGCCACTGAAGCGCGATACGCCCCCTTTGAGTACGTTGATAACGGCAAAATTGTCGGTTACGACGTTGACCTGATGAACCACATCTTTGCCAAATCATTACCAGGCGTGAAAGTGAAACAGCTGGATCTGCCTTTCCAAGGCATCCTGCCAGGGCTTGATGCGAAAAAATTTGACTTCGTGGTGACCGCCGTCACCGTCAATAAACAGCGTATTGAACGCTTCAGTTTTACCGCTCCGGTGGCGGAATCTACCGTCGCACTGCTCAAAAGAGCAGAGGACAGCGCGATTAAAACTCCGGATGACCTGAGCGGCAAAGTGGTGGGCTCGCAGGCCGGTTCCGGTCAGTTGCAGGTGCTGCAATCCTTCGATCAGGCGCTACGCGCCAGCGGCAAACCGGGCATCAAAGAGATCAAACAGTATGTCGCGTTTGATGAAGCCTATGCCGATCTGGCATCCCGCCGTCTTGATGGCGTCGCCCAGTCGCTCTCGAACCTGGGTCCGCTGATTAAAACCCGCCCGGGCGTTTTTGCCACACTGCCGGAAATGATAGGGCCACAGACCTTCTTTGGCTGGGTCGGGCGTAAAGATGCCGACAGCGCCGCTCTGGTAAAACTGATCGCTGACGGGATCATTGAAGCCAATCGCGACGGCACCATGAAGGCACTGCAGCAGAAATGGTTCGGCTTCACGATGAGCGTTCCGGCAACAGAAATGCCCGCACCGGCGCTGTGAGTGGAAAACGATGACGGATTTCATGACGAGCTTTATCCACTGGCTTCCGATGCTGATGCAGGGAGCACTCACCACCGCAGCGCTCTGCCTGACAGCGATGGTCGCCGGCTTTCTGGTGGGTATTGGCGTATGGCGGATGTCGACCAGTCCGTTACCGATTTACCGCATGACGGCCCATGGATGGGTCAGTCTGTTTCGCGGGACCCCGGTTCTGGCTCAACTGCTGCTCTGCTTTTATTTACCGTCACAATTGGGGATCGACATTCCCGGCTTTGCCGCCGCCACGCTGGCATTAACGCTGAACACGGCGGCCTATCAATCGCAAATTCTGAAAAGTGGTTTCGCCAGCATCACCCCAGGTCAACTGGAAGCCGCCGCGATTTGCGGGCTGAGCCCACGGCAGATTTTATGGCGCATCCAGGTACCGCAGGTTGTCCGTACTACGCTGCCGTCACTGATTTCCGAGCTGATTGATGTGATCAAAGCCTCTGCGGTGGTGTCGGTCATCGCGCTGACGGATCTGATGCGCGTGGGCCAGCAACTGGCCTCATCTACGTACCAGCCGCTGCAGGTCTATCTGGCCGTGGCTCTGGTCTATCTACTGCTGACCAGCCTGCTGGCGCTGTTGGGCCGTCAGGCAGAACGCCACTGGCAGAGGGAACAACGATGACGGAACTCGCGCAATACCTGCCAGCCTACATTCAGGCCCTGGGCGTGACCCTGTGGATAAGCCTCTGCGCCGCATGCGGCGGCATGCTGTTGGGGTTTGCCTTAAACGGACTCTGCGGCAGACGTGGTCTGGCGTTTCGTCTGTGGCGCGCCTACGTGTGGGTGATCCGCGGCACGCCATTTCTGGCGCAGCTAGCCGTTATCTACTTTGGCCTACCGTCCATCGGCATCATGCTGAGCGCCGTTGACGCCACGCTGCTGTCGTTGACGCTGTATAGCGCGGCCTATTTCGGCGAAATTTTTCGCGCCGCGTGGAACACCATTCCGCCGGGACAGCGAGAGGCGGCGCTGGCAAACAACATCTCTACGGTCCACTGTTTCTGGCATATCCAGACGCCGCAGGCCGTTCGTTTTGCGCTACCGCTGTTGGGCAATCAGTTCATTCTGACGATTAAAGAGAGCGCCGTCGCATCGATCATTACCGTACCGGAACTGACCATGACGACGAGTCAGATCGTTGCTAACACCTACAGCTATATCTTGCCTTATACCTTGCTGATCGTCAGCTACTGGCTGCTGGCGCAGGGGGTGAGTATGAGCATAAAAACATTGAGCCACCTACTACGGACCGGAGAATAACGTGGGCAATACATCTGTGCCGGTGCTCGAAATGCGCCATGTAGGCAAGTCATTCGCAAACCATGTGGTACTGAATGACATCAATTTACGCGTCGATCACGGTGAGATAGTCACGCTGATTGGCCCGTCGGGCTCCGGGAAAACCACCGCACTACGCTGCATGAATTTTCTGGAAGCCTACGACAAAGGGGACGTGCTGATTAAAGGACAACTGCTCGGCTATTCCGGCACGCAGCGTGGCCTCGCGCATGCCGACAGCGCCAGCCTCATAGCCGATGTGCGCAAACCGCTCTCGATGGTGTTCCAGCAGTTCAATCTCTGGCCGCACATGACGGTGCAGGAAAATGTCGCCGCGCCGCTGGTACTGGGGAAAAAAATGTCCCGCCAGGCGGCAAAAACGGCCGCGATGGCTGCCCTCAGCCGTGTCGGGATGGCGCAAAAAGCGAATGACTGGCCGGTGCGACTCTCCGGCGGCCAGCAACAACGAGTGGGTATTGCCCGCGCACTGGCGCTGAATCCGGAGTTATTGCTGCTCGACGAACCCACCTCGGCGCTCGATCCCGAACGTGTTGAAGAGGTGCTGGACGTTATCCGGGATCTGGCCGGGCAGGGGATGACCATGGTGATGGTCACCCATGAGATGGCGTTTGCGGCCCATATCTCGTCACGGCTGGTGTTTATGGCCGACGGCAACATTATTGAAAGCGGCACGCCGCGACAGATTTTTACACAGCCGAAAAGCGAGCGCCTGCGGAGCTTTCTCGCGCCGCTGTTTCGTCGGCCTCTGCAACCCGAAGAACTGGAGAAACTACCATGATGGAAACAGGCTTACGGGTTGCCCGACAGCTGGATGAGGATTGGCTGAACCAACTGTTGGCGCAGCTTGCAGAATATGGAAAGTTAGCGAATGGCGGCGTCGATCGCCAGGCTTTGAGCGCGGCGGAACTCGATGCCCGGTCCTGGCTTATTGATGTCGCCCGAGAGCTCGGGTGTGAAGTCTACCGCGATGCGGCGGCGAATTTATTCTTCCGTCGTCCAGGACGCGTTGCTGTATCGCCCGTGACCACCGGTAGCCACATCGATACGCAACCGTCCGGTGGCAACTACGATGGCTGTTACGGCGTGATGGCCGGACTTGCGTGCCTGAAAGCGCTCAATGAGGCACGGGTTGTCACCGAACGCCCGGTCGAAGTGGTTATCTGGACCAATGAAGAGGGCAGCCGCTTTGCGCCGGGGGCGATGGGCTCCAGCACCTTCGTCGACCCTGCGAGATTGTCTGACCATCTTGGCGCGATGGGCGTAGATGGTGTCTCGTTTCGCGATGCGCTGGCAGACCACCAGGCCCGCTTTGCAGCCATCCCGTTACGCCCGGATCGCGAGATGGCCTGCTTCGTGGAATTGCACATCGAGCAAGGTCCGGTACTGGAAAGTCGCCGCGTGCCGCTGGCCGTCGTCAGAGGTATCCAGGGCGTGCGCTGGTACCAGATCACCTGCCATGGGATATCGGCACATGCGGGGACCACGCCGATGGCGCTGCGCCAGGATGCGATGACCCTGGCACGCGAACAGCTTGCGATCATTGAGCAGGCGATGGGTGACACGGCAGATGACGAGTTACGGTTGACGTTTGGCCGTTGGCAGGTCATGCCAAATGCCATCAACACCATCCCGTCGAGCGTGCGTTTTACCCTTGATTTCCGCCACCCATCGGCCGAAACGCTGGCCCGGTTCGACGCGGTGATTGCCTCTCTGGCAAGCGAACAAGTCACCATCGAGCTGCTACTGAATAAAGCGCCGGTCACCTTTGACCCGCGCATCAATCATGTCTTGAAAGCGGCCGGAAATGCGCTGGATATTGCCCATATGGAGCTGTTATCTGGCGCGTTTCACGACGCCATGTATCTGGCCGAACACTGTCCGACCAGCATGCTTTTTGTCCCCAGCCATCAAGGCATTAGCCACAATCCGGCTGAATATACCGATCCTCGTTCACTGGCGGCAGGTGCCCGTACGCTGGCCTGTGCACTGACTGAGCTATCCCAATCACTTGAAGGAGTTAAATCATGACCGCAACTGCACACTACCCAATCTGCTGCGATAAAGACAATGGCGATGCCCTGGGCCTCAACCCAACGGCAACCTCACCGATTTCAGCCGATGGCGCACCGACGTTAAACGAACTGTATACCATCCCGCCGCGCTGCGGACGCGCCGTTTTGCTGAAAAAAGGGCAGGTGATTAAGATCATCAATACCCCAGGCAGCCAGGTCTGCGACACGTGGTTTTTCAATACCGGCGATCTCAGCGAGTTTGCGTCCATGGAACATACCCGTGCCTTTATCGACAAAATTATTCCGCAGCCAGGTGATGTGCTGGTGACCAACCAGCGCCGTGCTATCGCCACTCTGCTCACCGATACCTCACCTGGTGTGCATGACACGTTGATCGCTGCCTGCGATCTTTACCGCTATACCAACATGGGGATTACGGAGTATCACGACAGCTGCGCTGACAATATGCGCATGGCGCTGAAGGCGATTGGCCTGCGCGCGCGTGAAGTGCCGCAGCCGCTTAATTTGTGGATGAACACGCCAGTAAATCCTGATTATTCAATTTCCTGGTTGCCAACTGTCAGCAAAGCAGGTGATTATGTAGAGATTCGTGCCGAGCTGGATTGCGTGGTGGTGATGTCCGCTTGCCCGCAGGACATTGTGCCCATTAACGGCTGCTCACCGAAAGAAATTCAGTTCACCGTGATGGCATGATTTATCTTACCAGGCCTGCATGATGCAGGCCGTTGGGAGACTTTAATGAAGCAGACAGATGAAAAAAACGCTGACATCAAATCTACCGGAACCCCGCTGGGAATGAGGTTGCGCCACGCACGTCTGGTGCAGGAGCTGACCCTCAAGCAGCTCGCGCAAAAGGTGGAATGCTCGGAAAGTCTGTTATCCAAACTGGAAAATGACGCTGCCTCGCCGTCGTTGGCGATGTTGCACCGCCTGGCAAAAGCGCTGGAGACCAGTATCGCCGACCTGATGGCCGATGACTGGACGGCCGATCGGCCTGTACTGAAGCCTGAACAGCGAAACCGTAAGCGGTTCCTGCAGCGCAGTAAAAAGGGGGGGATCGAACTGGAGAACCTGACCTGGCACCACAAAGGCGGGTTGCTGCAGGGTAATATTCATATTATCGAACCGGGCGTCGCCAGCGATGGCCTGATTGAGCACCACGGCGAAGAGATGGGCTATGTGCTGGAAGGCGCGCTGGAATTGCGTCTGGGAGACCATATCTGGCTCCTTGAGCAGGGGGATTCGTTCTATTTTCCCAGCCAGATCCCGCATGGTTACCGCAATATCGGCCCCGTTGTCGCCAAAGTTTTGTGGGTGAATACTCCAGTTACCTTCTGATTTGCCATCATCGGTCGTTTATCGGCTAATCGCCCCTGTTTAAGCCGGAAACTCCGTCATGAAGGCATCGGCCTGGACCGGTGTTTAAGGCACGTCCCGTGCAAAGAAGCGATCGCGGACGAGCTGACCTGCTCCCCGTTGATTAATACACCGCGATGTTAGTAATGTCTTCATAAGCCACATGAGGACATCCCCATGAAGAAGCGTTTTTCCGACGAACAGATCATCAGTATCCTCCGCGAAGCTGAAGCCGGGGTTTCTGCCCGTGAGCTCTGCCGCAAGCACGCCAATTCCGATGCCACCTTTTATACATGGCGTAAGAAGTATGGCGGTATGGAGGTGCCCGAGGTTAAGCGCCTGAAGTCGCTTGAGGAAGAGAACGCAAGACTCAAGAAGCTGCTTGCCGAAGCCATGCTGGACAAGGAGGCACTTCAGGTGGCTCTGGGGCGAAAGTACTGACGACAGACCAGAAGCGGGAAGCCGTTGAGTTTATGTGTGATGCGACCGGTCTGTCGCAACGTCGTGCCTGCCGGCTTACTGGTTTGTCCCTGTCGACCTGCCGCTATGAGGCTCAGCGTCCGGCGGCTGATGCGCATTTATCAGGGCGCATCACTGAGCTGGCACTGGAGCGAAGGCGTTTTGGCTACCGCCGCATCTGGCAGTTACTGCGGCGTGAAGGCCTTCATGTTAATCACAAGCGCGTGTACCGCCTTTATCATCTGAGAGGGCTGGGCGTAAAACGCAGACGACGTCGTAAAGGGCTGGCAACAGAACGTCTGCCGCTGCTCCGCCCGGCGGCGCCCAACCTGACCTGGTCGATGGATTTTGTCATGGACGCGCTCGCCACCGGTCGCAGGATCAAGTGCCTGACCTGTGTGGACGACTTCACGAAGGAGTGCCTGACAATTACCATCGCATTCGGGATTTCAGGCGTTCAGGTCACGCGTATTCTGGACAGCATTGCACTGTTTCGAGGCTATCCGGCGACGATAAGAACTGACCAGGGGCCGGAGTTCACCTGCCGCGCATGTAGTGGTCAACTAAAACTGGCCTCTACTTTGAGTTTTTCCAGTATCGTTTTTCCGATTCGTTTGGCGGTAACCCACCATTATATTCGTGCGGTCTTAGTGCGCTGTAATATCCAACGATATAGTCCGTTATTGCGTGAGCTGCATCGCTGAAGCTTACATAGCCCGTCGCCGGCACCCATTCGTTCTTCAGACTCCTGAAGAAGCGCTCCATTGGGCTGTTATCCCAGCAGTTTCCACGCCGACTCATACTCTGCCTGATCCGGTATCGCCACAGTAACTGCCGGAACTGCCTGCTCGTATAATGGCTGCCTTGATCGCTGTGGAACATCACCCCGATGGGCTTACCACGGGTTTCCCATGCCATTTCCAGTGCTTTCATGGTGAGCCTGCTGTCCGGCGAGAACGACATGGCCCAGCCCACTGGTTTTCTTGCGAACAGGTCGAGAACAACGGCGAGGTACGCCCAGCGCTTACCCGTCCAGATATAGGTCACATCACCGCACCACACCTGATTTGGTTCCGTTACGGCGAACTGTCGCTCAAGATGATTCGGGATAGCAACGTGCTCATGACCGCCACGCTTATACCGGTGAGTCGGCTGCTGGCAACTGACCAGCCCCAGCTCTTTCATGAGTCTGCCAGCAAGCCAGCGCCCCATCTGGTAACCTCTCTGGGTTGCCATTGTGGCGATGCTTCTTGCTCCGGCAGAGCCGTGGCTGATGCCATGCAGTTCAAGTACCTGACTGCGTAATACAGCCCGTCTGCCGTCTGGCTTTTCAGGACGGTTTTTCCAGTATTTGTAGCTGCTGCGATGAACCCCGAACACATGGCAGAGAGTGGCCACAGGATAACGCGCCCTGAGCTTCCCGATTATCGAGAACTGTTCAGGGAGTCTGACATCAAGAGCGCGGTAGCCTTTTTTAATATTTCATTTTCCATTTCAATACATTGTAGCTTTTTCCTGAGCTCACGGATTTCAATTTGTTCCGGGGTAATGGGGGAGGCTTTTGGTGTTTTGCCCTGCCGTTCATCACGTAATTGTTTCACCCATCGCGTCATTGTGGAAAGGCCGACATCCATAGCGCTGGCTGCATCTGCCACGGTGTAGTTCTGGTCAACGACCAGTTGAGCGGATTCGCGTTTAAACTCTGCGCTGAAATTTCTTTTTTTCATTATGACACCTGTGTTGTTCTGAGGTGAGCATATCACCTCTGTTCAGGTGGCCAAATTCAGTAAACCACTTCAATTTATGGGGTCGAGCTTTTATGGCCACTTATTCTAATCCAGTTAGCTTTATTCAGGCGTTCAATGAGCTACATCCAAGTGAATAAAAATCACTTGTTACTTATGTATTCATTTGAGCACATACTGGAATCTGCTTTAAAAGAGTTAATGCCAGAGTGCTGGGAAGATCTGATAAGAATCGCCAAATGTGCCGCCGATTCAGATTTTAAGTCTCTTGAAGACAATATCGACAGCAGGTGTTGTTATTTTATAAATCTGCAACCTAAAATCAGAAAAAACCAATTAAGAAACATTCTCTTTTCGTTTGGTTCGCTATGGGGAAAATATGCCCTCGATAAACAGGACGTAAAAATGCTGAATGAAATGAATAGTACAACGGGTATTGGCCAGAAGATATTACTTGATAAATCAGAAAGGGGAGTCAGAGCTCCCCTGTGACTTTATTTAGATAAAGACTTCAGACTATCTATAGACTGCTGCATCCTTTCCTCGTCCTCCCAAGGGTTGCGCTCATTATAGACTGAGTGTCCAAGCTCCCAGAGGTTACAAATGTTGAATAAATAGACCTCTGTTTTTGTCTTGGAATCCTGGATGATCGAACCGGTTGCTGGCGAGGAAAGATAACTCCAGTCAAAGCCCCAGCTGTCAGAGGCATATCCACCATCAGCGAGCTCTTGCCAATTTGCCAGATACTCTTTTTTTTCTGAAGGAGTCAACCTGTCAAAATCTGGTGAAAGAACGATGTTTAATGATCCCTTTCGCTCACCTGCAAACACAACTGGACCTAATAAGTTTCGCATTAATGCTATTTCTAAAACATCGACAATCCGGGTGTCGTGATCTTCATCCCAGATAATTGCGAACTTTTGAACCTTTGGAGATTTATATCTCCCGAGACTTGGTGAGAGCCACTGAACGGTTTCAAATACGGAATAATGTGTGCCACGACCAATTCGGCCTACTGGTGACTTTTCATCATAGATAGTATGAAAAAACTGGCTATATGAAGGTAAATTCATGTTGGAGTCCTTAATGTTTATGCATTTTCAAAGCAAGCGACAAACCTTTCGGGCTCGACGCGATCCACAACTACGATAGCTTAATCATTTTTTTCTGGCAATATTTTTATAGCAACGTCAGTTGGTTCTTTTACCAAAAATTTCTTCTGAGCGTGACTGGAGTTGTTTGAGTGCTTCGAGCATATCGTTGTTGTCCAGTGAACGCTGGGATTTCTTCCCTTCCTGCCTGGGCCGTCGACGGGAAGGACCGTCACCGGCAGGAATTGACTGAGAACGTGTGTTATCCCGTTTACTCTGTACCAGACCGATGAACTCCAGTGTACGGCCAAGACGTTTGTTATCAACAACCGCGCCCTGGTCGATTTCTGATAGCCGGTCATAGGTGGAGTAGGGAAGTACCACGCCATTCAGGCGCAACTCTTTCTTACCATCAGGATAGTGGTAAACGTCGATGTATTTGCCAATAGCACGACGGTAATGGTGCCAACTTACTGATTTAGTGTACGATGGTGTTTTTGAGGTGCTCCCGTGGCTTACATCTCCATCAGTTGTCCCTCCTGCTCAGCTACTGAAGGCGTGGTGCGTAACGGTAAAAGTACTGCCGGACATCAGCGCTATCTCTGCTCTCACTGCCGTAAAACATGGCAGCTACAGTTCACTTACACCGCCTCTCAGCCCGGTACACACCAGAAAATTATTGATATGGCCATGAATGGCGTCGGATGTCGCGCCAGTGCACGCATTATGGGCGTTGGCCTCAACACGATTTTACGACACTTAAAAAACTCAGGCCGCAGTCGGTAAACTCACGCATACAGCCGGGCAGTGACGTCATCGTCTGCGCGGAAATGGACGAACATTGGGGCTATGTCGGGGCTAAATCGCGCCAGCGCTGGCTGTTTTACGCGTATGACAGGCTCCGGAAGACGGTTTGCGCACGTATTCGGTGAACGCACTATGGCGACGCTGGGGCGTCTTATGAGCCTGCTGTCACCCTTTGAGGTCGTGGTATGGATGACGGATGGCTGGCCGCTGTATGAATCCCGCCTGAAGGGAAAGCTGCACGTAATCAGCAAGCGATATACGCAGCGAATTGAGCGGCATAACCTGAATCTGAGGCAGCACCTGGCACGGCTGGGACGGAAGTCGCTGTCGCTCTCAAAATCGGTGGATCTGCATGACAAAGTCATCGGGCATTATCTGAACATAAAACACTATCAATAAGTTGGAGTCATTACCCTTTTTTCAACTTCTGATGGATGCGAGTGATTGAACTCATACATTAATGTTTTCCCACGAAGTCTTTTTTCAGGTAAGCCTTCGCACATATCGGTAAATAGCTTGCCTGCTTTTATTTTTTCTGTCATCGACATGTTCATTTTTAACATTCCGTCCTGATAAGTTGGTCGGATAAGGCGCTCGCGCCGTATCCGACATTAATTTCTTAAGCGACTTCATTCACCTTGCGACGCAGCAGGGAAAGTGGGCCGGGGCCGCTAAGCGTGAACACGGAAATTAAGGTGAAGCCCAGCGCCACCAGACCCAACACCAGGTAAGCGCCCTGGAAACCGATGCTTTCATACATATTGCCCGCCAGAATAGACATAAAAATCATCGCCAGTTGCTTAAAGAAGCAGAAACAGACCAGATAAATCGTCGCTGAAAAACGCACTTCAAACTGGCTGGTAATATATTTAAAGCAGCCCACCAGCAGGAACGGTACTTCAAACATATGCAGCGTTTTCAGAATAACCACTTCCAGTGCTGAGGTAGCGAACGATGAGCCAATAATACGTACTGACATAATAGTGCCAGCCAGCAGCAGGGCGTTTTTCCCACCGATGCGATTAATGATCAGTGGCGCAAAAAACATAATCGAGGCGTTAAGTAATTCGCCCATTGTCGTTACGTAGCCAAATACCCGCGTACCCTGTTCACCGGTAGCAAAGAACGAAGTAAAGAAATTAGCAAACTGTTGGTCAAAAACATCGTAGGTGCAGGAAACGCCAATAACATACAGTGACAAAAACCACAGTTTTGGCTGTCTGAACAGTTCCAGCGCCAGCTTAAGGCTAAATGCCGAATGGTTGGCACCTACCGCATTGGCAACCGTGGCAGAAGAGGGCGCATCCGTTTTGGCGAAAAAGAGTAAAACGGCGAGGATGAATGCACAGCCAGAACCCAGCCAGAAAACAAACTGATTATTGATGGTGAACATGATGCCGACAATCGAGGCACACAGCGCCCAGCCAACACAGCCAAACATCCGCGCGCGACCAAATTCGAAATTACTGCGACGGCTGACTTTCTCGATAAATGCCTCTACTGCTGGCGCACCGGCGTTAAAACAAAAGCCTAGATAAATACCACCAACAATCGATCCTACTAAAATGTTGTATTGTAACAGTGGCCCGAAGATAAAAATAAAGAACGGCGCAAACATCACTAACATGCCGGTAATAATCCACAGCAGGTATTTGCGCAGCCCGAGTTTGTCAGAAAGCAGACCAAACAGCGGTTGGAATAATAGCGAGAACAGAGAAATAGCGGCAAAAATAATACCCGTATCACTTTTGCTGATATGGTTGATGTCATGTAGCCAAATCGGGAAAAACGGGAAGTAGGCTCCCATGATAAAAAAGTAAAAGAAAAAGAATAAACCGAACATCCAAAAGTTTGTGTTTTTTAAATAGTACATAATGGATTTCCTTACGCGAAATACGGGCAGACATGGCCTGCCCGGTTATTATTATTTTTGACACCAGAGCAACTGGTAATGGTAGCTACCGGCGCTAAGGTGGAATTCCGCCGACACTGACGGGCTCCAGGAGTCGTCGCCACCAATCCCCATATGGAAACCGTCGATATTCAGCCATGTGCCTTCTTCCGCGTGCAGCAGATGGCGATGGCTGGTTTCCATCAGTTGCTGTTGACTGTAGCGGCTGATGTTGAACTGGAAGTCGCCGCGCCACTGGTGTGGGCCATAATTCAATTCGCGCGTCCCGCAGCGCAGACCGTTTTCGCTCGGGAAGACGTACGGGGTATACATGTCTGACAATGGCAGATCCCAGCGGTCAAAACAGGCCGCAGTAAGGCGGTCGGGATAGTTTTCTTGCGGCCCTAATCCGAGCCAGTTTACCCGCTCTGCTACCTGCGCCAGCTGGCAGGTCAGGCCAATCCGCGCCGGATGTGGCGTATTGCTCGCCACTTCAACATCAACGGTAATCGCCATTTGACCACTTCCATCAATCCGGTAGGTTTTCCGGCTGATAAATAAGGTTTTCCCCTGATGCTGCCACGCGTGGACCGTGGTAATCAGCACCGCGTCGGCAAGCGTATCTGCCGTGCACTGCAACAACGCTGCTTCGGCCTGGTAATGGCCCGCCGCCTTCCAGCGTTCGACCCAGGCGTTAGGGTCAATGCGGGTCGCTTCACTTACGCCAATGTCGTTATCCAGCGGTGCGCGGGTGAACTGATCGCGCAGCGGCGTCAGCAGTTGTTTTTTATCGCCAATCCACATCTGTGAAAGAAAGCCTGACTGGCGGTTAAATTGCCAACGCTTATTATCCAGCTCGATGCAAAAATCCGTTTCGCTGGTGGTCAGTTGCGGGATGGCGTGGGGGGCGGAGGGGAGTGTCACGCTGAGGTTTTCCGCCAGACGCCACTGCTGCCAGGCGCTGATGTGTCCGGCTGCTGACCATGTGGTCGCGTTCGGTTGCACTACGTGAACCGTTAGCCTGAGTTGTCCGGCGCTCTTCGGCTGCGGTAGTCCAGGCAGTTCAATCAACTGTTTACCTTGTGGAGCGACATCCAGAGGCACTTCACCGCTTGCCAGCGGCTTGCCATCCAGCGCTACCATCCAGTGCAGGAGCTCGTTATCGCTATGACGGAACAGGTATTCGCTGGTCACTTCGATGGTTCGCCCGGATAAACTGAACTGGAAAAACTGCTGCTGGTGTTTTGCTTCCGTCAGCGCCGGATGCGGCGTGCGGTCGGCAAAGACCAGACCGTTCATGCAGAACTGGCGATCATTCGGCGTATCGCCAAAATCACCGCCGTAAGCCGACCACGGATTGCCATTTTCATCATATTTAATCAGCGACTGATCCACCCAGTCCCAGACGAAGCCGCCCTGTAAACGGGGGTACTGACGAAACGCCTGCCAGTATTTAGCGAAGCCGCCAAGACTGTTACCCATCGCGTGGGCGTATTCGCAAAGGATCAGCGGGCGCGTCTCTCCAGGCAACGAAAGCCATTTTTTGATGGACCATTTCGGCACAGCCGGGAAGGGCTGGTCTTCATCCACGCGCGCGTACATCGGGCAAATAATATCGGTTGCGAAGGTGTCGGCTCCGCCGCCTTCATACTGTACCGGGCGGGAAGGATCGACAGATTTGATCCAGCGATAGAGTGCGTCGTGATTAGCGCCGTGGCCTGATTCATTCCCCAGCGACCAGATGATCACACTCGGGTGATTACGATCGCGCTGCACCATTCGCGTTACGCGTTCGCTCATCGCGGGTAGCCAGCGCGGATCATCGGTCAGACGATTCATTGGCACCATGCCGTGGGTTTCAATGTTGGCTTCATCCACCACATACAGGCCGTAGTGGTCGCACAGCGTGTACCACAGCGGATGGTTCGGATAATGCGAACAGCGCACGGCGTTAAAGTTGTTCTGCTTCATCAGCAGGATATCCTGCACCATCGTCTGCTCATCCATGACCTGACCATGCAGAGGATGATGCTCGTGACGGTTAACGCCGCGAATCAGCAACGGCTTGCCGTTCAGCAGCAGCAGACCATTTTCAATCCGCACCTCGCGGAAACCGACATCGCAGGCTTCTGCTTCAATCAGCGTGCCGTCGGCGGTGTGCAGTTCAACCACCGCACGATAGAGATTCGGGATTTCGGCGCTCCACAGTTTCGGGTTTTCGACGTTCAGACGTAGGGTGACGTGATCGGCATAACCACCACGCTCATCGATAATTTCACCGCCGAAAGGCGCGGTGCCGCTGGCGACCTGCGTTTCACCCTGCCACAAAGAAACCGTCACCCGCAGCTCATCGCGCAGCTCGCCGTACATCTGAACGTCTGCCTCCAGTACAGCGCGGCTGAAATCATCATTAAAGTGAGTGGCTACATGGAAATCGCTGATTTGCGTGCTCGGTTTATGCAGCAACGAGACGTCACGGAAAATGCCGCTCATCCGCCACATATCCTGATCTTCCAGATAACTGCCGTCACTCCAGCGCAGCACCATCACCGCGAGGCGGTTTTCTCCGGCGTGTAAAAATGCGCTCAGGTCAAATTCAGACGGCAAACGACTGTCCTGTCCGTAACCGACCCAGCGCCCGTTGCACCACAAATGAAACGCCGAGTTAACACCATCAAAAATAATTCGCGTCTGGCCTTCCTGTAGCCAGCTTTCATCAACATTAAATGTGAGCGAGTAACAACCCGTCGGATTCTCCGTGGGAACATACGGCGGATTGACCGCAATGGGATAGGTCACGTTGGTGTAGATAGGCGCATCGTAACCGTGCATCTGCCAGTTTGAGGGGACGATGACAGTATCGGCGTCAGGAAGATCGCGCTCCAGCCAGCTTTCTGGTACCGCTTCTGGTGCCGGAAACCAGGCAAAGCGCCATTCACCATTCAGGCTGCGCGACTCTTGGGAAGGGCGATCGGTGCGAGCCTCTTCGCTATTACGCCAGCTGGCGAAAGGGGGATGTGCCGCAAGGCGATTAAGTTGGGTAACGCCAGGGTTTTCCCAGTCACGACGTTGTAATACGACGGCCAGTGAATCCGTAATCATTGTCATAGTTGTATCCTGCGTGAATTGTTATCCGCTCACATTTTCGCATAACATACGAGCCGGACACATAGAGTGTAAAGCCTGGGGTGCCTAATGAGTGAGCTGACTCACATTAATTGCGTTGCGCTCACTGCCCGCTTTCAAGTCGGGAAACTTGTCGTGCCAGCTGCATTAAGGAATCTGCCAACGTGCGGGGAGAGGTGGTTTGCGTATTGGGCGGTAGGGTGGTTTTTCTTTTCACCAGTGAGACGGGCAACAGCTGATTGCTCTTCACCGCCTGGCCCTGAGAGAGTTTCAGCAAGCGGTCCACGCTGGTTTGCCCCAGCAGGCGAAAATCCTGTTTGATGGTGGTTAACGGCGGGATATAACACGAGCTGTCTTCGGTATCGTCGTATCCCACTACCGAGATATCCGCACCAACGCGCAACCCGGACTCGGTAATGGCGCGCATTGCGCCCAGCGCCATCTGATCGTTGGCAACCAGCATCGCAGTGGGAACGATGCCCTCATTTAGCATTTGCATGGTTTGTTGAAAACCGGACATGGCACTCCAGTCGCCTTCCCGTTCCGCTATCGGATGAATTTGATTGCGAGTGAGATATTTATGCCAGCCCGCCAGACGCAGACGCGCCGAGACAGAACTTAATGGGCCCGCTAACAGCGCGATTTGCTGGTGACCCAATGCGACCAGATGCTCCACGCCCAGTCGCGTACCGTCTTCATGGGAGAAAATAATACTGTTGATGGGAGTCTGGTCAGAGACATCAAGAAATAACGCCGGAACATTAGCGCAGGCAGCTTCCACAGCAATGGCATCCTGGTCATCCAGCGGATAGTTAATGATCAGCCCACTGACGCGTTGCGCGAGAAGATTGTGCACCGCCGCTTTACAGGCTTCGACGCCGCTTCGTTCTACCATCGACACCACCACGCTGGCACCCAGTTGATCGGCGCGAGATTTAATCGCCGCGACAATTTGCGACGGCGCGTGCAGGGCCAGACTGGAGGTAGCAACGCCAATCAGCAACGACTGTTTCCCCGCCAGTTGTTGTGCCACGCGGTTGGGAATGTAGTTCAGCTGCGCCATCGCCGCTTCCACCTTTTCCCGCGTTTTCGCAGAGACGTGGCTGGCCTGGTTCACCACGCGGGAAACGGTCTGATAAGAGACACCGGCATACTCTGCGACATCGTATAGCGTTACTGGTTTCACATTTACCACCCTGAATTGACTCTCTTCGGGTGCTATCATGCCATACCACGAAATGTTTTGCGCCATTCGGAGGGGGCACGCCGAAGTGAGATTCAAAATGCCGACGTCAGTTCACAGGTGGGTAATGATACCAACGTGTTGATTTCGTATTTTCACTGACACCAGGATCATCCTGATGTTACAAGGATTGAATGACTACAGATTAAAATAGTCATCAACAGGTTGACAGCATTACCCAGCGCCCGCTTTCCGCGTATTTTTCGATTTGCACTGCCGGGGGCACTGGCGGGTATCGCGTTCCGCACACTTTTACATTTATTTATCTGGTGACTGACCTTTTTAAGGAGACAGAATGAAAGCCGTTGGTTTCTGGCAACCCGGGAAAGTACATCCGTTATTGAAGATTTGTCGCTTCCCCACCCATCCATGCCCAAGGGGCGTGATCTTTTGATCAGAGTCAGGGCGGTCGCGGTTAACCCACGGGACCTGAAAAGCCGGCGAAACATCAGTCCCTCTGCAGGCAATCCGGTAGTTATGGGATACGACGCTTCCGGTGTTGTTGAAGCAACCGGACCAGATGTGACACTGTTCAGGCCAGGTGACCACGTTTTCTATGCCGGTGTGCTCGATCGCCAGGGAGCCAACGCAGAGTTTCAGCTGGTTGACGAACGCATTACGGGGATAAAGCCGGCAGCACTAAGTTTTGAAGCTGCAGCGTCGGTTCCTCTGACCGATCTGACAGCCTGGGAAATGTTATTTGATCGTCTGCAGTTGTCAGTGAACGGAGATGCTGATCAGACCCTGTTGATGCTTGGCGGTGCGGGCGGAGTCCCTTGTATGGCTATACAGCTTGCCCGCACTCTGAGTCGGGTGAACATCATCGGGACTGCCTCCCGGCAGGAGAGTGTCAGAGCGGTTCGCGGGTTTGGTGCGCATTATGTCCTGGATCATTCATGTGCGCTTGCGCCACAGGTTGCCAGCCTTGCTGGACTCCCTCCCATTACCCGGATTTTCTCAACGTACACCACGCCATCTGCCTGGGAAAATATGGCCGAAATTATTGCCCCACAAGGCCGTATCGGACTCATCGACGACCCTGAACCACTGGATCTGCGTTTGATCAAATTTAAGAGCGTTTCTGTTCACTGGGAGGCAATGTTTACCCGCCCCATGCATGCTACTGCGGACATGTCTAAACAGCATGATATTCTTAACAAACTCTCATGCATGCTGGATTCCGGTAAGCTCAAACCTCCGTTGCTGGCAGAGTATGGCAGGCTGAATGCTAAAGCACTTCGCCGGGCTCATGAGGACATGGAAAATAAAAATGTGAACGGGAAAATTGTTTTTTCAGGGTTCTGATGAACAGGCCTGTCAGAGTAAAAAAAGATTCGGGTTCAGCACAATGCTGAATTCTGTCTGGCTATAGAGTAAGAATCGTACCGGAATTGAGCATTTACCCTCAGTACCTGCGGATGAAAAAGCAGTCTGCCCTGACATACTGAACAATCCCTTCTCATAAGATGCCTCTCTTTTGCTGTTTAAAGAGCTGAGCAGTCCGGGCGGAGACTGACCTCGTTCCGCTTTCCAAGCGACCCCCTTGTTGAAAGTGCGACAAAAGAGATAGGGCGAATGACTATACTTCGCTCATAGCTGCCCGCCATGCCAGCTCAAAAAACAGGCTTAACGTAGGATATTTAATGAGATGGTCACTCCCTCCTTCCCGGTACTATGCTGAGGACAGGCTT
>NZ_JBEAID010000043.1:0-42887 GCF_040064585.1 Klebsiella sp. CN_Kp113 | reverse complement strand
AGTGAAACGCCGTAGCGCCGATGGTAGTGTGGGGTCTCCCCATGTGAGAGTAGGGCATTGCCAGGCATCAAATAAGTGAAAAGCCCATCCTGACGGATGGGCTTTTTGCGTTTATGCGGCTGAGAAAATATCCATTTATACCAGACCTGGCAATGACAATTTGCCCATTTGATCTTATCTAAAGGATCGTTTCCCGAGCTTCAGCTGCCGGTATTGCAGTTTAAGCATTGTGGAGCTTACCTTCGGGGAAAAGCAGTGCCGGAGCTCGCTCCGGCACCTGTCATGGCAGAGAAAAGAAAGGAATTAACGAGTCAACGCCACGATGCCGAGCGTCAGGCCAGCGACGGCAGCTGCGCCCCCGGCAATCGCGCCGGCGGTTTCCCAGTTATCCTGGGTCGTTCCTTTCATACAGGTATTGGTGTGCACTAATCTGCCTTCAGAATCATAGACCGGTACACACGGAGAGTCATGTGCACAGCCGGCGAGTAGCGTTGCCAGCAATGCCACTAGAATAACTTTATTCATGATATTACCTCTAAATAATCCGCTTCGCTGTATTGGAGAACCCATACCTGCGCGGAACGGTTTATTTTATCATCAGCAATATGGGGTGCCGCTAGAGTAAATAATCTCAATTTATGAGTAACGTAAATATCATGAAGAAAACCAGATAACTATGGGGAAATAATGTGTATTGGTTACCGCAGCAATAAATATATTTAATATCATCAGGATAGTTATCGAAACGCAGACGAAAAAAAGGCACCTGAAAGGTGCCTTTAGAAAAACATATTTACTCTGCGTGTTTCGTAAAGCGGCGTCTTACCACGACGAAGAAGACAGGAACAAAGAAGATCGCCAGTAATGTTGCCGTCAGCATTCCGCCCATAACGCCGGTACCGACCGCGTTTTGGGCGCCGCTGCCGGCTCCATGGCTAATAACCAGAGGCAGAACCCCGAGGATAAAGGCCAGCGAAGTCATCAGGATAGGGCGTAAACGCATACGCGATGCTTCAAGTGTGGCTTCGATAATTCCTTTGCCTTCTTTATCCATCAGGTCTTTCGCAAACTCCACGATAAGAATCGCGTTTTTCGCAGAGAGGCCGATAGTTGTTAATAAGCCCACCTGGAAATAAACGTCATTATTAAGCCCGCGTAACGACGCCGCCAGTAATGCACCAACTACCCCTAATGGAACGACGAGCATGACGGAGAAGGGAATAGACCAACTTTCATAAAGCGCCGCAAGACACAGAAAGACAACAATAAGCGAAATGGCGTAGAGCGCGGGCGCCTGATTACCGGATAAACGTTCTTGATAGGACATTCCCGTCCAGTCGTAACCAATACCGGCAGGAAGCTTGCTGGCTAACTGCTCCATTAAAATCATCGCATCGCCGGTACTTTTCCCCGGAGCAGCTTCACCCAAAACTTCCATAGAGGGTAAGCCATTATAGCGCTCCAGGCGCGGTGAACCATAAACCCAGCGTGAGGTGACAAAGGCGGAGAACGGAACCATTTCGCCATTCGCGCTGCGGACGTACATATTATTGATATCGCTCGGCAGCATACGGAATTTTGCATCGGCCTGAACGTAGACTTTTTTCACTCGTCCATGGTCAATAAAGTCGTTGACGTAGTAACCCCCTAGCGCCGCGGAAATGGTTTCATTGATATCGGATAGCGAAATCCCCAGAGCCTGAGCTTTCTCCTGATCAACATCCAGCTTGAATTGCGGCGTGTCTTCGAGCCCGTTGGGGCGAACGCGTACCAGCTGGTCGGGATGCTCTCTCACCATACCCAGAAGTTGATTACGGGCCAGGGTTAACGCGCTATGGCCAAGGTTACCCTGATCGATAAGCTCAAAGTCAAAACCGGTCGCCGTACCCAGTTCGATAATTGCCGGCAGATTGAAAGGAAAGACCATAGCATCTTTAATCTGACTGAAGGCAACGGTCGCACGTTTGATGATTGCCTCAACGCCATTCTCTGCGCCACTGCGTTCTTCCCATGGCTTCAGGCTGACAAACGCCATACCGGAGTTTTGACCCTGACCGCTAAAGCTAAAGCCGTTAACGGTAAAGACGCTTTCAACATTCGCCTTCTCTTTATGTAGATAGTAATCGGTAACCGTATCAAGAACCTTTTGCGTGCGTTCCTGCGTTGCGCCTGAAGGAAGCTGGATCATGGTCATAAATACCCCCTGATCCTCATCCGGCAAGAAGGAGGTGGGCAGGCGCATAAACAGGACGGCCATACCCACAACGATCAGCAAATAGATGATCAGGTAGCGTCCGGTACAGCGCAGGATCCCGCTGACGCTGTTAGTGTAGTGGTTCACGCTACGATCGAATTTCGCATTAAACCAGCCAAAAAATCCTTTTTTCTCATGATGATCGGCTGATGCAGGTTTCAGTAATGTGGCACAAAGCGCGGGGGTCAGGATCAGCGCGACCAGTACGGACAGCGCCATGGCGGAGACGATGGTGATAGAAAATTGCCGATAGATCGCCCCCGTAGAGCCGCCAAAGAAGGCCATCGGGACAAACACTGCCGATAGCACCATGGCAATGCCGACCAGCGCCCCCTGAATTTGCGACATTGATTTTTCCGTCGCTTCTTTGGGGGGAAGCTTCTCTTCTACCATGACGCGTTCGACGTTTTCCACCACCACGATAGCATCGTCGACCAGAAGGCCTATTGCCAGCACCATGCCAAACATCGTTAGCGTATTGATGGAGTAACCGAACATCGCCAGTACGGCAAAGGTCCCGAGCAGGACGACCGGAACCGCAATGGTGGGGATCAGCGTGGCCCGGATATTCTGTAAGAACAGATACATCACCAGGAAGACGAGGATAATCGCTTCAAACAGCGTCTTCACAACCTCATGAATAGAGATTTTCACAAACGGCGTAGTGTCGTAGGGATAGACGACCTTCATCCCCTGCGGGAAGTACGGCTGCAGTTCGGCAAGCTTCGCTTTAATCGCGGCGGCGGTATCGAGGGCATTGGCGCCGGTAGCGAGCTTAATTCCCAGTCCTGAAGCCGGTTTTCCATTGATTTTTGCGACAACGTTGTAGTTTTCACCTCCCAGCTCAATACGTGCCACATCTTTCAGGTGCACCACTGAGCCATCCGCGTTCACGCGCAAAGTCACTTTGCCAAACTCTGCCGGATCTTTCAGTCGCGTCTGAGCAATAATGGATGCATTTAGCTGCTGGCCTTTAAGGGCCGGCGTACCGCCAAGCTGGCCTGCTGCAATCTGATCGTTCTGTACCTGCAGTTGGTTAATGACGTCGACAGGCGTGAGGTTGTACTTATTCAGGAGATTACCGTCCAGCCAGACGCGCATGGCATACTGCGCGCCGAAGAGCTGTACATCGCCGACGCCGTTAAGGCGGCTGATGGTATCTTTGACGTTCGATGCAACGTAGTCGGATATATCATCCTGAGTGGTGCTCGTGTTATCGGAGATGAATCCGGCAACCATCAGGAAACTACTGCTTGATTTCTCGACGCT
This sequence comes from Klebsiella sp. CN_Kp113, assembly GCF_040064585.1. Lineage (NCBI taxonomy): Bacteria > Pseudomonadati > Pseudomonadota > Gammaproteobacteria > Enterobacterales > Enterobacteriaceae > Klebsiella > Klebsiella sp. CN_Kp113. The sequence continues at coordinate 39,364 of NZ_JBEAID010000043.1, read as the reverse complement.
AATCCCCTGCTGCTGTACTTCCTGAGGAAGAAGCGGCGTCGCCAGCTGCAGTTTATTCTGCACCTGAACTTGCGCAATATCCGGATCCGTACCTGATTTAAAGGTCAGGGTGATGGTAACGCCGCCTGCGGAATCGCTGGTTGAGGACATGTACATCAGATTATCGATACCGTTCATGTTCTGTTCGATAACCTGAGTCACCGTATCCTGAACGGTTTGTGCGTCCGCACCTGGATAGGTTGCGGAGATGGCCACCGCTGGCGGCGCGATAGTCGGGTATTGTGCAATCGGTAGCTGCATAATTGCGAGGCCACCGGCAATCATCATGATGATCGCCAGCACCCAGGCGAAGACCGGTCGATGGATAAAAAACTTAGACATAGGGATTCGTACCTTATTGCGCGACGGACGTCGCGGTATCCTCTTCGGCCTTCACGGTGACGCCGGGACGTACTTTCTGCAGACCGCTGACGATAACCTTTTCACCGGCTTTCAGACCGCTCGTGATTAACCACTTATCGCCAATCGCCTGTGAGGCTGTGACGGCTCGTGTTTCCACCTGGTTTTTATCATTAACGAGCATCACGCTGGCATCGCCGCGCGGCGTTCGGGTGACTCCCTGCTGAGGAACGAGAATGGCATCCGGTGAAACGCCCTCATCAATGCGGGCGCGAACAAACATCCCTGGCAGCAGAGCGTGCTGTGGGTTGGGGAAGATGGCGCGAAGCGTAATAGAGCCGGTGCTCTCATCTACCGTGACGTCAGAGAACTGCAGCGTGCCCTGAAGCGCATAAGGTTTTCCGTTTTCCATAATCAACTGCACGCTTTTGGTGTCACTGCCGTGCTGCAGGCTTTCCTGTTTCAGGCGCATGAAATCATTACTGGATTCAGTGACATCCACATAAATGGGATCGAGCTGCTGTACCGTCGCCATCGCGTCAGCCTGACCATTTGTCACCAGGGCACCTTCGGTCACGCTGGATTTGCCGATGCGGCCGCTGATTGGCGACGTCACTTTTGTGTACGCCAGGTTAATACGCGCGCTTTCCACGGCTGCCTTTGCGGCAATAACATCGGCATCGGCCTGGCGCGCGGTCGCCACCGCCTGATCGTATTCTTGCTGGCTGATATATTTTGTGCCGAGAAGAGGCGCGTAGCGTTTTACCGTTAAGTGGGCGATAGCCGCCGCGGCTTCTGCTTTCGCTTCATCACCTTTTGTGCTGTTGTAAGCCGCCTGATAGGTCGCCGGATCGATTTGATAAAGAGACTGTCCAGCGGTGACATCGCTACCTTCGACAAAGTTACGTTGCAGGATAATCCCGCTGACCTGCGGGCGGACTTCCGCGACGCGGTAGGCAGATGTGCGGCCAGGTAGCTCCGTGGTGACGGACAGCGGCGCGCTGTGTACGACATAAACGGAGACCTGAGGTATCTGCGCATGCGGTTGCCGATCGCCTGAATTATCGCAACCGCTGAGCAGGATGGCCGGGATGATAAGGCTGGATAAAAGTGTAACCCTGACATGAGGTGTCATTGCTGTTCCTTATAGATTATGAGCCAGGCATGGCCACGAATCTGTGCAAGAAATAATGAATTAAAATGCGGTTTGTTATCCTACAAATAAAAAACGATGGATGTAAGACATAGTTATTTTTTAGCCATCAGCAAGGCACGTAAAAACAAAATATCAGGAATAATGTTTTTAGAATGAACTTAAATTAAAATTTGCTTACATTGATATTTAATATATGAATGTATTTATCTTAATTATTCTTGCGGTGTATTTATTGGAGAGCGTTTGAGATTTAACTCATCTGTATTTTTGCTAAACAATATTGATTGTCAGATGTTAGGTTTATAGGTATCCAGCGATTTCCCCACACTCTCAATCTGGCATTGAGTGGAGCACCGTATGCCCAGAAGAACGAAAGAAGATGCGTTAAAGACGCGGCAGCTTCTGATTGAGTCTGCCATTCAGCAGTTTGCCTTACGTGGCGTGACCAGCACGACCTTAGCCGATATCGCTGATGCTGCTGGCGTGACGCGCGGAGCGGTGTACTGGCACTTTGCAAGCAAAGCTGAGCTATTTAATGAAATGTGGCAACAGCAGCTGCCGCTACGCGACCTGCTTCAGCATGAATTTAACCTTAAAGACGATCAGGATCCGCTCAGCACGCTACGAGAGAAATTTATTATTGGCTTACAATATATCGCCAATAATCCCCGTCAACGTGCCTTAATGCAAATCCTGTATCAGAAGTGTGAGTTTTCCAGCGACATGATGCCGGAAGCTGAGATTCGCAAGAGAATTGGTTTTAGCTATCCGATTATTCGCAGCATTTTGCAGCTCTGTATTCGTAACGGATTATTGCCAGCGGAAACCAATGTTGAAATTTCATTAATTGTATTACACAGCGCATTTACCGGTATTATTAAAAACTGGCTGGTGGAGCCCGGGCAATTCGATCTGTATCGCCAGGCACCCGCCCTGGTTGATAATATTATGTCAATCCTTTGCGGGGCTAATGGGCGGCAGACGATAGCCAGCCATTAAAATTCATGTAATAAAAAAGGCGCTTCCCCATGCCGAAGAGCGCCTTTTATATCAAACATTTAACTGATTAGTATCAGTTCATGCCGTATTTTTTCAATTTTTTACGCAGAGTACCACGGTTGATGCCCATCATCAGAGCAGCACGGGTCTGGTTACCGCGGGTGTATTGCATCACCATGTCCAACAGGGGCTGTTCTACTTCAGCCAGTACCAGCTCATACAGGTCATTAACATCCTGACCGTTCAGTTGAGCAAAATAGTTCTTCAGTGCCTGTTTAACCGAGTCACGCAGGGGCTTTTGAGTTACCTGATCCTGAGAGTTAACGGTAGAAACGGTCAGTACGTCAGAATTTACGCGTTGTTCGAACATAGTTCTGTCAGCTCTTTATTTCTATTACGCAAAATTTTCGAAGTATGCCTCCAACGCCTCCAGCTGTTCGCTGGAATCTTCTATGGCGTTGAATGTGCGCCGAAACTGGTCATCTGGAGCGTGTTCCTGCAGATACCAGGATACGTGTTTGCGTGCGATTCGGTACCCTTTTGCCTGGCCATAAAAGCCATGCAGTTCCCGAACGTGTGCACAAAGCAAGCGCTTAACCTCTGCCAACGGCAGCGGCGGCAGCAGCTCTCCAGTGTCCAGATAGTGCTGGATTTCCCGAAAGATCCAGGGTCTTCCCTGAGCTGCACGGCCTATCATAAGGGCATCTGCCCCCGTATAGTCGAGCACAGCTCTGGCTTTAAGCGGGTCAGTAATGTCACCATTCGCGATAACCGGAATGGAAACTTTCTGCTTAACTGCCCGAATACTGTCGTACTCAGCATCTCCGTTAAACAAACAGGCGCGCGTGCGTCCGTGAATAGTCAGAGCCTGAATGCCACATTCTTCAGCCAGTTGGGCAATTTCTACACAGTTACGGTGTTCCGGTTCCCAACCGGTGCGAATCTTGAGAGTTACGGGAACGTCCACTGCTTTGACGACCGCCGTCAGGATAGACTTCACCTGCTCGGGGTACTGCAAGAGGGCTGAACCTGCAAGCTTTCGATTCACTTTTTTAGCCGGGCATCCCATATTGATATCAATAATTTGGGCGCCGCTTTCCACGTTAATACGGGCGGCTGCAGCCATCTCTTCCGGTACGCTACCGGCGATTTGCACGGTACGAATACCGGGCTCATCAACGTGCACCATCCGTAAGCGTGACTTGTCGCTCTCCCAAACCTGCGGGTTGGAGGACATCATCTCGGATACGGTCAATCCTGCTCCCATCTCGTAACACAACGTGCGGAATGGCCTGTCAGTAATGCCAGCCATAGGCGCTGCGATGAGTCGATTCCTGAGCTGGTAGTGTCCGATGCGCATGAGTTAAGAAATGACCATACTGTGACTGCAAGGCGGCGTATATTACGCATTTTTTGCACGAGATGAAAGGCCAAACTTTGAGCAATCCTCTGCGGTGGATCAAAGAATCGCCTTGCAGGTCAGTGTGCATGAATAATTAGCTATATAAATCATTGCATTAAAAACATGTGATGAATTTATCTACACATATAATTTTGTCTAACTTCTCATTTTTTCTTCCCGGCACAGGGAACGGGCAAGATAATCTGCTGAAGAAATCAGCAAATTACCTTGGCTTTATGTGAGTTGGCTCTCATTTCAGAACATGATCGTGAAGCACAGCTGATGTTTATTCTATGACCACGCGACCATTCAGCGGCTGTATCGGACGATTGTTATCGTGATGCATAGCGTGGCTAAATTTTGCCAGCTGCGCTGATGAAAGTGTCAGGGGATGTTTAAGCACAATCCAGGTTACCCCCTCGGAGCAAGGCGGCGTGGTCAGGGAGCCGCTGAAACGCCAGTATGTCTTGTCTGCGGGAAGAAGGGCGTTGAGATCCATTTGGGTGACGATTTTAGCCGTCTGATCGGCTTTCTCGGGCATGGTGGCCCACAGTTTGTTCAGTTCGCTATTTTCCGCGCCCTGGTCGAACATCACCGCCACGACGGCAACGGCGCCTTGAGCGCTTTTATGTACCAGATGCATCTCCATCGCATAGTGCTTACCGTGAACGGTGTTTTCGCTCGGGGCATGAAAATGGAACTGCTGAAGGGTAAATGGCGTACCGTCAATCGTAACGGTATCCGCTGTTGTGGTCTTTAACCCCGCCTGGATAGTGTGACCATTGTTGATGAGCGTAATGGGGCCATCGATGTAGTGCGTATCCAGCGGTGAAAGGTGTGTCTTAAACGTGGTATCGATGTTGATAGGGGATTGATTCATGCCATTTTGACAGGTTTTGTACTCCTCATTGAGCGCCCCCCAGTGTTCCGGCGAACCTTCGCCTTCATAGCTCCAGTGGGAAGCGAAAACCGTAACGGGCATCATGCTTAACGCCAGTAATGCCGCCTTGCCTAAAGTTGTTTTCATATCATTCGTCCAATGAATAAATTTATGATTTTATTGGTAACTACAATACGTTACCGCATCATCTTATTCTCATTGAGCGAATGATTTTGTACAGAAAACGCGAAAAGCGGTGGCCTGCGATGAGGCCACAGGGAGATTACTTTTTATAACCGGTGATCCGGCACCACTCCTCTTTCTCCACGACGGGATCGAGGTTAAAGAGATCGGCGTACGCTTCACAAACGCTTTCCGCCTGGCTGGCAAGGATGCCGGAAAGCCCCAGCAGACCGCCTGTAACCGGCAGCACGCTGATAAGCGGAGCCAGTTCGCGTAATGGGCCGGCCAGAATGTTTGCGACCACCACATCGGCTTTCATCGCCTCTGGCTGATCTTTAGGCAGAAAGAGTTCCAGGCGTTCAGAAACCCCGTTACGCTCGGCATTATCGCGGCTGGCCTGAATGGCCTGCGGGTCGATATCAATACCGATAGCTTTCGCGGCGCCCAGCTTTAATGCCGCAATGGCCAGAATGCCTGAGCCGCAGCCAAAATCGATAATCGTTTTGCCCGCGAGATCGAGGCCATCCAGCCACTGCAGGCACATTGCCGTGGTGGGATGTGTACCGGTACCAAACGCCAGGCCCGGGTCGAGCATCACGTTAACGGCGTTTTCATCCGGCACATCGCGCCAGCTCGGGCAGATCCACAGGCGTTTACCGAAGCACATAGGGTGGAAGTTATCCATCCATTCGCGCTCCCAGTCCTTGTCTTCCAGTTGTTCGATTTTATGCACGAAACCGGCGCCCAGCAGCGGATTCTGCTCCAGCATCGCAATCACTTCTTTCATATCGGTCTCGGCGTCAAACAGGCCGATAACGTCAGTATCGCCCCACAGACGGGTTTCGCCCGGCAGAGGTTCGAATACCGGCGTGTCGTGCGTATCCTGGAAAGTAATGGAAACGGAACCCGCTTCCATTAACGCATCGCTCAGCTCTTCCGCGTTCGCGCCGGTAGTGTTCAGTTTCAGTTGGATCCATGGCATGGCAAAACTCTTTATTTATCAGTAGTCAATACGGCGGCTTGCGGGGCGGAGGTACCGAACCGGTTTCCGACCAGGAAAGCCAATAAGCTTAACAGCAACGCGGGCACTATCGGATGGAAGCCCAGGTACTGCAGATTAAAAGTGGCGAGTATGGCATAGAGTACGCCGCCGACGATCATCGCGCTCAACGCCCCTTTCGCGTTCGCGCGTTCCCAGTACAGGCCCAGCACCAGCGGCCATAAGAACACGGCCTCCAGGCCGCCGAACGCCAGCAGGTTGAGCCAGATAATCATCTCAGGCGGACGCCAGGCTGCCAGCAGCAGTAAAGCGCCCAGCAGCAAGGTGATCGTTGCCGACATCCGCTTCAACCGGGCTTCATTTGTTATCTGCTCGGGGCGCAGATTCAGATACAGATCTTTAATGATCGTAGCGGAACTTTGCAGCAGCTGGGCGTTGATCGTCGACATAATGGCGGCCATCGGCGCGGCGAGGAAGATCCCGGCGGCAAAGGGCGGCAAGACTTTCACCATGAGCGTCGGGATGACCAGATCCGGCACCGTCAGATCCGGGATCACCGCCCGGCCTAACGCACCCGCAAGATGCATCCCAAACATCAGGATCGCCACCACGATGGTGCCAATGATAATTCCCCGGTGCACCGCTTTGCTGTCTTTATAGGAGATGCAGCGAACGGCGGTGTGCGGGAGGCCAATCACCCCGAAGCAGACCAGCACCCAGAAGGAGGTCATAAAGGTGGGGGAAAGAATGTCATCAGCCCCCTGCGGGGAAACCAGCTTAGGATCGATGGTTTGCAGGGTTTCTACCGCATTATGTAGCCCGCCCGCCGCATGAACGACGCCAACCAGCAGGACGATAGTGCCGACCAGCATCACCATTCCCTGGAGCGTGTCGTTGAGGACGCTGGCACGAAAACCGCCGAACGCGCTATAGAGCGCGATACTCACGCCAAAAATCAGCAGACCGGTTTCGTAGGGAATACCCGCTGCGGTTTCCAGCAACCGCGCCCCGCCGATGAACTGCACCGTCATTGCCCCGACAAACGCCACCAGAAGGCTCAGGCTCGCGAGCCAGACCAGCAGACGGCTTTGGTAGCGGGCAAAGAGCATATCGTTCAGGGTTACGGCATTATAGCGGCGCGCCAGAATGGCGAATTTCTTACCCAAAATCCCCAAAGAAAGCCAGATCGCCGGAAGTTGGATCATCGCCAGAAGCACCCAGCCGAGGCCATATTTATAGGCCGCGCCGGGGCCGCCTATAAACGAACTGGCGCTGATATAGGTAGCGGTAAGCGTCATGGCTAATACAATGCCGCCCATCGAGCGGCTGCCGAGAAAATATTCGTTCAGGAAGGAACCCGTTGCGCGCTTACGCATTGCATAGATGGAGAGAGCAAACACCACCAGCAGGTAGGCGATAAGCGGCAGTATGACTTCAAGCTGCATCGTCATCCTCCAGAGGAATATCGCGATAGATAACTTTTACCATCGCCCAGCACAGCAGAATAAACACCAGCGGTACCAGCAGGCAGGCCATTTCGAACCAGTGCGGCAGGCCGGTTAGGCCAATACCGACGCCCGGCAGATAGGCGGCAGCCAGCCAAGCCGCAAGATAGAGAAGGGTTAGCCACAGCGCCCAGCGCGCCTCTTTATGGGCCTGAACAAAGCGTTTGTCCATTTTTTGTCCCTTGAGGATAAAGAAAGCGGGGATTGTACCGCATGGAAAAGAGGAGAGGAGAGAAAAAGAAAAAAGGCCGGATTATCCGGCCTTTTGCAGCGATGGCAGAATTACTTCTCCTGCAATCCGAGTTTTTTCTCCAGATAGTGGATATTGGTGCCACCATTCTGGAAATGCTCGTCGTTCATGATGCGAATCTGCAGATCAACGTTGGTTTTGATGCCATCGATAATCAGCTCCTGCAGCGCATTTTTCATGCGGGCAATCGCGACATCACGGTTTTCGCCATAGCAGATCAGCTTACCGATCATTGAGTCATAGTACGGAGGCACGGTGTAGCCCGCGTAGATATGAGACTCCCAGCGCACGCCAAAACCGCCCGGCGCGTGGAAGCGGGTAATTTTACCCGGGCTCGGCAGGAAAGTGTTCGGGTCTTCGGCGTTGATACGGCATTCCACCGCATGGCCTTTAACCACAACTTCTTCCTGCTTGATGGACAGCGGCTGGCCGGCTGCGATGCGCAGCTGCTCTTTAATCAGGTCGACGCCGGTGATCATTTCGGTTACCGGGTGTTCAACCTGAATACGGGTGTTCATTTCGATGAAATAGAACTCGCCGTTTTCGAACAGGAACTCAAAAGTACCCGCGCCGCGATAGCCGATATCGACGCACGCTTTGGAGCAACGCTCGCCGATATAGCGACGCAGTTCCGGCGTAATGCCCGGCGCTGGCGCCTCTTCGACCACTTTCTGGTGACGACGCTGCATGGAGCAGTCGCGCTCAGCCAGATAGATAGCGTTACCCTGACCGTCAGCCAGTACCTGGATCTCGATGTGACGAGGATTCTCCAGGTATTTCTCCATATACACCATGTCGTTGTTAAACGCGGCTTTGGCTTCCGCTTTGGTCATGGAGATGGATTGCGCCAGCTCAGCATCGCTGCGCACAACGCGCATACCGCGACCGCCGCCGCCGCCGGAGGCTTTGATAATCACCGGGTAGCCAATGCGTTTTGCATGGGCGCGGTTAACGTCCATATCTTCGCCCAGCGGCCCATCAGAGCCCGGTACGGTCGGAACACCCGCTTTCTTCATCGCGGTGATCGCAGACACTTTGTCGCCCATCAGGCGGATTGTGTCAGCTTTCGGGCCGATAAAGATAAAGCCGGAACGCTCAACCTGCTCAGCGAAGTTTGCGTTTTCGGACAAAAATCCGTAACCCGGGTGAATAGCCACCGCGCCGGTGATTTCAGCAGCGCTGATAATCGCCGGGATATTGAGGTAGCTTTTTACGGACGGAGCCGGGCCGATACAGACCGTCTCATCCGCTAACAATACGTGTTTTAAATCGCGATCCGCCGTTGAGTGCACAGCAACGGTCTTGATGCCCAGTTCTTTACAGGCACGCAGGATACGCAATGCAATCTCGCCGCGGTTGGCGATAACAATTTTATCCAGCATGTTCGCCTCGTTATTCGATGACGACCAGTGGCTCGTCAAATTCTACCGGTTGACCACTTTCGACCAGAATGGCTTTCACCACGCCGGATTTATCGGCTTCGATCTGGTTCATCATTTTCATGGCTTCAACGATGCACAGGGTATCGCCCGCGTTAACTTTCTGACCGATTTCGATGAAGGCTTTCGCGTCCGGGCTCGGGGTGCGGTAGAAAGTACCAACCATTGGGGAACGTACGATGTGGCCACTGATTTCCGCTGCCGCAGGGGCTTCCATTGCTGGCGTTGCCGCAGAGGCGACTGCGTTAGACAGCGCTGGCTGTTGCTGCATCATCGGTGCGGCGTAAGCCTGTTGCATCACCGGGAAACCTGCGTTTGGCGCGGCACGGCTGATGCGTACAGACTCTTCGCCTTCAGAAATTTCCAGTTCGGAGATGCCTGATTCTTCAACCAGCTCGATCAGTTTTTTAATCTTACGAATATCCATGAGTGGGTTCCGTACTCTTTGTTTAGTGTGATTGTGACAGGCGTGTTAGCACCGTCTGTAAAGCATATGAATTACTGCTGTTGCAAGACGCCGCGCTTCTTCAGAAGCCGACAGGTTAAGCCTCCGATGCTCGAAAGCAAAAAACGAAACTTATCGGCCAATATGCGGCTATCTTCTGCCATTCTCGGGTAAAAAACAAAATATACCTTCGATGCGCGATTGTCACCTTTTCGGGACTCAAAAAGCCCGTCAGGAAAACCAAAGTCGCACATTATAACGATTTCGTAGCATTTGGCAGCTAAATACTGGTCTTATCAGGGAAGATTATCAACCGCTATCGTGTAAAGAGTGGCGGTTGATAAAAGAACTGCGGGAAACTGCACATATCCGGAATTAGCGCCACCACTGGCGGAACTTCTTGTATCGCCATGCTAAAAGCAGGATCGCCAGCAGCGCATAAATGAGCGGTTGGGGGGATAAAATCTTCACCGACCATAGGTAGTGAATGGGGGCGAGGATCGCGACAACATAGACGAAGTTATGCAATGTTTGCCAGCGACGACCCAATCTTCGCTGCATCGCTTGCGTTGACGTCGCCGCCAGCGCCAGCAGAATCAGCCAGCTGATTAACCCCAGCGTCAGATAAGGGCGGGTGAGGACTTCTGTACCCAATAGCGCCAGATTGTTAATCCCAAGTTCGAGCAGCGTATAGCTGGTCAAATGCAGCGTAGCCCAGGCAAAGCACCATAAACCAAGTAAGCGCCGGGTGCGTATCAATAACGGCTGTTTAGCGTAGCGCGCCAGCGGCGAAACAAGCAAGGTAGCCAGCAGGAATTTAAGAGCCATCCTACCGGTAAAGTGCTGGATATCCTTTGCCGGGTCGGCGCTGAAATACCCCTGATGTCCGGCCCAGAAGAGCCAGACAAAAGGCAAAAATCCGGCCAGATGGAGAAGCACTTTCAGCGAGGTAATCTGCTTTACAGTCAGGCGCACTAGTAATTCTCCCGCAAATTCAGGCCCCGGTAGAGCGAAGCCACTTCGTCAGCATAGCCGTTGAAGAGCAGTGTTGGCTGGCGTTTGACGTCGAGTACGCCGCCTGCGCCGATAAAGCGCTCAGTTGCCTGCGACCAGCGGGGGTGATCGACATGCGGATTGACGTTGGCGTAGAAGCCATACTCCTCAGGTCCGGCGAGGTTCCAGGTCGTGGGGGGACGTTCACGCGTCAGCTCGATACTGACGATAGACTTAATCCCTTTGAAACCGTACTTCCAGGGCACGGTGAGTCGGACCGGCGCACCGTTTTGCGGAGGCAGCGCTTTGCCATACACGCCTACGCTAAGCAGCGTCAGAGGATGCATGGCCTCGTCGAGCCGCAGCCCTTCGACATAGGGATACGCCAGCCCGCCGCCGATAAAACGGTCTTTTTGACCCGGCATCTGCTCAGGCGCATAAAGCGTTTTAAACGCGACGTAGCGCGCATTGCTGGTGGGCTCGACCAGCGATAACAATTTATGCAGCGGGAAGCCGACCCAGGGAATCACCATCGACCAGGCTTCGACGCAGCGCATCCGGTAAATTCGCTCTTCCAGCGGAAATCGGCTGGTCAGGTCGTCATGATCGAGCGTAAGGGGTTTTGCCACCTCGCCGCCAATTGTCAGCGTCCAGGGGTCAGTGCGCAGGCTTCCGGCATTGGCCGCCGGATCGGCTTTATCCAGGCCGAACTCATAAAAGTTGTTGTAGCCTGATACCTTATCTTCCGGCGTGAGCGTGAGAGTGTTTTGCCATTGCGCCGGTTTATCGAACGTCAGCGCTTTACCTGCCGGCGCCGGCGGGCGGTCGTTGCCTTTAAACCAATCCAGCAGGTCAGCTTGCGCGGAGGGTGAGAGGGAAAGAGCGGTGGCGCTAATTCCCAACATTTTCAGGATCTGGCGACGCTGCAGCATAAAAACGGATTCTGCCGTTACGTCGGCTTCCGTCAGTTTTTTGGATTTCATGGCATCCTCCGTCGTGCGTTTTTCTTAGCATGACGGAGGCGGAGCGTTATTGCGAATATGTCACGAAAAATTGCAGATTAGGCGATTTTAACCAGCGTGCGCCCCTGAATCTTATTGGTCATGATCTTATCGGCAAATTCAGGGGCTTCGGCGAGGGAGATTTCCGTCGCGCTTTGCGCATAGAAGGATTCCGGCAGATCGCGCACCAGACGCTGCCAGGCCTCGGCCCGGCGCGCGGCTGGCGTCATCACCGAATCAACGCCCTGCAGGCGCACGTTACGCAGAATAAACGGCATCACGGTCGTGGGCAGGGCAAAGCCGCCTGCCAGACCGCAGGCCGCCACGCAGCCGCCGTAGTTCATCTGCGCCAGCACTTTTGCCAGCACCTTATCGCCAACGGTATCAACGGCACCGGCCCACAGCTGTTTTTCCAGCGGGCGGGTTTCGGCGAACTCATCGCGGCTAAGAATGCGCTGCGCGCCGAGGTTTTTAAGATATTCATGGGTGCTTTCGCGCCCGGAAACCGCCGCCACCTTGTACCCGAGATGATGCAGCAAAGCGACCGCGGTGCTGCCGACGCCGCCGCTGGCCCCGGTGACCACGACTTCGCCATCTTCCGGACGAACCCCGGCGTCTTCCAGCGCCATCACGCACAGCATCGCGGTGAAACCGGCGGTCCCAATGACCATGGCTTTACGACCATCCAGGCCTTGCGGCATCGCCACCAGCCAGTCGCCTTTAACGCGAGCGCGCTCCGCCAGTCCGCCCCAGTGGTTTTCCCCCACGCCCCATCCGGTCAGCAGGACTTGCTGGCCGGCGTGGAAACGCGGATCCTCGCTGCTGTGGACAAAACCGGCAAAATCGATGCCAGGAATCATCGGAAAGTTGCGGATAATTTTTCCTTTACCGGTGATGGCCAGCGCATCTTTATAGTTGAGGCTGGACCAGTGGATATCCACTGTCACATCCCCCTGCGGCAGCTGGCTGGCGTCAATGGTTTGCACCGAAGAGAGAGTTTTGCCATCCTGCTGTTCTAAGATTAAAGCCTGCATGCGCCGGTCCTCATAGGTTGGATGATTGGAAAATTTTTTCTGCAGACTATACTCGCTAACGGCATTATTACACCGATGTAACGCAATAAATTGCCAGATGCGCCAGCTTTGATAGTATGCGTCGCTCTTTAGAAAGTTAGTGCTTACTTTAGTTTAGGCGCCAGCACAGGAGCCCGGATGTTTATCGGGTAGTCATTCACACGCGGAGTTAACACAGGGATGCGATTAACGACGAAATTCTCAGCGTTTGTCACGTTACTCACCAGCCTGACGATCTTTGTCACGCTGATTGGCGCTTCGCTGAGTTTTTACAACGGCATTCAGCTAAAAATGACCAACCGCGTTCAGGCGGTGGCGACCATGCTGGATAACCGTCTGGTCTCTATGTCTTTTGACCAGATTGAACCGCAGATGGATGAGCTGATGACGCCGATCGACGCGACGCGCGTTGACTTTCAGCTTAATGGCAAATCGGTCTATAGCCATTCCCGCACCGATAACTATCGTCCTTTAGGTAGCAGCAATCAGTTTCGCGATATCACGGTACCGTCGCTCAAGCAGCCCGGTATGGCAATCCATCTGGTGTACCTGGATCCGATGGCCAATTACTTCCGTTCACTGCACATCACCGCGCCGCTCTCCATCGCCATTGGTTTTATGGTGCTGATTATCTTTTTTTCCGTACGCTGGATCCGTCGCCAGCTGGCGGGCCAGGAGCTACTGGAACTCCGCACTGCGCGTATTCTTAATGGCGAACGCGGACCGCAGGTGCGAGGGTCGGTACACGAGTGGCCAGCGAATACCAGTAGCGCGCTGGATATGCTGCTATCCGAACTTCAGTTCGCCAGCGATCAGCGAAGCCGTATGGATACCCTGATCCGTTCCTATGTCGCGCAGGATTCAAAAACCGGGCTGAGTAACCGATTATTTTTTGATAATCAGCTGTCGACGCTGCTTGAAGATCAGGAGAAAGTGGGGTCATACGGCATCGTAATGATGATCCGCCTGCCGGATTTCGACCTGCTGCGCGATAACTGGGGACGCGCAGCGACCGAAGAGCACTACTTTACGCTGATCAATATGCTTTCCACTTTTATTATGCGCTACCCTGGCGCACTGCTGGCTCGCTACCACCGCAGCGATTTTGCCGTCCTGCTTCCGCATCGCACGTTGAAAGAGGCGGACAGCATTGCCGGGTTACTCCTGAAAGCCATGGATGCCCTGCCGCCGACGCGAATTCTCGATCGTGACGATATGATGCATATTGGGATCTGCGCTTTCCGCAGCGGACAAACGGCGGCCCAGGTAATGGAGCATGCGGAAGCGGCCACGCGTAATGCGGTGCTGCAGGGCAGCAACAGCTGGGCCGTCTATGACGATTCTCTGCCGGAGAAAGGGCGTGGCAACGTGCGCTGGCGTACGCTTATCGAGCAAATGCTTAGCCGCGGCGGCCCGCGACTTTACCAGAAACCCGCCGTCACTCGTGATGGTCGCGTACATCATCGTGAGCTAATGTGCCGTCTTTATGATGGTAAGGAAGAGGTGATTGCGGCCGAATATATGCCGATGGTGCTGCAGTTTGGCCTGGCGGAGGAGTATGACCGTTTGCAAATTACGCGATTGCTGCCGTTTTTAGGCTTTTGGCCGGAAGAAAACCTCGCGCTGCAGGTGACGGTCGAGTCCTTGATCCGCCCTCGATTCCAGCGCTGGCTGCGCGATACTTTGATGCAATGCGAAAAATCGCACCGTCGACGTATTATTTTTGAACTTGCAGAGGCGGATGTTTGTCAATATATCGGCCGCCTGCAGCCGGTTATGCGGTTGGTTAACGCTTTAGGTATTCGAATTGCCGTGGTTCAGGCCGGTTTGACGCTGGTTGGAACCAGCTGGATCAAGCAGCTCGATGTTGAAGTGATTAAGCTGCATTCGGGGTTATCGCGCAATATAGAAAAACGCAGTGAAAATCAGCTGCTGGTGCAGAGCCTGGTAGAAGCCTGTAAAGGAATGCCGGTTCAGGTTTTCGCAACCGGCGTACTCAGCCGAAGCGAGTGGCAGGTGCTGTCTCAATGCGGTGTTACCGGTGGCCAGGGGGAATTTTTTGCCGCCTCACAGCCACTTGACACAAATGTGAAAAAATATTCGCAAAGATACTCTGTTTGATCTGCCGTTTAGCGTGATTTCACGTAGAATAATGCGCGCCATAGTGATGGGGGTGTGCTTGTCTACCTGCCGGATTGTCGCAATGTAAATGCCAGTGAATGACCTTTGACAGGTTGCAGATTCAAGCGCGGAGCGCTGCTGAAGATTTCTGCGTTGGACGGACTCAGTCAAATTTGTAACAAAGGTAACGAACTGCACTAATTTTCACCGCAGCAGATGATTTTTGCGCCTTGTCGCTGCTGCGCGTGGTTGGTAAAGTAAGCGGATTTTGTTTTCCGCCCCAGCTTTCAGGATTATCCCTTAGTATGTTAAAAAAATTTCGTGGCATGTTTTCCAATGACCTGTCCATTGACCTGGGTACCGCGAATACCCTGATTTATGTAAAAGGACAAGGCATCGTATTGAATGAGCCTTCCGTTGTGGCCATTCGTCAGGATCGTGCCGGATCGCCGAAAAGCGTCGCCGCTGTGGGTCATGAAGCGAAGCAGATGCTTGGGCGTACACCGGGCAACATTGCAGCTATTCGCCCAATGAAAGACGGCGTTATCGCCGACTTCTTCGTTACCGAAAAAATGCTCCAGCACTTTATTAAACAGGTGCACAGCAATAGCTTTATGCGTCCGAGCCCGCGCGTGCTGGTCTGCGTGCCGGTTGGTGCGACCCAGGTTGAACGTCGCGCGATTCGTGAGTCCGCACAGGGCGCTGGCGCCCGTGAAGTCTTCCTGATTGAAGAGCCGATGGCGGCTGCGATCGGCGCAGGCCTGCCGGTCTCCGAAGCAACCGGTTCAATGGTTGTGGACATCGGCGGCGGTACCACTGAAGTGGCGGTCATCTCCCTTAACGGCGTGGTTTACTCCTCTTCTGTCCGTATCGGCGGCGACCGTTTTGACGAAGCCGTCATTAATTATGTCCGTCGTAACTATGGCTCCCTGATTGGCGAAGCGACCGCAGAACGCATTAAGCACGAAATCGGCTCCGCTTATCCGGGTGATGAAGTCCGCGAAATCGAAGTTCGCGGGCGTAACCTTGCTGAAGGCGTTCCGCGCGGCTTTACTCTGAACTCCAACGAAATCCTCGAAGCGCTGCAGGAACCGTTGACCGGTATCGTCAGCGCGGTGATGGTCGCGCTGGAACAGTGCCCACCGGAGCTGGCTTCCGATATCTCCGAACGCGGGATGGTTCTGACCGGCGGCGGTGCTCTGCTTCGCAACCTTGACCGTCTGTTAATGGAAGAGACAGGAATCCCTGTCGTAGTTGCAGAAGATCCACTGACCTGCGTCGCTCGTGGCGGCGGTAAGGCACTGGAAATGATCGATATGCACGGCGGCGACTTGTTCAGCGAAGAGTAGTCAGCCTGAGATCCGGGTAGCTGGCCTACGGCTGCCCCGATCTTAACTGACACGAGAATACGCATAGCCTATGAAGCCAATTTTTAGCCGTGGCCCGTCGCTACAGATTCGCCTTATTCTGGCGGTTTTGGTGGCGCTTGGCGTGATAATCGCCGACAGCCGCCTGGGTACGTTCAGCCAAATTCGAACGTATATGGATACAGCCGTCAGCCCTTTCTACTTTGTCTCTAATGGTCCCCGGGAGCTGCTGGATAGCGTTTCGCAAACGCTGGCCACCCGCGATCAGCTCGAACTGGAAAATCGCGCGCTGCGTCAGGAATTGCTGCTCAAGAACAGCGACTTACTGATGCTGGGTCAGTACAAACAGGAGAACGCGCGTCTACGCGAGCTGCTGGGCTCTCCGCTGCGCCAGGACGAGCAAAAAATGGTGACCCAGGTCATCTCAACGGTTAACGACCCCTATAGCGATCAGGTGGTTATCGATAAAGGCAGCGTTAACGGCGTCTACGAAGGCCAGCCGGTTATCAGTGATAAAGGCGTTGTGGGTCAGGTGGTCGCGGTCGCGAAGCTGACCAGCCGCGTGCTGCTGATTTGCGATGCCACGCATGCGTTACCGATTCAGGTACTGCGTAACGATATTCGCGTCATTGCCGCAGGCAACGGTTGTACTGACGATTTACAGCTGGAACATCTGCCGGCCAATACCGATATTCGCGTCGGCGACGTGCTGGTCACTTCGGGTCTCGGCGGCCGCTTCCCTGAAGGGTATCCGGTCGGGGTGGTTTCGTCCGTTAAGCTGGATACGCAGCGTGCGTATACGGTGATTCAGGCGCGTCCGACTGCCGGTCTGCAGCGCTTGCGTTATCTGCTGCTGCTGTGGGGAGCCGATCGCAACGGCGCGAATCCGATGACGCCGGAAGAGGTTCATCGCGTAGCGAATGAACGCCTGATGCAGATGATGCCGCAGGTTCTGCCTGCGCCGGATGCGATGGGGCCGCAGATGCCCGCGCCGGCAACCGGTATGCCACAGCAGCCTCTGCCAGCAGGAGGGCAATAGTGGCAAGTTACCGTAGCCAGGGACGCTGGGTTATCTGGCTCTCGTTTCTTATCGCACTATTGCTGCAGATTATGCCCTGGCCGGCGGACATTAGCGTCTACCGGCCAAACTGGGTATTGCTTATCCTGTTGTACTGGATCCTCGCGCTACCCCACCGGGTTAACGTTGGCACAGGCTTTGTGATGGGCGCGATCCTCGATCTCATCAGCGGGTCGACGCTTGGCGTTCGCGCACTATCATTAAGTATTGTGGCTTATCTGGTTGCGCTGAAGTATCAACTGTTCCGCAACCTGGCGCTTTGGCAACAGGCGCTGGTGGTGGTCATGTTATCCCTCTCCGTGGATATCATTGTTTTCTGGGCAGAGTTTTTAGTGATCAACGTCTCTTTCCGTCCGGAAGTGTTCTGGAGTAGTGTAGTAAACGGTGTGCTCTGGCCATGGATTTTCCTGCTGATGCGTAAAGTGCGCCAGCAGTTTGCGGTGCAATAAGGTTGATATGACGACTCTGTATCTTGCTTCAGGTTCTCCGCGTCGGCAGGAACTGCTGACACAGCTTGGCCTCGCTTTTGAGCGCGTGGTTCCCGGTATTGAGGAACAGCGCCGCCCGCAGGAGAGCGCCCAGCAGTATGTGGTCCGGCTGGCGCGCGAAAAGGCCCAGGCTGGCGTCGCGCTGGCACCGCGCGATCTCCCGGTTTTAGGCGCGGATACCATTGTCATCCTTAACGGTGAAGTGCTGGAAAAACCGCGCGATGGCGGGCACGCCGCCGAGATGCTACGCATGCTTTCCGGAAAGACTCATCAGGTGATGACCGCCGTGGCGCTGGCTGATAAGCGGCAGACGCTGGATTGCCTGGTGGTCACGGAGGTCACTTTCCGCGTGCTCTCAGGGCAGGATATCGCCGATTATGTCGCCAGCGGCGAACCTTTAGATAAAGCAGGTGCATACGGTATTCAGGGGTTGGGTGGCTGTTTCGTCAGGAAGATAAATGGCAGCTATCACGCCGTCGTTGGCTTACCGCTGGTGGAAACGTATGAGTTGCTAAGTAACTTTAACTCACTGCGTGAAGAAAAGGGATAAAGATGACTGCTGAATTATTAGTTAACGTAACGCCATCAGAAACGCGCGTCGCTTATATTGATGGCGGTATACTTCAGGAAATTCATATTGAGCGTGAAGCGCGACGCGGAATAGTAGGCAATATCTACAAGGGTCGTGTCAGTCGGGTGCTGCCGGGAATGCAGGCGGCTTTTGTAGATATTGGCCTGGATAAGGCCGCGTTTCTGCACGCTTCCGATATTATGCCGCACACCGAGTGCGTGGCGGGCGAAGAGCAAAAACAGTTCGCCGTCCGCGATATCTCCGAGCTGGTGCGCCAGGGGCAGGATTTAATGGTGCAGGTGGTGAAAGACCCCCTCGGTACCAAAGGCGCCCGCCTGACCACCGATATCACCATTCCCTCTCGCTATCTGGTCTTTATGCCCGGCGCTTCGCACGTCGGCGTCTCTCAGCGTATTGAAAGCGAAGCGGAACGTGAACGCCTGAAAAAAGTGGTCTCTGAATACTGTGACGAGCAGGGCGGATTCATTATCCGTACCGCGGCGGAAGGCGTTCATGAGCAGGAGATGGCAGCAGATGCCGCCTATCTCAAGCGCGTCTGGACAAAAGTGATGGAACGCAAAAAGCGCCAGCAGACCCGATATCAAATGTACGGCGAACTGGCGCTGGCGCAGCGCGTGCTGCGTGATTTCGCCGATGCGCATCTTGACCGGATTCGCGTTGACTCTCGTCTGACTTACGAATCGCTGCTGGAGTTTACCGCCGAATATATTCCGGAGATGACCAGCAAGCTGGAGCACTACAGCGGCCGTCAGCCGATTTTCGATCTCTTTGACGTGGAAAATGAAATCCAGCGCGCTCTGGAACGCAAAGTTGAACTGAAATCAGGCGGCTATCTGATCATTGACCAAACGGAAGCGATGACCACCGTTGATATCAACACCGGGGCATTCGTCGGTCACCGTAATCTTGACGATACTATCTTTAATACCAATATTGAGGCGACCCAGGCGATTGCCCGCCAGCTGCGGCTGCGCAATCTCGGTGGGATTATCATCATCGATTTCATTGATATGAACAATGAAGATCACCGCCGTCGGGTGCTGCACTCTCTTGAGCAGGCGCTGAGCAAAGACCGGGTTAAAACCAGCATCAACGGCTTCTCCCAGCTTGGGCTGGTAGAGATGACCCGCAAGCGTACTCGCGAAAGCGTGGAGCATGTGCTGTGTAATGAGTGCCCTACCTGCCACGGTCGCGGTACGGTGAAAACGGTGGAAACGGTGTGCTATGAAATCATGCGCGAAATCGTGCGCGTGCACCATGCCTACGATTCCGACCGGTTCCTGGTCTATGCTTCTCCTGCGGTAGCGGAAACGCTGAAAGGGGAAGAGTCGCACGCGCTGGCAGAAGTCGAGATCTTTGTCGGTAAGCAGGTCAAAGTGCAAATTGAACCGCTCTATAATCAAGAGCAGTTTGATGTAGTAATGATGTAATCATCCGTTTTGCTTGCTGATGTCGGGATAAAGAGGCGGGCAAAAGGATGACGCGTAACAGGCTGACAAGGAGAGATGCGTGAGGCGACTGCCCGGGATATTACTGCTCACCGTGGCAACATTGATTGTTGTCGTCGCACTGCTGGTGAGCGGTCTGCGTCTCGTTCTGCCGCAGTTAAACAGCTGGCGTCCGCAGGTGCTGGAAAAAGTCTCCGCGATGGCCGGCGTACCGGTCGATGCTTCAAATATTGTCGCCAGCTGGCAGACTTTTGGCCCGACGCTTGATGTCCGCGATGTTAAGGCCGGCCTGAATGATGGCGGCGAGCTTTCCGCTAAACGCGTCACCCTGGCGCTCGACGTCTGGCAAAGCCTGCTGCATATGCGCTGGCAGTTTCGCGATCTGACCTTCTGGCAGCTGCAGGTTCATACCAATACCCCCATTCAAACGAATAATAGCGGTGAAGGGCTGAAAACCGACCGTATCAGCGATCTTTTCCTCCGCCAGTTCGATCACTTTATTCTTCGCGATAGCCATCTGAGCTTTCTGACCATCTCCGGCCAGCGTGCGGAGCTCACCATTCCGCAGCTTACCTGGCTGAACGGTAAAAATCGCCATCGCGCGGAGGGGCAGCTTAGCCTCAGCAGCCTGACCGGCCAGCACGGCGTGATGCAGGTGCGAATGGACCTGCGCGATGAAGACGGCCTGCTCAATAAGGGGCGCGTCTGGCTTCAGGCGGATGATATCGACGTTAAGCCGTGGCTTGGGCGCTGGATGCAGGACAACATCGCCCTGCAGAGCGCGCGGTTTAGCCTGGAAGGCTGGATGACTATCGACAAAGGCGATGTCGCCAGCGGCGATGTATGGCTTAAAAAAGGCGGCGCCAGCTGGCAGGGCGATAAAGAGAAGCACCATCTGTCGGTTGATAATCTGACGGCGCACATCTATCGCGATAATCAAAGCTGGGGCTTTCACATCCCTGATACGCGCATCTCGATGGATGACAAACCCTGGCCGCGCGGCGCGCTGTCGATGGCGTGGATCCCGGCTCAGGATGTGGGCGGAAAAAATGGTCAACGCAGCGATGAGCTGCGCATTCGCGCCAGCAACCTTAACCTTAGCGGTCTGACCGGGCTGCAGCCGATGGCGGATAAACTGGCTCCGTCGCTGGGCGAAATCTGGCGTACGACGCAGCCGGACGGCAAAATCAATCTTCTGGCGCTGGATATTCCGCTGCAAATGGCGGAAAAAACGCGCTTCCGGGCGGACTGGAGCGACATGTCCTGGAAGCAGTGGAAGCTGCTGCCAGGGGCTGAGCATTTCTCCGGCAACATTGCCGGGAGCGTAGAAAACGGTACTCTGCATGCCAGCATGACGCAGGCGAAAATGCCCTATGAAACGGTCTTTCGTGCGCCGCTGGAGATCGCCAAAGGCGATGCGACCCTCAGTTGGGTGAAGAATGACAAGGGTTTTATGCTCGATGGTCGCGATATTGACGTACAGGCTACCGGCGTTCGCGCTCGCGGTGGGTTCCGCTATCTGCAGCCGCAGGGCGACGAACCCTGGCTCGGTATTCTGGCCGGTATCAGTACCAACGATGGCGGACAGGCCTGGCGCTACTTCCCGGAAAATCTGATGGGCAAAGCGCTGGTGGATTACCTCAGCGGAGCCATTAAAGGCGGTCAGGCCACCGATGCTACGCTGGCTTATGGCGGTAACCCGCATCTTTTCCCGTACAAGCATAATGAGGGGCAATTCCAGGTCACGGTGCCGCTCAAGAACGCCACCTTTGCCTTTCAGCCTGACTGGCCCGCGCTTACCGGGCTTAATATCGACCTTAACTTTATCAATGATGGGCTATGGATGAAGGCCGATAAGGCGATGCTCGGCAATGTGACCGCCAGCAATCTCGATGCGGTGATTCCCGACTATTCGCGAGAAAAGCTGCTGATTGATGCCGACGTTAACGGCCCGGGTAAAGAGGTTGGCCCTTATTTTAACGAGACGCCGCTGAAAGAGACGCTGGGCGCGGCGCTGGATGAGCTCCAGCTGGACGGTAATGTTAGCGCTCGCTTACATCTTGATATCCCCCTGGATGGCGAGATGACCACCGCTAAAGGTGATGTCCGGTTGAACAATAACAGCTTGTTTATCAAGCCTATCGATACCACATTGCAGAACCTGAGCGGTAAATTCAGCTTTGTAAACGGCGACCTGAAAAGCGAGCCGATGAGCGCGAGCTGGTTTAATCAGCCGCTGAATCTTGATTTCTCGACCACCGAAGGCGCGAAAGCATTTCTCGTGAACGTCGGGATGAACGCCAGCTGGCAGCCTGCGCGTACCGGTTTATTGCCGAAATCCCTGGACGGCACCCTGAGCGGCAGCGTGCCCTGGGACGGAAAAGTCGCGATTGAGCTTCCGTATCGCGGTAGCGCGGCCTATAAGGTTGACCTCAACGCTGACCTGAAGAGTGTAAGTAGTCACTTACCTGCGCCGTTAGATAAGCAGGCCGGGGAGCCGTTGCCGGTAAAAATTAAGGTCGATGGCGGCTTAAGCAGTTTTAATCTGGCCGGGTCCATGGGGGCGAAGAATCATATTAATAGCCGCTGGCTGCTGGGTCATAAGCTGACCCTGGACCGCGCTATTTTAACCACGGACAGTAAAGCCGTTTCTCCGCTTCCCGAGCAGCCGGGCGTGGAGCTGAATATGCCACCGATGGATGGCGCGCAGTGGCTGGCGCTGTTCCAGGGCGGAGCGGCGAATGACGTCAGCAGTAATCTCGTCTTCCCGGAGCAGGTCACGCTGCGAACGCCAGCGTTAACGATGGCGGGGCAGAGCTGGAATAACGTTAGCCTTGTCTCCCGGCCCGATGCCGGGGGAACGAAGATCGAAGCCCAGGGGCGTGAAGTCAACGCAACCCTGACGATGCGGAAGAACGCCCCGTGGCTGGCGGCCGTTCGCTATCTCTACTACAACCCAACGGCGGCGAAAAGCCGCGGTACAGAAAAAAGCAGCGCCCCGCTGGCCGATACCAACATTGATTTCCACGGCTGGCCGGACCTTCAGCTTCGCTGCGCCGAGTGCTGGCTGTGGGGGCAAAAATATGGCCGTATCGAAGGGGATTTTGATATTCGCGGCGATACCCTGACGCTGGCGAACGGACTGGTCGATACCGGTTTTGGCCGTCTGACGACCGATGGCGTATGGGTGAGCGCGCCGGCGGGCGTACGAACCTCTTTGAAAGGTAAGCTGCACGGCAATAAAACCGACGATTTCGTGAACTTCTTCGGCGTCTCCACGCCGGTAAAAGGTTCGTCGTTTGATATTGATTATGACCTGCACTGGCGTGCGCCGCCGTGGCAGCCCGACGTTGCCTCGCTTAACGGGATCCTCAAAAGCCGTCTTGGAAAAGGCGAATTTACCGACCTCAGCACCGGTCATGCCGGCCAGCTTCTGCGTTTGTTGAGCGTTGACGCGCTGCTGCGCAAGCTGCGCTTCGACTTTAGCGATACGTTCAGCGAAGGGTTCTACTTTGATTCCATTCGCAGTACGGCGTGGATTAAAGACGGCGTTCTGCATACCGACGATACGCTGGTCGATGGTCTGGAAGCGGATATCGCCATGAAGGGGTCGGTGGATCTCGTGCGTCGTCAGCTGGATATGCAGGCCGTGGTCGCGCCGGAGATTTCTGCGACCGTGGGCGTCGCCGCGGCCTTTGCCGTTAACCCGATTATCGGCGCCGCGGTCTTTGCGGCCAGTAAGGTACTGGGGCCGCTGTGGAACAAGGTCTCTATTTTGCGCTATCGCATCACCGGTCCTATCGATCAGCCGCAAATTAACGAAGTGCTGCGCCAGGCGCGGAGCGACAAAAAGCAATGATTTGACGATTGTGCGTAATTACCGCACTCTCAATAGATAGCCTTTTTTATTTCCGCCCCTGAGGCGGCAACAAACGAGTAGCAAAACGATGAGTCTGAACCTGGTAAGTGAACAATTACTGTCGGCAAACGGCCTGAATCATCAGGATCTGTTTACCATTCTTGGCCAGCTGGCCGAGCGCCGTCTGGATTACGGCGATCTCTATTTTCAGTCGAGCTATCACGAGTCCTGGGTTCTTGAAGACAGCATCATTAAAGATGGTTCGTACAATATCGACCAGGGCGTTGGCGTCCGCGCGGTGAGCGGGGAAAAAACCGGCTTTGCCTATGCTGACCAGATTAGTCGACTGGCGCTGGAACAGAGCGCACAGGCGGCCCGCACCATTGTACGCGACCATGGGGATGGTAAAGTGCATACCCTTGGTGGGGTGGAACATCGTTCCCTCTATACCAGCATCGATCCGCTGCAAAGTATGAGCCGGGAAGATAAGCTGGATATTCTGCGCCGGGTAGATAAAACCGCCCGCGCGGCCGATAAGCGGGTGCAGGAAGTTTCCGCCAGCCTGACCGGCGTCTACGAGTTAATTCTTGTCGCCGCCACCGACGGCACGCTGGCGGCGGACGTTCGCCCGCTGGTTCGCCTTTCCGTCAGCGTGCTGGTGGAAGAGGATGGCAAACGCGAGCGCGGCGCCAGCGGCGGCGGCGGCCGCTTTGGCTACGACTATTTCCTGGACTCGCAGGATGGCGACGTTCGCGCGGATGTTTGGGCGAGAGAAGCCGTGCGTATGGCGCTGGTCAACCTGACCGCCGTCGCGGCGCCTGCCGGGATGCTGCCGGTTGTGCTGGGCGCGGGCTGGCCTGGCGTCCTGCTGCATGAAGCCGTCGGTCACGGCCTGGAAGGTGACTTTAACCGTCGCGGGACGTCGGTATTCAGCGGCCATATGGGCGAACTGGTGGCCTCTGAGCTGTGCACCGTAGTGGATGATGGCACCATTGCTCACCGTCGCGGCTCCCTTGCCATTGATGATGAAGGCACGCCGGGCCAGTATAACGTTTTGATCGAAAACGGCATTCTCAAAGGCTATATGCAGGACAAGCTCAACGCCAGGCTGATGGGCGTGGCGCCAACCGGTAACGGTCGTCGCGAATCCTACGCGCACCTGCCTATGCCGCGTATGACCAACACCTACATGCTGGCGGGGAAATCTACGCCGCAGGAGATTATCGAATCGGTCGATTACGGCATCTACGCGCCGAACTTCGGCGGCGGTCAGGTGGATATCACCTCCGGGAAATTTGTCTTCTCCACGTCTGAAGCCTACCTGATTGAAAAAGGTAAAGTGACCAAAGCGGTGAAGGGCGCGACGCTTATCGGTTCAGGTATCGAAGCGATGCAGCAGATTTCGATGGTGGGGAACGATCTGAAGCTGGACAGCGGCGTCGGCGTTTGCGGCAAAGAGGGCCAGAGCGTACCGGTTGGCGTCGGTCAGCCAACGCTCAAAGTGGATAAACTCACCGTCGGCGGTACCGCCTGATACTTCTCAAGGCGCTTTCGCCCGCGGCGAAAGCGCAAATCACCTCCGCGGAGTCGCGATGAAAGCCGCGCGTCAGCAGCAGATAGTCGAACTACTCAACCAGCATCACACCTTAACCACCGAAGCGTTGTCCCATCTGCTGCAGGTCAGTATCGAGACCATTCGTCGCGATTTGAGCGAGCTGCAGAAGCAGGGGCGTCTTCAGCGTAGCCACGGGCAGGCGCGCGTTCTCCAGCGTAACAATCACAACGGCGAGAAGCCTTTTCATAGCCGCGTGAAAAGCCATTATGCCCATAAATCTGATATCGCGCGTACGGCGCTGGCGTGGATTGATGAAGGAATGACGATCGCCCTGGATGCCAGCTCAACCTGCTGGTTTCTGGCGCGTCAGCTACCGAATATGACCCTGACGGTGTTTACCAATAGCCATCCGGTCTGCGTAGAGCTGGGCCGCCGTGAGCGGATCCAGCTGATCAGCGCCGGGGGGCAGCTCCTGCGTCAGTATGGTTATTACGTTAATCCGGCGCTGTTCTCTCAGGTCAAATCGCTGGAGATCGATCTGTTTATTTTTTCCTGCGAGGGGATCGATAACGATGGCGTACTCTGGGATTCCAGCGCCAATAATGCCGCCTACAAATCGCTGCTTCTGAAACGGGCGGCACAGTCGCTATTATTAATCGACAAAAGCAAATTTGATCGTTCCGGCGAGGTGCGTATCGGCAATCTCCGCGACGTAACGCAGATTATTTCCGATGCCGGGCCCGATAATCTGTTCTTACCCTCTGTGGCGGGCTCGGGCCGCTAGCGGGCAATCCCCCGGCCGTGCATCCCCTGGTAAATCTTCGCCACCCCGACGAAATACTCAGTCAGGTAATTAATGCATACCTGTACCTTAAGCGGCAGCTTATCTTTCTCGGTATACAGCGCGTATACCGGTCGCGGATCGGACTGGTAGCTCGGCAGCAGGATCTCCAGTTCGCCGCGGTTGATCTCTTCGATCGCCCACATCAGCGGAACGTAAGCCACGCCGACGCCTGCCGTCAGCCAGCGCACCAGCGTCATCGGATCGTTGGTGACGAATCTGCCCTGAGGGATCAGCTTGGTTGAAATCCCTTCCGGAGCGATGATTTCAAATTCGTTATCCGGCCGGACGCTGTATTCCAGCCACGAGTGGCTGGCGAGATCCGCCGGTTTTTCCGGACATCCGGCGTGCTGAAGGTAGCTTTTTGCCGCGCAGAGCACCATCGGCATGGAGCCCAGGCGGCGGGAAAAGAGGCTGGAATCCTGCAGCGCTCCCACGCGAATAACCACATCCAGGCCGTCCGCAATCAGGTCCGGCGCGGGAATGCCTGTGACCAGATTGATTGAGAGACCCGGGTGCTCTTTGAGCATATCGGCGGTTATGCGAGCCAGGACATTCTGTGCCATAGTTGAAGAACAGCCGATGCGCAGCGTACCGATGGGCGTATTGTTAAACGCGTACAGCTGCTCATGGACATCCTGGACTTCGAACAGCATTCGCCGACAGCCTTGATAATATATTTTTCCCGCTTCTGTTAAGCCAAGGCTGCGCGTACTGCGGTTGAGTAGCTTAACCTGCAGTTCATCTTCCAGTTTGGCTACCGTCTGGCTGATGGAAGAAACGCTCATCTGGAGCTGGCGGGCCGCGGCGGTGAATGAACCTAATTCGACCACTCTGGCAAAAACGGACATGCGTTTTAATCGTTCCATTATTCACTCTGGCTTAAAAGTGATTTAGATCACACATTATAGATAAGACCGCAATTGTTACGTTACTATATAGTTAGCTTAATAATAAACGCATCGCGCATATCACCTGTACGCTTCTTATCAAGGTCATCATGAGTCTGTTTCCTGTCATTGTGATTTTCGGCTTGTCGTTTCCGCCGATCTTCTTTGAATTGCTATTGTCGCTAGCCATCTTCTGGCTGGTGCACCGCCTGCTGGTTCCAACGGGCATCTATGATTTTGTCTGGCACCCGGCACTGTTTAATACCGCGCTATATTGCTGCCTGTTTTATCTGATATCACGTTTGTTCGTTTGAGGTTGATGTGAAAACACTAACAAGAAATATCCTCCGTACCGCAATCACTGTGATACTGGTTATCCTTGCATTTATGGCGATTTTTCGCGCATGGGTGTATTACACCGCCTCGCCCTGGACGCGCGATGCGCGTTTTAGTGCGGATATTGTGGCCATCGCTCCCGATGTCTCCGGCCTGATTTCGCAGGTGAATATCAAGGATAACCAACTGGTTAAGAAAGACCAGGTTTTGTTCGTCATTGACCAGCCGCGTTACCAGAAGGCGTTAGCCGAGGCTGAAGCCGATGTCTCCTACTATCAGACTCTGGCGCAGGAGAAACGCGTCGAAGCCGGCCGTCGTAACCGCCTTGGCGTCCAGGCCATGTCCCGGGAAGAGATAGACCAGGCGAATAACGTTCTGCAAACCGTTGAGCATCAATTAGCCAAAGCGACGGCAAGTCGCGACCTGGCGAAGCTTGACCTTGAACGTACGGTGATTCGCGCCCCGGCCGACGGTTGGGTGACCAACCTGAACGTTTACCGCGGCGAGTTTATCACCCGAGGCTCCACCGCGGTTGCGCTGGTGAAGCAGAATACCTTCTACGTTATGGCCTATCTTGAAGAGACCAAGCTTGAGGGCGTGCGCCCCGGTTTTCGTGCTGAAATTACCCCGCTGGGAAGCGTACACACCCTCAGGGGCACCGTCGACAGCATTGCTGCAGGCGTCACCAATGCCAGCAGCAGCAGCGATTCAAAAGGGCTAGCCTCTATTGATTCTAACCTTGAATGGGTACGTCTGGCACAGCGGGTGCCGGTACGTATTCGCCTCGATCAACAGCAGGGCAATCTCTGGCCTGCGGGTACCACCGCGACGGTGGTGATTACAGGTAAAGAGGATCGCGATACTCGCCAGGCAAACTTCTTCCAGAAACTGGCGATGCGCCTGCGTGAGTTCGGTTAATCGCCATGGGGATCTTCACCATCGAACTCCGGCATCTCCGCTTCGCCGTTAAGTTAGCCTGCGCGGTGGTGCTGGCGTTATTCGTCGGTTTTCATTTTCAGCTGGAAACGCCGCGCTGGGCGGTGCTTACCGCCGCCATCGTTGCTGCCGGCCCGGCGTTTGCCGCAGGCGGGGAGCCTTACTCCGGGGCGATCCGCTATCGCGGGATGCTGCGTATCGCCGGCACCTTTATCGGCTGTATCGCCGCGCTGGCGATCATCATCCTGATGATCCGCGCCCCGCTGCTGATGGTGCTGGTATGCTGCCTGTGGGCCGGATTCTGCACCTGGATCTCCTCGCTGGTGCGGGTTGAGAACTCCTATGCCTGGGGCCTGGCGGGCTATACCGCGCTTATCATTATTATCACTATTCATGAAGAGCCGATGCTGGCGCCGCAGTTCGCCGTTGAGCGATGCAGTGAGATTGTCATCGGTATCGTCAGCGCCATTGTGGCCGACCTGCTGTTTTCTCCGCGTTCGATTAAAAAAGAGATCGACCTTGAACTGGATAATCTGCTGATCGATCACTATCGCCTGATGCAGCTTTGCGTGGCGCATGGTGATAAAGATGACGTCGATAAGGCATGGAGCGCGCTGGTGCGTCGTACCAACGGGCTTGAAGGGATGCGCGGCAACTTGATCATGGAGTCCTCGCGCTGGGCAAAAGTGAATCAGCGGCTGAAGGCGATCAATACCCTCTCTCTGACCTTAATTACTCAGGCCTGTGAAACCTATTTGATTCAGAATACCCGGCCTGAGATGGTGACGGATGATTACCGCGAGCTGTTTGCTGAACCGGTCGAGACCGTGCAGGACGTGCACCGCCAGCTAAAGCGGATGCGCCGCTTCTTGACCTGGAAGGGAGAGCACAATACGCCGGTGACGATCTACAGCTGGGTAGGCGCTGCGACGCGCTATCTGCTTTTGAAGCGGGGCGTGGTCGGCAATACCAAAATCAGCCGTATTGAAGAGGAAGTGCTGCAAGGCGAAGTGGTGGTGAAGGCGGAATCCGCCGAGCGGCACCATGCGATGGTCAACTTTTGGCGTACGTCTATCTCCTGTATCCTCGGTACGCTGTTCTGGCTGTGGACCGGCTGGACTTCAGGAAGCGGGGCGATGGTCATGATTGCGGTTGTCACGGCCTTAGCGATGCGTTTACCTAATCCGCGGATGGTAGCTATCGATTTCCTCTACGGCACGCTGGCGGCGTTACCGCTGGGGGCGCTGTTTTTCCTCGTGATTATGCCCGCGACGCAGCAAAGTATGCTGCTGCTGTGTATCAGCCTGGCGGTGATGGCCTTTTTTATCGGCATCGAGGTACAAAAGCGGCGGCTCGGTTCGCTGGGGGCGCTGGCCAGCACCATTAATATTCTGGTGCTCGACAATCCGATGAAGTTTGAATTCAACCAGTTTCTTGATAGTGCCCTGGGCCAGATTGTCGGATGCTTCCTTGCGCTGATGGTGATCCTGCTGGTGCGTGATAATTCGCAGGCCCGCACCGGCCGCGTGCTGCTCAACCAGTTTGTCTCGGCGGCGGTATCATCGCTGACCACCAATATGGCGCGACGTAAAGAGAACCACTTGCCGGCCCTGTATCGTCAGCTCTTTTTGTTGCTGAATAAATTCCCTGGCGATATCGCCCGCTTTCGTCTGGCGCTGACCCTGATTATCGCGCATCAGCGTCTGCGCGATGCGCCGGTACCGATAAATGACGATCTGTCGGCCTTTCACCGGCAGCTGCGACGTACCGCGGATCGCGTCATTTCAGCCAGTAGTGATGATAAACGCCGCTACTATTTTGCCCGCTTGCTTGATGAACTGGATATCTACCAGCAAAAATTACAGCACTGGGAAGCCTCTCCACAGGTGACCGAGCCGGTACGAAGGCTGGTGGAGATGCTGCATAAGTACCAGCATGTGTTAACCAACAGCTAGCCGCCAGAACCGACGCCGAAGCGTCGGTTTTTTTATCGCTATACTTAACGCTCAGAGTATGAATTCCGCCGTCAGAGTGGAACTACACGCCGGGATGACCGGGCTATGAAAAGTTGCAGGTGTGGACGGGATGCGGGCAATGACTACCTATACCTTTGATTTTGATGAAATAGCTGAGCAGCAGGATTTTTATCGTGAGTTTTCTCGTACCTTTGCTTTAGCGCGTGAGAAAGTGAATAACCTGGATTCTCTGTGGGAAGCCGTGACCGCCGGGCTGTTACCCTTACCGCTGGAGATTGAGTTTATTCATTTAAGCGATAATCAGCGCCGGCGTTTCGGCGCGTTAATTCTGCTCTTTGATGAGGCGGAAGAGGAGCTGGAAGGGGAGCTGCGTTTTAATGTGCGGCAGTCATAAAAAAGCCCCCGACGGAGCGGGGGCAAGTCGTCGGATAAGACGACGAGGGTTTATTTGTACAGCTCAGCCGTAGCGTGCCAGTTATCGCCGGTACGGGCTTCAATAATACGGTAGCTGCTGGCGCCTTCTTTCTCAGCTTTAGCCGCCAGTTCCTGACGCATATCCATCGGCGCGCTGCCTACCTGAGAAACGGAAACGGTGCCCATGGACTGCAGATTTTGCGCCTGTTCGGCGTTCACTTGATTAACGGCGGCGTTTGCGCCGAAAGAGAGAACGGAAGCCAGACCCAGGGATGCGATGATAATTGCGCTTTTCATAATTTTTTCTCCAACCTTAATATTTGCAGCGGCGGGAGGCTTAATGAACCTGGGGCCGCTGGAGAGATTCTGTTTCAGTTAATGACCGACAATCGTTAAATCTTATTTATAAAGTTCAGCCGTTGCGTGCCAGTGGTCACCGGTACGTGCTTCAATAATGCGGTATGAAGAAGCACCTTCTTCTTGTGCTTTTTTGTTCAGCATTTCGTGCATATCCATCGGGGAAGAA
Organism: Klebsiella sp. CN_Kp113; assembly: GCF_040064585.1. Classification (NCBI taxonomy): domain Bacteria; kingdom Pseudomonadati; phylum Pseudomonadota; class Gammaproteobacteria; order Enterobacterales; family Enterobacteriaceae; genus Klebsiella; species Klebsiella sp. CN_Kp113. Next base: position 8,212 of record NZ_JBEAID010000043.1, on the reverse strand, counting down.
CTTACCGCGCCGACGGAAACGGTGCCGATTGCCTGACGGCCTTGAGCCTGTTCGCTGTTGATAGAGTCAGCGGCGAAGGCGCCGAAAGACAGAACGGAAAGGATGCTTAATGCTGCTACAGTGGTTTTGATTTTCATGATATTCACCTCGTCGAATCTTTTTGTTGGGGGTCTTTGTTTCGTGACCCTCATCACAAAATCAAGTATACACTAATCACTGAAAATATTAATACCTTGCTAATTGTTTTTCATGTAAATAATTACAAAGAAATGTCTTTTTTATAACATATAAGAATTAGAAATGTCTTTTCTTCGCCATGCTTGGTCATTATGGCTAATAAAATCATAAGGATAGGTGAATTTGATCTTTTGTGCGCTTAAGCCGGTTTCATCACGTAAATGAATGTATAGAAGCGGAAAAACACACAAAATGTTAAAGAAATGATAATTTTTTGAAGGGATACCCTCCGGCGCTAACCAGAGGGAAGGGCATCAGAGTTCCTGCTCAAACAGGACGAGAATGGCGTCATGCAGCTCTTTAACGGTAAAACCTCTGGCCGGGGTGGTAAAGATAGTGTCATCACCCGCAATGCTGCCGAGAATCCCTTCGGCTTTGCCAAGGGAGTCCAGAAGCCGGGCGATCAGCTGCGCTGCGCCTGGGCTGGTATGAATAACCACGACCGAATCGTTATAATCGATATCCAGCACCAGGTTTTTTAGCGGGCTGGAGGTCGTCGGGACGCCAAGCTCGGCGGGCAGGCAGTAAACCATTTCCATTTTGGCGTTACGCGTGCGTACGGCGCCAAACTTGGTGAGCATACGTGAGACTTTCGATTGGTTGATATTATCGAAGCCTTCCTCTTGCAGGGCCTGAACGATTTCACCTTGAGAGCTGAATTTCTCTTCTTTAAGCAGCGCTTTAAACGCTTTAACCAGTTCTTCTTGTTTTGCCGAACTACGCATAAGTCACCCAATTATGGTGGTAAAAACAACATCATTATGCATAAACATGCATTTTTATGCAAATAATCCGCAGGGGAGAAGCGTAAATAATGTTATGAAGGGCGCATATTTTAGCAAAAAACCCTAATAAGGAACATGCTTTCGTCACGGCGCGCAAATTGCCACAAAAGTAAATGAAATGTTATTAAATGATGTTGTTCTGCTCAATGCGCTGGGTGTATTGTAACCAACAGTCGATCCGGTACTACGCTTTGCTGGATGGTCAGTCTCAGGGAGGAAAATGCGAAGCTGCTGCATCGCTGCGCACGACCACGCATTCTTCAGCCATAATTATTGTAATTGTTCATCTTGTGAATTAAGGTCCAGGCGACGGAGTAACGAAAGACTATTTTAACCATAATAAGGAGTTTAGGATGAAAGTTGCAGTCCTCGGCGCCGCTGGTGGAATTGGCCAGGCGCTTGCCCTACTACTTAAGACCCAACTGCCTTCAGGTTCAGAACTCTCGTTGTACGACATTGCTCCGGTAACCCCGGGCGTGGCGGTTGATCTAAGCCATATCCCTACCGATGTAAAAATCAAAGGTTTTTCCGGCGAAGACGCCACCCCTGCGCTGGAAGGCGCTGATGTGGTGCTGATATCCGCGGGCGTAGCGCGTAAGCCCGGCATGGATCGCTCCGATTTATTCAATGTTAATGCCGGTATTGTGAAAAATCTGGTACAGCAAATCGCCAAAACCTGTCCGCAGGCCTGCGTCGGGGTGATTACCAACCCGGTGAACACCACCGTGGCGATTGCCGCAGAAGTGCTGAAAAAAGCCGGTGTTTACGATAAGAACAAGCTCTTTGGCGTCACAACGCTGGATATTATCCGCTCGAATACCTTTGTTGCCGAACTGAAAGGCAAATCTTCATTAGATGTTGAGGTTCCGGTGATTGGCGGCCACTCCGGCGTGACTATCCTTCCTTTATTGTCACAAATTCCGGGCGTCAGCTTCAGCGAGCAGGAAGTGGCCGATTTGACTAAGCGCATTCAAAACGCCGGTACTGAAGTTGTGGAAGCAAAAGCCGGTGGCGGCTCAGCAACGCTCTCGATGGGACAGGCCGCCGCGCGATTCGGTCTCTCCTTAGTTCGCGCCATGCAGGGAGAGAAAGGGGTAGTGGAATGCGCCTACGTTGAAGGTGATGGTCAATATGCCCGTTTCTTCTCACAGCCGCTGCTGTTAGGCAAAAATGGCGTAGAGCAGCGTCAGTCTATCGGCACGCTGAGCGCGTTTGAGCAGCAGGCGCTGGAGGGGATGCTGGATACGTTGAAGAAAGATATCGCCCTTGGCGAAGACTTTGTGAATAAATAACGTTTCATGAAAAGAAAAGCCGGAGCCTGGGTTCCGGCTTTTTTTATGGCTTTCGCCCACCCCTGAATGACTCAACCTGCTGGTAAATCTGCTAAACTCCCCGCGTCTTGAGCGGTAACAAACGAGGACGTTGTGAAAAAAATCGAAAGAAAGCAGACCAGGGACCACATTACGCAAATGCTCCGTTACGAGATCCTTTCCGGTAGCATGAAACCGGGGGATGAGCTCGCGCAGGAGAGTATTGCCGAACAGCTGGGGCTTTCTCGTATGCCGGTTCGGGAAGCGCTACAGGCCCTTGAGCAGGAAGGGTTTCTGGTGCGTTTGCCAAACCGCCATATGCAGGTCGCCAGGCTGGCGCCTGACCACGTCAGCCATATTTTCCGGGCCATTGCGGTGATGGCAACGGAGCTTTTTTCATTGGTACCCGCAGCGGCGGGCGAATCGCTGGCGGCCAGCGCCCGCGCGCTGGGGCATTCCGGTGAGCGAGCGCGAGAGCTGGCGTTCCACGAGACGCTCATTTCTTATATTGATAATCGCTATCTGGAAAAGATTTATCAGCAGTTTTTGGATGGTTATATCGGTTATGTCATTCTGTATCTGAAAGAGGATAATCAGGAGTCGGCGCAAATACTCAGCTCTCTGATGGAGGCTATTCGTCAGGGCGATCGCGCCGAGATCGCGCAGGAAACGCAGCGTTATTTCCTCTCTCTGGCAGAAATAATGCGTCAACACATGAAGGATTGGGAAAGTGCAGAAGCCTCGATTAGGGAAAATTAAGCTTCTTTCAGCGAAAGAGCAGGTCGCGGCAGTATTACGTAAAGCTATACTGTCGCGAGATTTAGTTGAAGGGCAAGAAATTACCCTTGAAGGGATCGCCACCATGGTCGGCGTGTCCAGTATGCCCGTGCGTGAAGCGTTTCAGATACTGGCTGCGGATGGGCTGATTAAAGTCCGGCCCAATAAAGGGGCGGTCGTGCTGGGAATTAACGAACAAACGATCCGCGAGCATTATGAGATTCGCGCGCTGCTGGAGAGTGAAGCAGTCGCTAAAGCGTGTCGTCCCGGGACGGACATTTCGCGCATTGCCGAAGTGCATTACTCTGCGGAAAAAGCGCTGGCGGAAAATAACTCAGCTGAATATTCAGACCTGAACCAGGCGTTTCATATGGAGATATGGAACGCGGCGGGAAATGGCAAAATGAAGCTGCTGCTCAGCAATATGTGGAACGGGCTTTCGATGGGGCATAAGGTCACTGAGGAAGAGTACGCGATCATTTCCATCCGCGAGCACAAGGGGATTTTACAGGCCCTGGAGCAGCATAATGAAGCGCTGGCGCGCCAGCGAATGCGCGAGCATATCATCCGTTCGATGGAGAACATGCTAACGCGCTACGTCGAAGAACCTTCCGCTTGATCGCATCGCCTGTAGGACCGCTGCAGGCGCCTTACTTATTCATTTCATAAATAAGTTTCGATAAGTGACTGCTTTCGCAAGATTTTGATAAAGATCTCAATCCTGAAGCTTTCGAAAAAAACGCGTTGACTTACTCTTTGTATGGGAATAATTTCCCCCCCGTCAATATTGGATACAATATCATATATCATTGATGGGATAACTATAAATATGGAACCGATTACCATTACCCTATGTTTGCTGGTGTTTGCTATCGCCATGTTCGTGTGGGAAAAAATCCCCCTCGCGGTCACATCTATGGTGGTTTGCGTCGCGCTGGTGCTTACCGGCGTGCTCAATCTCAAGCAGGCTTTCGCCGGCTTTATCGACACCAACGTTATTCTCTTCGTCGCCATGTTTATCGTCGGCGGGGCGCTATTTGAAACCGGGATGGCGAATAAGGTGGGGGGCGTGATTACGCGCTTCGCGAAAACGGAAAAACAGCTGATTTTTACCATTATGGTCGTGGTTGGCGTGATGTCCGGTTTTCTCTCCAATACCGGTACCGCAGCCGTACTGATCCCGGTCGTTATCGGCGTGGCGGCGAAATCAGGCTTTGCCCGTTCCCGGTTGCTGATGCCGCTGGTTTTTGCCGCCGCGCTCGGCGGTAACCTGTCGTTGATTGGCGCGCCGGGCAACCTGATTGCGCAGTCAGCTTTGCAGAATATTGGTAGCGGTTTTGGCTTTTTTGAATATGCCAAAGTCGGTTTACCGATGCTGATTTGCGGCGTTATTTACTTCCTGACCATCGGCTATAAATTCCTGCCCAATCACCCGAACAGCGGTGCAGTTGGCAGCATCGGTGAACAGCGCGATTACAGCCACGTTCCGCGCTGGAAGCAGATCCTCTCTTTGGTTGTTCTGATCGCCACGATCCTCGGCATGATTTTCGAAAAGCAGACCGGTGTGAGTCTGGCGGTAGCAGGCTGTATCGGCGCGCTGGTGCTGGTGGTTACCGGCGTACTTACAGAAAAGCAGGCCTATAAAGCCATTGATTCTCAGACCATTTTTATCTTCGGCGGCACGCTGGCGCTGGCGAAAGCACTGGAAATGACCGGGGCGGGAAAACTGGTGGCGGATCACGTGATTGGCATGCTGGGACAAAACTCTTCGCCGTTTATGCTGCTGGTGGTGGTCTTTGCGCTGTCCATCATTATGACTAACTTCATGTCCAACACCGCGACCGTCGCGCTGTTAGTACCGGTGAGCCTGTCGATTGCCGCGGGCATGGGCGCCGATCCTCGTGCGGTGCTAATGGCGACGGTTATCGGCAGTTCTTGCGCCTACGCTACGCCAATCGGTATGCCAGCCAACATGATGGTGCTGTCGGCAGGTGGCTATAAGTTTGTCGACTACGCCAAATCCGGCATCCCTCTGATTATCGTTTCCACCATTGTCAGCCTGATTCTGCTGCCAATCCTTTTCCCTTTTCATCCGTAATGAACGGAAGCTGTCCTGACTAAGGAGCCTGTATGAGCAAAAGTGAACAGATATCCCATATGACCAATGTGATGGCCAAATTTGTGGGGTATACCGGCAAAGTCTTACCTGATGACGTCACTGCAAAACTGGAAGATTTGCATAAAAAAGAGACCAGTAAACTGGCTGACGTCATCTTTATGACCATGATTGAGAACCAGCGTCTGGCAAAGGAGCTGGATCGCCCTTCCTGCCAGGATACCGGCGTGATTCAGTTTCTGGTGGAGTGCGGGGCGAACTTCCCGCTGATCGGCGAGCTGGAAGCGCTGCTGCGTGAAGCGGTGATTAAAGCGACCGTGGATTCCCCGCTGCGCCACAACAGCGTTGAGACTTTTGATGAATACAATACCGGCAAAAACGTGGGTAAAGGCACGCCGACGGTGTTCTGGGAGATTGTCCCCAATTCTGACCAGTGCAGCATTTATACCTATATGGCTGGCGGCGGCTGTTCCCTGCCGGGGAAAGCGATGGTGCTGATGCCGGGCGCGGGTTATGAAGGCGTTACCCGCTTTGTTCTCGACGTGATGACCAGCTACGGTTTGAACGCGTGTCCGCCGCTGCTGGTCGGCGTGGGCGTGGCGACCTCCGTTGAAACGGCGGCGCTGTTGTCGAAAAAAGCGCTGATGCGTCCGATCGGTTCGCATAATGAAAATGAACGTGCGGCCTCGCTGGAAAAAATGCTGGAAGACGGTATTAACAAAATTGGCCTTGGGCCGCAGGGGATGTCCGGTAATACCTCCGTTATGGGCGTGAATATTGAAAACACCGCGCGTCATCCTTCTACCATTGGGGTGGCGGTGAACGTGGGCTGCTGGTCACACCGGAAAGGGCATATCGTTTTTGATAAAGACTTGAACTACACCATTATGTCTCACAGCGGAGTGAATTTCTGATGACGAAAAAAATCCTTACTACGCCAATTAAAGATGAAGATTTAGCCGATATTAAGGCTGGCGATATTATTTATCTCAATGGCCATATTGTTACCTGTCGTGATGTGGCGCACCGTCGCTTAATTGAAGGTGGCCGCGAATTACCCGTTGATGTTAGCGGCGGCGCTATTTTACACGCCGGGCCTATTGTCCGTCCGATTAAAGGCGAAGACGATAAGTTTGAAATGGTCTCCGTCGGACCAACGACCAGCATGCGCATGGAAAAATTCGAAAAAGAATTTATTGCAAAGACCGGCGTGAAATTAATTGTTGGTAAAGGCGGTATGGGCAAGGGCACTGAAGAGGGCTGCGCGGAGCATAAAGCGCTGCACTGCGTATTCCCGGCCGGCTGCGCGGTAGTGGCCGCGGTGTGCGTGGAAGAAATTGAAGATGCGCAGTGGCGCGATCTCGGTATGCCGGAAACGCTGTGGGTATGTCGGGTGAAAGAGTTTGGCCCGTTAATTGTTTCTATTGATACTCATGGTAATAACCTGTTTGAACAGAACAAAGTTATTTTCAATCAGCGTAAAGAGATAGTCGCTGATGAAATATGCCAGAACGTAAGCTTTATCAAATAATCTGGATGATATCATTCGCACGATAATGATGGCGTGATGTTTATGACGATAATAAACAAGGGCTCTGACCGGGCGGTCCAGGGAAATCCACCCTTATTATTTTCGTTATATACCCAAAAGATTTCGAGTTGCTTTGAGGCGGCAAGGGAGAGACAAATTCGTCTGGAACGAATTTGAACAGCCAAAGGCTGCCTCTGGTGAGGGACATGGATGTCCCTCATTACATCCCCGGGAGCTTACGCAAGTAAGTGACTGGGGGGAACGAAGCTGGCCAACAAAGAAGCAATTTGAAAGATGACGGGGATAAATAACATCATTATCGTGCCTCCTGCCCGAAGGCTATTTTATGACTGATGCAGCACTGCTATTAGGTGAAGGCTTCACCCTGATGTTTCTCGGCATGGGGTTCGTGCTGGCGTTTCTGTTTCTGCTGATTTTCGCCATCCGCGGCATGTCCGCCGCCGTCAACCGCTTCTTCCCCGAACCGGCTACCGCGCCGAAGGCCGCACCCGCCGCCGCGCCCGCTGACGACTTCGCCCGCCTGGCGCCGGTGATTGCCGCCGCTATCCACCACCATCGCCGACTTAACCCTTAATTCACGGAGGAATCCATGACCGTTGCCATTACCGATGTCGTCCTGCGCGACGCCCACCAGTCCCTTTTCGCCACCCGCCTGCGCCTCGACGATATGCTCCCCGTTGCGGCCGCCCTCGATGACGCGGGCTACTGGTCCCTTGAATGCTGGGGCGGCGCCACCTTTGACGCCTGCATCCGCTTCCTCGGCGAGGACCCCTGGGTCCGCCTGCGCGAGCTCAAAAAGGCCATGCCGAAGACCCCGCTGCAGATGCTGCTCCGCGGCCAGAACCTGCTCGGCTACCGCCACTACGCCGATGACGTGGTGCAGCGCTTCGTCGAGCGCGCCGTCAAAAACGGCATGGACGTGTTCCGCGTCTTCGACGCCATGAACGACCCGCGCAATATGCAGGCCGCCCTGCAGGCGGTGCGCAGCCACGGCGCCCACGCCCAGGGCACGCTCTCCTACACCACCAGTCCGGCCCACACCCTGCAGACCTGGCTCGACCTGACCGAACAGCTGCTGGAGACCGGCGTCGATTCCATCGCGATTAAGGACATGTCCGGCATTCTCACCCCGATGGCGGCCTTCGAGCTGGTGAGCGAAATCAAAAAACGCTATGACGTCAGGCTGCACCTGCATGCTCATGCCACCACCGGGATGGCGGAGATGGCCCTGCTGAAGGCCATCGAGGCCGGCGTCGACGGCGTCGATACCGCCATCTCTTCCATGAGCGCTACCTACGGCCACCCGGCCACCGAGGCCCTGGTGGCGACGCTGGCAGGCACAAAACATGACACCGGGCTGGATATCCTGAAGCTTGAGAACATCGCGGCGTACTTCCGCGAGGTGCGCAGGAAATATCACGCCTTCGAAGGCCAG